>NZ_JBSGSG010000017.1:57547-155306 GCF_053606765.1 Streptomyces sp. NPDC055189
GGTTTGTCCCTAACACCGTATGTCAACCCCCGTCGGGCTTAAAACTTTTGGGGGTGGTACTGGGGTCTTGGGTTCCCGGCGGGAATGGCGGGGGGGCCGGGCGGGGGGGGGCGCCCGCCCCCTGCCGGGGGTGAGCTGTCAGCTGTTCTTCGGCAATGTCAGCTCTTCGGCTGGGTCAGGTCGTAGAAGGTCGCGCTGCCGGCGGTGACCTTCTTGTAGTTGTCCTCCACCCAGGAGGTGATCTTGGAGGAGGTGCCGCTGTCGCCGCCCATGCCGCCTCCCATGCCGCCGCCGGAGATGAAGTAGTGGATCTTTCCGTCCTCCACGTACTGCTTGAACTGGGCGAGGGTCGGGGACGGGTCGCTGCCGTTGAAGCCGCCGATGGCCATCACCGGGTCGCCGGTGGCGAGTTGGTAGCTCGCCGCGTTCTGCGAGCCGATGGCCGCCGCCGCCCAGGTGTAGTCCCCGGAGTCCGTCTCCAGGAGCTTCTTGGCCTTGGCGCTGACCTGGGCGCCGTCGAGGAGGCCGCCCATGCCTCCGCCTCCGCCCATGCCGCCGCGTTCGCCGGTGCGGGCGCCCTGCTGCTGGCCCTTCTGACCCTGCTGGCCCTGGCCCTGGGAGTTGCCGTTCTGGCCGGGAGGCTGGCCCATGCCGCCGCCGTTCTGGCCGCCGGTGGGGGGCTGCATGGCGTTGCCGTTCTGACCGCCCGGGGCCTGACCGTTCTGGCCGTTCTGGCCGTTCTGGCCCGGCGGCTGCATCCCGCCGCCACCGCCACCGCCGCCGGGACCGCCACCGCCGGGACCGCCGCCGCCACCGGGACCGCCGCCCATCCGCCCCGCCGAAGCAGGACCCGCGGTCACGATCGACCCGGTGTGCGCGCTGTTCACGGTGGAGAGGGTGTACGCGACCGGTCCCGCCAGGGACGCGGCGAGGCTCAGCCCCACCGCCGCGAGGGCGAACTGACGCCCGAGCCGGGCCGCGAGCAGCAGCCCGACCGCGCCCACGAGGCCGTCGACCAGCACCGCCCAGCGCAGCCACGGCAGGTAGTCCGGGGTCCGGCCGAGCAGGACGTACCCCCACCAGGCCGTGCCCGCGACGCTCACGCCGAGCAGCGCGCCCGCCCACCACTTGGCCCGCTCCTCCCACAGGACCGTGGCGCCCATGCCGATCAGCGCCGCGACGTAGGGGGCGAGGGCGATCGTGTAGTACTGGTGGAAGATCCCCGCCATGAAGCTGAAGACGGCCGCCGTCATCAGGAGCGCGCTGCCCCACGCCACGAACGCCGAGCGCGTGGTGTCGGTCCTGCGGGCCTTCCAGGTGAGGATGATGCCGCCGACGAGCAGGATCAGGGCGGCGGGCAGCAGCCAGGAGATCTGCGCTCCGACCTCGGAGTTGAACATCCGCCCGAGCCCGGTCTCACCCCACTGGCCGCCGCCGCCACCGCCTCCGCCGCCCCCGCCGACGCTGCCGGTCTCTTCGCCGTTGATGCGGCCGAGGCCGTTGTAGCCGAAGGTCAGTTCAAGGAAGGAGTTGTTCTGCGAGCCGCCGATGTACGGGCGCGAGGACGCGGGCCACAGTTCGACTATGGCCACCCACCAGCCGCCGGCCACGATCATCGCGAGCCCGGAGAGTGCCAGCTGACCGAAGCGCTTGCGCAGCCGCACGGGCGCGCACACCGCGTACAGGACGGCGAGCGGCGGCAGGATCAGGAACGCCTGGAGCGTCTTGGCCAGGAAGGCGACGCCGACCGCGACGCCCGCCCACACCAGCCACTTGGTGCGGCCGTGCTCCAGGGCGCGCAGGACGCAGTACACGGTGACGGTCATCAGGAGCGCGAGGATCGCGTCCGGGTTGTTGAACCGGAACATCAGAGCCGCGACCGGCGTGAGCGCGAGCACGGCGCCCGCGATCAGCCCGGCCGCCGGGCTGAAGCGACGGCGCACGGCGGCGTACAGGACACCGACCGTCGCGACGCCCATCAGCACCTGCGGGGCGAGCACCGCCCAGGAATTGAGCCCGAAGAGCCGCACGGAGAGGGCCATCGGCCAGAGCGCGGCCGGGGGCTTGTCCACCGTGATCGCGTTGCCCGCGTCCAGCGAACCGAAGAACATCGCCTTCCAGCTCTGGCTGCCCGCCTGGACGGCCGCGGAGTAGAAGGAGTTGGCGTAGCCGGACGCACTGAGGTTCCAGAGGTAGAGGACCGCGGTCGCGAGCAGCAGCCCCAGGAAGGCGGGGCGCGCCCAGCGCGGGTCGTCGGGGCGTCCGCGCCAGGCACGGGCGAGGAACCCTCCCGCCCCCGCGCGCCGGTGTGCGGCGCCTTCGTGGGGCGGTGCGACCGGGGCCGGCGGCGGCACCGGGTGGGCCGGGTGATCCGGGTGGGTCGTCGTCATCGTGCGTTCCTCGGGTCGGGTGCTTCGGTTCGGATGGGGGCGAGGTCGTACGTCGTCGTGTCGGGTGCCGCGGGGTGGAATTCCGCTGTCGCGTACGCGGGTTGCGGCACCCTGTACTCGGGCTGCGGACCCGCGTCCGGGCGCCGCTCCGGGAAGACCCAGGCCCGCAGGAGCAGGAACCGCAGCACCGTCGCCGCGAGGTTGGCGGCTATGAGGACGGCGAGTTCCGTGCCGTGCGACGCGTCGCCCGACGCCGCGCCGAGTGCGGCAAGCGAGCCGCTGGTCAGGGCGAGACCGATGGCGAAGACCACCAGGCCCTGCGCCTGGTGCCGCACGGCCCGGTCGCGGCCCCGCACCCCGAAGGTCAGCCGCCGGTTGGCCGCGGTGTTGGCGACCGCCGACACGAGCAGGGCGAGCGCGTTGGCCACCTGCGAGCCCGAGAACGTACGGAAGCCGGAGTACAGCAGCAGGTAGAAGAGCGTGGAGAGCGCGCCGACCACGCAGAAGCCGACCAGCTGGCGGGCCAGGCCGCGCGGCACGCCGGTCAGTTGCCGGTCGCGCGGGTCGTCCCCGAAGGGGCGCGCGAGGCGGTCGAGCGGGAGCGCGCCGACGGCGAGGGCCTTCCCCACCCGCCACACCCCCTTGAGGTCGTCCGTGGCCGTCTTGACCAGGTGGACCGTGGAGTCCGGGTCGTCGACCCAGTCGACCGGCACCTCGTGGATGCGCAGGCCCGCGCGCTCGGCGAGCACCAGCATCTCCGTGTCGAAGAACCACCCCGTGTCCTCGACGAGCGGAAGCAGCACCCCCGCCACATCACCTCTGATCGCCTTGAACCCGCACTGGGCGTCGGAGAAACGGGCCTGCAGCGAGCCGCGCAGGATGAGGTTGTACGTACGAGAGATGAACTCCCGCTTCGGGCCGCGCACCACCCGCGAACTGCGCGCGAGCCGGGAGCCGATCGCCAGGTCCGAGTGCCCGGAGATCAGCGGCGCCACCAGCGGGAGCAGCGCGTTGAGGTCGGTGGACAGGTCCACGTCCATGTAGGCGAGGACGGGGGCGTCCGAAGCGGACCACACGGCGCGCAGGGCCCGCCCGCGCCCCTTCTGCTCCAGACGCGTGTACCGGACTTCTCCGCTCGACGCCGCGAGTTGCGCCGCCACCTCGGGGGTGCGGTCCGTGGACGCGTTGTCCGCGATGGTGATGCGGAAGGGGTAGGGGAAGGTCCGCACGAGGTGATCACGCAGGCGCCGCACGCACGGCCCCAGATCCTTCTCCTCGTTGTAGACGGGGATCACGATGTCCAGGACGGGCACATCGCGCCATCCGGCGGGGAGGTGGGCCCGGGCCGGCAGAGGGACCGAGAAAGCACCGCCCGAAGCAGAGTCGGTTTGCATGACACCGACATTCGCCAAGTGGTCTGTCAGGCCTGTGTGGTGAGCCTGTGGCCCGCCTGTGAGTCCCATGACGGGCCGCTGACCTGCTCCGATACGGCAGGCAGCGCCACGGTGAAGACCGTACGGCCCGGCACGCTGTCGACCGCCACAGTGCCGCCGTGGGCCGCGACTATGGCCTGCACGAGGGCGAGACCGAGCCCCGTGGACCCGGCGTTGCGGGAGCGCGAGGCGTCGCCGCGGGCGAACCGTTCGAAGACGTGGGGCAGGAGGGCGGGCGCGATGCCGGGGCCGTTGTCCTCGACCTCCAGGCAGACGCCGGGTCCGGCCCGCCGCACGCGGGCGGTGACCTTCGTGCCCGGTGGCGTGTGCGTACGCGCGTTGGCGAGGAGGTTGACGACGACCTGCTGGAGACGGGCCGGGTCGGCGAGGACGAGCGCCGGTTCGTCGGGCAGCTCAAGGGCCCAGTAGTGCTCGGGGCCCGCGGCCCGCGCGTCGCTCACGGTGTCGACGACGAGCGGTGAGAGATCAGTGCTCTGATACGAGAGCGGCAGTCGGGCACCGGGGCCGTTTCCGTGGGAACGCCCGCCGTCACGCCCCTCGTCGAGGCGCGCGAGCAGCAGCAGGTCCTCCACGAGGCCCGTCATCCGCTGCGCCTCGGACTCGATGCGCCCGAGAGCGTGCCGGGTGTCGGGCCCGGTCGACTCCCGCCCCCGCCGCGTCAGTTCGGCGTAGCCACGGATCGAGGCAAGGGGCGTACGCAGCTCATGACTGGCGTCCGCGACGAACTGGCGTACCCGCGTCTCGCTCTCCTGGCGCGCGTGCAGCGCGGAGTGCACATGGTCGAGCATCCGGTTCAGCGCGGCGCCCACCTGCCCGACCTCCGTGTTCGGCTCGGCGTCGGGGACCCGCTCGTACAACGTCACTTCACCGCTGTGCAGCGGGAGTTCGGAGACGCGGGTGGCGGTCGCCGCGACCCGGCGCAGCGGGCGAAGGGCGACGCCGACCATGACCGCGCCGGTGAGCGAGGCGGCGACCAGGCCCGCGGCGGTGACGCTGACCTCGACGATGATCAGCGTTTCGAGGGTGTTCTGCACCTTGTCCGTGGGGATGCCGACGAGGAAGTCGCCGTTGGGGCCGGTCGCGTACATCACGCGGTACCCGCCCAGGCCGGGGATGTCGACGTTGTGCTCCTGCTTGTCGCGCGGCACGGAGGCGAGCGCGGCGGACTCCGCCTCGTTGAGCTGCTTGGTCCGCGGCTCGAAGCTGCCGTTGTCCGGGTCGGCGCTGACCAGTGCCTGGCCGACCGAGCCGTCGCTCTCCACGACGGCCCCGATGGTGCCGACCTCCTGGGGCCCCTTCGACACGAACCGCAGCGGATCGTCCGTTTCCGCGGACGGCACGCCCGGGCCATCCGCCCCCGGCTTCGGCATCGGCCCCGACGCACGCTCCGCGACCGTGCCGAGCGTGCCGTCCAGCTGCTCGTACAGGTGCGAGCGCAACGCGATGGTCGTCACCGTGCCGATCACCGCGCAGACGACGGCGATCAGCGCCACCGCCGAGACGACGAGCCGCGTCCGCAGCGACCGCGGCTGCCGTCTCCGCCTCATGAGGCTGCGGCCACCTCGGTCGAGGGCGCGGGCTTGATCAGGTAACCGGCACCACGCCGCGTGTGGATCATCGGCTCACGACCGGCGTCTATCTTCCTCCTGAGATACGAGATGTAGAGCTCTACGACGTTGGCCTGACCCCCGAAGTCGTAGTTCCACACGCGATCGAGGATCTGCGCCTTGCTGAGCACGCGCCGCGGATTGCGCATCAGGAAGCGGAGCAGCTCAAACTCCGTGGCGGTGAGGTGGATGGAGTCCCCGCCACGCGTCACCTCGTGGCTGTCCTCGTCGAGGGTGAGGTCCCCGACGGCGAGCACGGATTCGCTGCGCCGGTCGGAGGCCCCGGCCCGGCGGATGAGTCCGCGCAGCCGCGCGACGACTTCCTCCAGGCTGAAGGGCTTGGTGACGTAGTCGTCGCCCCCGGCGGTGAGACCGGCGATACGGTCCTCGACGGCGTCCTTGGCCGTCAGGAAAAGCACCGGCACGTCGGGCAGCTCACGCCGAAGGCGCCCGAGCACGGCGAGGCCGTCCATGTCCGGCAGCATCATGTCGAGCACGACGGCGTCGGGCCGGAAGGCACGGGCGACACGGACCGCGCCGGCGCCGTCCCCGGCACTACGGATCTGCCAGCCCTCGTACCGCAGGGCCATGGAGAGCAGCTCGGTCAGCGACACCTCGTCGTCGACGACGAGGACGCGGACGGGGCTACCGTCCGCCCTGAGCAGTTCGGTACGCCCCTGGGGCGAGGTCGTAGTCATGACACACAGATTGCTCGGCGGCCGTGAGAGCGAGCTTTCGGCAACCTGTGAATTCCCTGAGAAACGGGGAGGGCTACAGCCGGGGCTCGGCGACGAACGAGCCGAGGCCGACCTCGGCTCGGACGAGCCCTTCCGCCTTGAGGTGGGCCAGAGCCTTCTGGGCGGTCGAAGCCGCGATACCGAACTCGGCGGACAGCTCCACGACGGAGGGCACCCTGGCGCCCACGGGGTAGGTGCCGTCGTCAATGCGGGACGCGATGGCTGCGGCCACCTGGCGCCAGACGGGGCGCGTCCGGTCCAGCTCCGGACTCACTCGGTGGGTCGCTGCGAGACGAAGGAGCCGAGGCCGACCTCGGCTCGGATGAGCCCCTTGTCCCGAAGGTGGGCCAGGACCTTGTGCGCCGTGGACGCCGAGATGCCGAACTCGGAGGACAACTTCGCCACCGACGGCACCGGTGCACCCACGGGGTAGTCGCCCTCCGCGATGCGCGCGGCCATGACCGTGGCGACCTTCCGCCAGACAGGCTGAGCATCCTGGATCTCAGGGACCCGCCCGGGCGGTGGGGTGTCGGCGGGGGAGACGAACGAGCCGAGACCTGGCTCCGTGTAGGTCAGCCCCTCCGCGCGCAGCCCACCGAGCACCTTGTGCGCAGTCGCGTTGGCGATGCCGAACTCGGCCGTCAACTGGACGACGGACGGCACTCGCGCACGCGGCGGGTAGACGCCATCCTCGATCCGCCCACGGATCACTTCGGCCACCTGGCGCCAACGAGGCTTGTCTGGAGCGAATTCCATCACACGACCATAATGAGTATGCCGCGCACTCTAGTGCGATTCATAGACGCCCTAGACGCCCTAGCATGCTTAAGAAACCCCGACCTTATCCGCCGCCTCGCCACCTGGGTGAGACTCCTCCTGACCCCCGCACCCACGCCCACGGCCACCCCCACCCCTCCACCGCAACTGCTCCCCGAACCAGCCGCCCCCACCCCCCGCAGCCGCTACGGCCTCGACGCTCTTCTCCCCCTCGCCGGAGAGTCCACCCGCCCAGTACGCCCCTACCTCACGGCCCACGAGCAGCACAGCCGCCGACGTGAACTGCTGCTGGCCACACTCGGATTGGACACCCCCGGCCCCTACTGGATCCACGGCATGGAGGTCGCCCGATGAACGACGACGCCGACGACTTCATCAGCCCCGCCCGCCTGCTCCCCTGGCCCGGCCCCGAGGGCAAACCCTGCTACTTGATCGGCGACGCCACCGGCCCCGTATCCCGCGTAGCCGACGCCATGGAGTCGGTCCAGCTAGGCATGGGCGGCGAGCTGCTGACGTACGCGCACGGCATGATCCCCGACGCATCCGAGGCCGAAATCCGTTACCTGGCCCAGCGCTTGACCGAGGCCCTCCAGGACGCGCTGCGCGTCGCGGAGAGCCGAGGCCAAAGGCTGCGCTGAGCCGGTGTCACCACGCGCGTCGCAAAAAAGTCCCGCCCGAAACGCCCAAAACGGGCGCGTCAGCGGGACTTTCTTGCAACAGCCGCAGCTACTCACTCCCCCGCTCGAAGCCGTAGCTCCGCTCCACCTTGGCGACGTGGACGACGTACTTCTCGTACCACTCGCCCCGCCCCCGCTTCTGCGCCGTGCGGTGCTCGGTGTTGCCGCGCCACTGCTTGATGGCGTCCGCGTCGCGGAAGTACCCGACGGTTATGCCGAGCCCGCCGGGCGTCCGCGCGGACTCGATCCCGAGGAAGCCGGGCACGGCGGTGACGAGTTCCTCCATGCGGTCGGAGGTCTCGGCGTAGCCGTCGTCGTGGCCGTCCTCGGCCTCGGTTCTCAGGGAGGTGAACACGACGGCGTAGTAGGGAGGTTCAAAGGGCTGGACAGGCGCGACAGGCTGATCACTCATGTCCACAGACTTGGCCGCGCCGCACCCGACTGTCCACCCTCCGCTGCCCCTTATTGCCTTACGGGCAGCGAGACTTGACCATCCGGTCAGCAAGCAGGGCCCAGGGGTCAGAAGAGACCGCCCTGGACCACCGGCACCTCCCGTACCGGCACAGTCGTACGCTCCGCGCCCCCCGCCCCTTCGAGCCGCCACCCCCGCAGCAGCCGACTGTCGAGCACCACAAGCCGCCCACCATCGTCGAAGTAAAGATCAGGCCCGGCCACCGCGACGAGATCCCCCCGCACCACCCCGCCATCGACGAGCTCGGTGACGGCGAACCCGCCGCCGACGCCCGCGAGACGCTCGACCCCGAACGCCTCGCCGTGGTCCACGACAGCCGACGGCACCCGCTCCAGCGACTCCGGCCACCCGTCGAGCGCGAGGGCGAAGCCGTGCATCCGCTCCAGCTCGCGCCGCCGCTCGTCCGCCCCCGGCAGGGTGGCCCTCACGGCCCGCTTCCTCGCGTACGAGATCCGGTCCGGCACCCCGAGTGCGACGCGCAGCAGCTCCTCGGCCCGCCGAGCCGCCATCAGTGGGCCGCGGCCCAGCCAGGCGAAGGCCACCGCCCCCTGTTCGAGGAGGCGGGCCGGACCCCGCTCCTCGCGGGTGATCCCCACCTTCACCAGGCCCGCCCCGAACCACGCCAGGTAGACGCGGTAGGTCCGCGGATCGTCGGCGATGGTGTCGGCGGCCACCGAGTGCGCCCGGTCGAGCCGCGCGCACTCGTCGCAGCGGGCCTGCGTCCCCCGCGCGGGCACGGCGGCGGCGACCGGGCAGGGGTTCCCCCGCGCCCCCACGCACTCCCGCCGCCCGAGCGCCCGGAACCCCACCCGCCGGCCCACGACCAGCGGACTGACTTCCCCCCGCTCCCACACGAGCGCGGGCCGTTCGCGATCCGCCCAGCTCAACCCCGCGCTACGCCACTCCATGGGGACAGTCTTACGCCCGCCACTGACAGACGGACTCAGCAGCTCACGTGCCTGCCGGGCGCGGCGTGCAGCACCCGCACGAAATCCCGGTAGAGCCCGACCCGGTGCTTCACCTGCTCGGGCTTGCCCCCGTCGCACTCGGGTCCGTTGAGGCTGCGGATGGTCTCGCCGAAGCCCTTCCGCTGCACCATCGCCTCGTGGCCGGTGGCGGTGCCCATGCCGGTCTGGGTGTTCCAGTACCAAAGGGCGGTCATCCAGGCCACCTTCGGATCGCGCTCCACCAGCGACGGATCGTTCAGCAGGTCGATCCCGAGCGCGTCCCCGGCCGCCTTGTAGTTGAAGTTCCAGCTCAGCATGATCGCGCCGCGCCCGTAGTACGCGGACTCGCCCGCCGGACAGCCGTAGGGCTGGGTCTTGTCGCAGAAGATCGGATACGTCGACTCGTCCTGGGCCACGACGTAGAAGAGGCCGCCGGTCTCGTGACTGACGTTGGCCAGGAAGGCTGCGGCCTCCTGGCGCCGCACCGCCTTGCTTCCCGTCCGCGCGAACTCGGGGTAGGCACGGGTGGCTTCGACGAGACCGTCGTACGTGAAGAAGGCGTTCCGCTCGGGGAACATCCGCTCGAACTGAGCCTCACTGACGACGAACCGCGTCTTGCCCCGCTCCTCGGCGGCGGCGACGGCACCCGGCCCGTGCACCCCGGAGCCCACCCCCAAGGCCACCGCAAGCGCGACCAGAACAGCAAGCCCTCGTGTTCTCCACACCGCGTCATCACTCCCTCGGACATCACCCATCCCCGGCGGGATTGGTCCGGACCATTGTGCCGTGCATGTCAATGCCGCAACCTCAACTCCGCTGCCGCGCCACTCTGTTGCCGGAAAGACCGTCTATCGGGAAGGTCGCGGCGTACGGACACCCAGCCGGCCCGTACCGCGCGAGCTAGGATCCGGACCATGGCTCTGACCATGAACGACGTGGACCGGTTCGAAGCGGCAAGGCCCCGCCTGGAGGCCATCGCCTACCGCCTCCTGGGCTCGTCGGGCGATGCCGAGGACGCCGTACAGGACACCTTCCTGCGCTGGCAGGCCGCCGACGTCGACCGCATCGAGGTCCCCGAGGCCTGGCTGACGAAGGTCCTCACCAACCTGTGCCTCAACCAGCTCACCTCGGCCCGCGCCCGGCGCGAGACCTACGTGGGCCAGTGGCTGCCCGAGCCGCTGCTCGCCGGTGACCCCATGCTCGGCCCCGCCGACACCGCCGAACAGCGCGAATCGCTCTCGTACGCGGTCCTCATGCTCATGGAGCGCCTCTCGCCCGACGAGCGCGTGGTGTACGTGCTGCGGGAGGCGTTCGGCTACCGGCACCGGGAGATCGCCCAGATCCTCGACATCACCGAGTCCGCGGGCCAGCAGATCTTCCACCGCGCCAAGAAGCGCGTCGCGGAGGGCAAGACCCGCACCGAGATCGACGAGGCGGCGGCCGTGCGCATCGTCGAGGAGTTCCTCGCGGCCGCCACCAGCGGCCGGACCGAACCGCTGGTGGCGCTGCTCACCGCGGACGCCGTCGCGATCGGCGACGGCGGCGGGAAGATCCCGGCCCGCGCCAAGGCGTTCGAGGGCGCCGTGGCGGTCGCAAAGTTCATGCGGGGCCTGTTCAAGCCGAGCGAGGCCAAGCGCGCCTACGTCGGCGGCTCACCCGAGGCCTACATCACGACCGCCAACGGCGCCCCCGCCGTCGTGGCGGTCCTCGACGGCCGGGTCGTCGGCATCATGTGCATCGAGATCACCGCCGACGGCATCGCGGCGTTCCACAACCAGGTCAACCCCGACAAGCTCGAACGCGCGACCAGGCAGTGGGCGGCCACCGACCACGGGGATCCCGTGCTGCGCACCGCCTTCTGATCTCCGCACCACTCTCCGATACTGATGTGACTCCGATCCCTGATGTGACGTGCTTCACATCAGGCTCCTGTCAGGAAACGGCGGGCTGCCCGGTTCAAGGGGCGAACCCGCCGAAGAGCTGATGACAGCCGAAGAGCTGACGACAGGAGCCAGACCATGCTGCAGCACCGCATCATCGTCATCGGAGCCGGATACACCGGAGCCGTCGCCGCCGGGCGCCTCGCCAAGCGGCTGCACCGCGACGACGTCGCCATCACCCTCGTCAACGCCGAACCCGACTTCGTCGAGCGCGTCCGCATGCACCAGCTGACCACCGGCCAGGACCTCGGGCACCGGCCCTTCAGCGAGATGTTCGCGGGCACCGGCGTCGAGCTGAAGCTCGCGAGGGTCACCGCCGTCGACGCCGACCGCAAGACCGTCACGGTCACCGCCGCCGCGCCCGACCAGGACGAGCCGAGCGCGGACGGATCGGGGGCGGACGAACCGCGCGAGGAGGAGGAGCTGGAGTACGACACCCTCGTCTACGCCCTCGGCAGCGGCTGGAGCACCCAAGGCGTCCCCGGCACCGCCGAGCACGCCCACCAGATCGCGAGCCGCCCCGGAGCGCTCCGGCTGCGCGAGCGCCTGGCCGCCCTGGGCGCCGGGGAGACCGTGGTCGTCGTCGGCGGCGGACTCACCGGGCTCGAGGCCGCGACCGAGATCGCCGAGTCCCGCCCTGACCTCGACGTCGCCCTCGCCGCCCGCGGCCGGTTCGGCGACTGGCTCTCGCCCAAGGGGCGCGGCCATGCGCGGAAGGTCTTCGGCAAGCTCGGCATCACCGTGCACGAGCAGGCCGCGGTCACCGAGGTGCGGGCCGACGGCGTCACCACCGCCGACGGCAAGACCATCCCGGCCGCGGTCACCCTGTGGACCACCGGCTTCGCCGTCCACCCGATCGCACGGGCCACCACCCTGGACGTCACGGACTCCGGTCAGATCGTGGTCGACGGGACCATGCGCTCGGTGTCGCACCCGGACGTGTACGCGGTCGGCGACGCGGCCATGGCGATGGGCCCCGGCGACAAGCCGCTGCGGATGTCGTGCGCGACCGGCACCCCCATGGCATGGCAGGCCGCCGACTCCATCGCGGCCCGCCTGACCGGCAGGAAGCTCCCGAAGACCCTGATGCGCTACTTCAACCAGTGCATCTCGCTGGGCCGCAAGGAGGGCCTGATCCAGTACGTCACCGCCGACGACCGCGCGGTCCGGGCGGCCCTGACGGGACGGCTCGCAGCCGTCTACAAGGAACTGATCTGCAAGGGCGCGGCCTGGGGCGTCGCCAACCCGCTGCTCGGGATGCCGAGCCGTACCCGCCACATCGTGCGGGAGCCGCAGCAGGCGAGCACAGCCGTCAAGACGCCGGCCTGAGCCCGCCCCGAGTCCGGCCCGGACCCTGCGTGCCGCGGACGCCCCCGGACCATCTCCGGGGGCCCTTGCCCTCGCCTGCCCTCGCCCGCTCTCACATGCCCTCGCCCCGGTGCGCGCGTGCCGCCCGTACGGCTTTCGGTATTCGCGGGACCCGTCGCGGCGATGAAGAGTAATCTCGCGATCACGGAACGTGGCCAACACATGCGTGCGGGTCCGCCGGGCGCGGCACCGAGCCCGCTTCGGCACACCGGAGGACGGGATGAGCAGGGAAGCGGAGATCGCTCGCACTCTTGTGCAGCTCGCCGACACCCTGGCGGACGACTTCGACGTCATCGACTACGTGGAGCAGCTGAAGACCCGCTGCTGCGAGATCCTCGACATCGCGGACGCCGCCGTCCTGCTGGCCTCCCCGGAACCACTGACTTCCCCGGCACAACCGGCTTCCTCCGGATTCCCGGCTTCCCCTGAAGCGCCGTCCTCCCCGGAAAACCGTCTCTACAGCCCGGCAGCAATCACCTGCGGCACCGGCACCGGCGGCACCGGCGACGCCGATTCCGCCAAGGCCTCGCTAAAGGCCTCGGTACTCGACGCGGCCCTGCGCGAGGGCCCCGCCATCGACGTCTACCGCACCGCTTCCGTCATCGCCCCCGGGTACCTCGGCAGTGCCCCCGCCGTCTGGCGCGACTTCACCTTCCGGGCCCGCGCCGCCGGCTACACCTACGCCGGCGCCGTACCCCTGCGGCTGCGCAAGGAGACCCTCGGCAGCCTGCTGCTCCTGCGCACCCGCCACAGCCCGATGCCGGACGCCGACCTCGCGCTGGCCCAGTCCTTCGCCGACGCGGCCGCCATCGGCCTGCTGCACGCCCGCACCTTCCGGCAGGCGGACACCCTCAACGCACAGCTGCGCACGGCCCTGCACACCCGCATCGTCATCGAGCAGGCCAAGGGGTTCCTCGCCGCCCGCCGCGGCATCTCCCCCGCCGAGGCCTTCGAGACCCTGCGCCGCCGCGCACGCCACCACCGCGTACGCCTCGCCACCGTCGCCCAAGAAGTCATCGCCATACGGGAAATCCCCCACGCACCGCCCGGCGCCAGAGACCCGGGCCGGGACGCACCGGCCTCGTAAGCCCGCACTCGCTCGGGGGGCCTGCCGCACGGCCTGCCCCGCACGGCCCCTCGTTCGCCAACCAGTGAGGAGGCACGATGCTCAACTCGACCGACGCCTTCGCGGGATTCGCGCACTCCTTCGAGCATTGCCAGCGGCTGCGCCGCCTGGCCCGGGAGACGATCGACAGGGCCCGCAAGATGCGGTCGGAAGCGGTGGAGATGCGGCTGCAGGCAGCGCAGATCCGTGCCGACCGAGCGCGGTGGCTCTCCGCACGCCTCACCGAGGGCCTCGCGAACCGCCCCGCACCGACGGGCACACGCCCGTCCGGCACGCACCCGACCGCCACGCACTCTCCGGGCACTTACCCGACCGGCACACGCCCGCCCGCCACACGCCCGTCCGGCAAGGCCTCTCCTGCCGTGCAGCTGGCCGCACTGGCCGCCTTCGTGCACGCCCGCCTCGACGAGGAGGCAGCTTCCGCCGACCTCTTCCACAAGGCCGACTGCCCGGCGGCCGAACAGACCAGGACCACCGACCTCGACCGGACCCGCTGTCCCTGCCGTATCCCGCACCGCACCGGCCCGCCCGCCCGCTGCGGCTGCCCCACCCCACGCCTCATCCACCAGAAGATCGACGACCGCCGGAACATCGCCCACAACAGCGAGGCCGTCATCCGCCAGGCGGACCACACCGCTCCGAACTGGCCCCACAACGAACTCAACGCCCTGCAGGATCTGCAGACCCTGGCCGTGTCCTACGAACTGCACTGGCTCTGGCAGGAGGAATGGCGCCCCTGACACCGACGCCGACGCCGACGCCGACGGCAGCGCATGCCCGGTTGACGCGACGCCCCGGCCAAAACACCGAAGGCCCCGTGGATCTCTCCACGGGGCCTTCGGACTGCTGTGCACTCGGCAGGATTCGAACCTGCAACCTTCTGATCCGTAGTCAGATGCTCTATCCGTTAAGCTACGAGTGCTTGATTTTTCTTTTGTGTGCCTTCGCTCCCCGGCCTTTCGGCCCGTTCGCGGCGACAGGAAGAACATTACATGACCGCCGCCGCCATGTGAAATCCGTTTGCCGCACCGCTTGCGACCTGCGGAAACACGCTTCGCGGGGGCGAAACGCCGAAGCCCCGGTCCAGTGGACCGAGGCTTCGGGATCTTGCAGCGGAGGCGGAGGGATTTGAACCCTCGATGGGATTTAAGTCCCAAACCGCATTAGCAGTGCGGCGCCATAGACCGGACTAGGCGACGCCTCCAGCTTGCACTCCTGCGCGAGCGCGGGGTGCGTGCAGATGATGACACAGCCGAGCGGCGTGTCACCAATCGCGGCTCTTACGGTACTAGTCGGGCGGCCCGCAGAGCAAAGCGTCTTGCGCGCCCGCAACGTCACGGCGTCAACGCCGTTAGACGCGGCAGAGCCCGTACGTGTTCGCGTACCCGGTATCCCGCACCCAGTGGAGCCCGTCATGCTGCGCCACCTCGTCCTCACCGCCGCCGCGTCCGCCGCCGCCCTGTCCGCGGCCCCCGCCGTCGCCCACGCCGGCATGGGCCCCCTCGACTTGTCGTCGCCGCTGACCGCGTCGACCCCCGACCGGCTCACGGTGAAGGTCACCGACGCCGGGGCCGGGCGCAACGGAACGTTCGAGCTGGAGTGCCACCCGACGGGCGGCACGCACCCGCGCGCGCAGGAAGCGTGCGAGAAGCTCGACCAGGAAAGGTGGGGCAGCGACACCTTCGCGCCCACGCCGGCCGACGCGAACTGCACGATGCAGTACGGCGGCCCCGCCACCGCGCACATCACCGGGACCTGGCACGGCCGGCCCGTGGACGCGACGTACAACCGCAGCAACGGATGCGAGATCTCCCGGTGGAACAACCTCGTTCCCGTACTGCCCGAGGCCGGCGCCTGAAGCCTGTTGGCCTGTTGGCCTGTTTTCGGCCACGACTATGTCCGGTTCTGTGCCACGGCTTTATGCCTCCGGCAACCGACCCGTCGTGACCAGGGGGTACGGAAGCCTCACATCTTCTGCGTGCGACCTCCCTCTCATCCGGCGTCGCGCCCGCAACCTCTCCCCGTAGACTCCCTTCCGTGACACGCCACGGGCCACGCGGCAAGATGGCCGGGGCGAGTCGGCAAGCAGCAGTAACCAGGGAGGAAGCGTCGTCGTGAGCAGCAGGCCATCCCGAGGCGCTGCTCGCCTCGCAGCCATACTCGACGCGCTCCCGGACGCGCTGGTCCTCGTGAATGCCAACGGGACCGTCGTGAACGCGAACGCGATCGCGCTCGAGGCGTTCGAGACGCCGGGCACCGCCCTCGTGGGGCGCGGGCTCCTCGATCTGTTGCCGGAGTTCGACTCCCGGCTGATTCCCGGATCGATGCGCAGGCCCGAATCCATCGATGAGCGCGGGCGGACCAAGCCGACGCGGATGATGGCGCGCCGCACGGACGGCAGCGAGTTCCCCGTCGAGGTCACCAGCTCGAACCTCGAGGACATCCGGGACGCCTACGACAATTACGGCTACACCGGTGACGAGTTGCTCATGCTCGTCGTACGCGACCTTTCGGGCGCCGTGGACACCGAGGCCGAACTCGCGCGTTCCCAGCGGCAGACCGAGATGATCCTGCGCGCCGCCGCCGAAGGCGTCGTCGGAACGGACACCGAGGGACGCGTCGTCCTCGTCAATCCGGCCGCCGCGCAGATACTGGGCTTCAGGGCCAGCGACCTCGGCGGGCAGGAGCTGCACCACCTGGTGCTCCACTCGCGCGCCGACGGCGAGCCCTTCCCCTACGAGGAGTCCCCCCTCGCTGACACGCTCCGCTCCGGGCGCAAGCACCGGGTGCGCGGGCAGGTCCTGTGGTCCAAGAGCGGCGACCGGGTCGCGGTCGACCTGACGACGGCGCCGGTGCGCGACGGGGATCAGCTCGTCGGCGCGGTCATGACGTTCACCGACCGGCGCCCCTACGACGCGCTGGCCGAGGAGCACGAGGCCGCGCTCGCGGCGCACGCGCAGGAGATGCAGGCCGCGACCGAGCGGCGCACGGAGGAACTGCGGGCCGCCACCGAGCGGCACGCCGCGGAACTTGCCGCCGCCGCCGAGCAGCGCACGGAGGAGATCGCCGCCGAGCAGGAGCGGTACGCGGCGCTCGCCGAGCGCGAGAAGGACCGGTTCGAGGAGCTGACCGAGCGCGAGAAGGACCGGTACGACGCTCTGGCCGCGCGGCACGAGCAGCTGCTCGCCGTGCTCGGGTCGTCCCTGCGGGGTCCGCTCGACGAGCTGCGGCGCGAACTGTCGGCTCTCGCCGCCGATGACGCCGGGCAGTTGTGGCCCGAGGCGAATCAGGTCCTGCACCATCTTTCGGCCGGATACGCCCGCATCACCACCCTCGTCGACAACGTGCTGGGCTTCCAGCTGCTCGACTCCGGTGCGGATGAGCTGTCGCGCGTGAACGTCATGCTCGACGCCGTCGTCGCGAGCGGCGTGGAGGGCGCGATCGAGCTGATCGGGCCCGGGCGTGCGCAGTTCGCCGTGCACGCGCCGCCGATCGAGATAGAGGTCGATCCGGGGCGGCTCGCCACGGCTCTCGCCCACCTGGTCGCCGATGTGGCGGGAATCGACGCCACCGGCAACGCGCGCGCAGGCGTGAACCCTTCGGCCGTGCAGGCCGGCGGCTACGTGGACTCGACCGTGGTCGTCGCCGCCGCTCAGCGCGGCGAGGTCGTCCGCATCGAGGTGCGGGGCCCGTACGCCGGGGGAGACCCGGTGCACGAGCCGATCGTCCGCGGCATCGTGCGGGCGCACGGCGGCGTGCTGCAGACGCACGAGGTGCCGGGCATGAGCGGCAATGCGTACGTCCTTGAAGTGCCGATCGGTGCGGGGGGCGGGGCGGTTGCCGGGGCCGGGGCCAGCATCGGGGCCGGGGCCGGGGGTGAGGTTTCCGCTGCTTCTGAGGCTTCGGGCGGCTCTGTCGGGTCTTCCGTGGTGGTACCCGCGCAGGCTTCGCCGCCCACGGGTGGCGGTCGGCGCCGGGCCCGGCGGGCCGCGGGGCCGTCGGTGGACTCGTTCCTGGAGAGTTCGGTTTCCGGGGACGCCACTTCGGGGGGTGCCGCGGACAGCGTTCCTGGCGGGGTTCCGGCCGCAGGAGTTCCTGGCGGGGCTCCGGCCGGCGGAACCGGGCGGCGGCGTGGCCGGCGTGCGGCGGAGGCTGACGCGGCGGAGACGGCGGCCTCTGCGGCCTCCGCGCCGACTTCGGCTTCAGCTTCGGCTTCGGCTTCCGCCGAGGGGCCGGTTGCTTCGGAGGTGCCCGCGCCTGCCGAGGGATCGCAGGCTTCCGGGGGTACGGGGCGGCGTCGTGGGCGGCCCAGCGCCGCCGAGGGGACCGCTGTGGGGTCCGTGGGCTCTGTGGGCTCCGTGGTGACCGCTGCCGAGCATGCGGCGGGGTCCGCCGCGCTGGGAGCTACCGTGCCGCCGCAGGGTGTGCCGGTTCCGGCGGGCGGGGTGGCTCCCGCTTCCGGGCAACGGGCTCGGCGTGGCGACGACCAGTTGGCGTTGCCGCCCGCGTTGCCTTCGGGTGGTGCCGGGGGCGGCGCTTCCGGGGCCGGGTCGGCTGTGGCTGTTGTCGGTGATGCGGGCGAGGGCTCGCCCCGGCCCACGGGGCGGCGCCGACGTGCGCTGGCCGCCGCCAAGGAGCGGGCCGCTGCCGAGGAGGCTCCCAGCGGGCGCGTCTTCGCGCTGCCGCCGGCCTCCGCCGACCAGGACGACACCGGGCAGCACGAAGCGGCCCTGCACCACCCGGCCGACGACCACACCCCGCCGGAGCCTCACCCGGCTCAGGCGCCTACGGGCCGCCGCCGGTCGCGTCCGGCAGCACCGGCCACTCCTGAGGCTGCTGCGGCTGCTGCGACTCCTGCGGCTGCTGATCCGGGGGCGCCCGCCGCTGCGGGTCCTGCGGAGGCGCGGGAGACCCCGCCCGCCGGTGTTCCCTCGCAGGCAACCACGTACGCCGAAGGCACTCCCGCGCACGGCGTCCACACGTCCGGCAGGGGCGTCGCGCTCCCGCCCGAGCGCGGGACCCGGGAAGCGGCGCAGGCCGCCCGGGCCGCGCAGCCGCTGCCCGCCGAGGCCGCGCCCGGCGACCCCAACTCGACGCAGGGGCGCGCGATCAGCGTGCGTACGCTCGGGCAGGGTGTGCCGTTCGGCCAGCAGATCGCCGAGCAGCAGCAGCGTCGGCGGGGGCTTCAGCAGGGTCAGGGGCAGGCTCAGGAGCAGGGGCAGGGGCAGGGGCAGGGGCAGGCTTCGGCTGCGGCTCCGCAGATCCCGCAGGCGCCGCAGCCTCCGCTGCCGCCTCAGACGCCTCAGACGCCTCCGGCCCAGCAGGCCCCGCAGACCCCGCAGGCACCTGCTCCGGCGCCGGCTTCCCCGCCCGTACCGGAAGCCCCTCAGTCCACCGCGACCCCGCTGCCGGAGCAGGCACCGGCGCAGCCCGCGGCCACGGGGCAGTCGCAGTCCCACACCCTCGGCGGGTCCGTCAGCGGCTCCGGGCGGCGGCGCAGGTTGTCCACCCCCCCTGGCTCGGCGGGGTCCGCCGACTCCGCCAACTCCGCAGGCGATGACCGCCCCGAGACCGCTGCCCGCCCGCACCTCCAGACTCCGGGTCAGGCTCCGGGCCAGGCCTCGGGCCAGCCGCAGTCCCGGATCGCGTCCTCCTCCGAGGGCGCGGGACGCTCGTACGCGATCGGCGCACCGGACGAGGACGCCGACGAGGGCCCGGAGCCGCTGGACGGTCCGGGCGGCGCGGTCGAGGTCGCCAACCGGCCGCAGCCGCAGCCCATGGACGACGAGTTGCCGCCCGAGCCGCTGGACAACCCGCGTCGCCTCCTGGTCTGGCCCGCGCCCGACGTCACCACGCAGCAGGCGCTGAGCGACCGCGGCTACCGTCCCGTCATCGTGAACTCCCGCGAGGAGGTCGACGCCCAGATCGCGGCGTTCCCCGCGGCCCTGTTCGTGGACCCGCTGACCGGACCGATCACGCGTACGGCCCTGCAGTCGCTGCGCACGGCCGCCGTGGCCGCCGAGGTCCCGGTACTGGTCACGGCGGGACTCGGCCAGGCGACGCGCGAGGCCGCGTACGGCGCCGACCCCGCCGTACTTCTGAAGGCCCTCGCGCCCCGCGACAGCGAGCAGCATCCGCCGCGCGTCCTGCTCATCGAGGAGCACGAGGAGATCGCGCTGGCCCTGACCGCGACGCTGGAACGGCGTGGCATGCAGGTCGCGCGGGCCGAGAGCGACGCGGACGCGGTGACGCTCGCGGCGCAGATGCGGCCGAACCTGGTGGTGATGGACCTGATGCAGGTACGTCGCCGCAGGGCCGGGATCATCGACTGGCTGCGCGCGAACGGCCAGTTGAACCGCACCCCGCTCGTCGTCTACACCGCCGCCGTCGACCAGACGGAGCTGCCGCGGCTCGCGGCGGGGGAGACGGTGCTGTTCCTCGCGGAGCGCTCGACGAGCGGCGAGGTGCAGGACCGGATCGTGGACCTGCTGGCGAAGATCGGTACGAACTAGCCCGCAGAGCAGCCGCTTCCGTACCTCAAAGCACCCGCGTACGTACACATGGCTGATGCGCCGCCCCGGCGGGGGAGCGGCGCATCAGCGGGTGTCGGTCTTTGCGTCGGTCAGAGCTTCGTGACGTCCAGCTCGCCGTCCGCGTACTGCCTGCGCAGCACCTTCTTGTCGAACTTGCCGACGCTCGTCTTGGGCACGGCCGGCACGATCGCCCAGCGCTCGGGCAGCTGCCACTTGGCGATGGTGCCCGCGAGGAAGTCGCGCAGGGCGGCGTAGTCGAGGGTCGAGTCCTCCCTCAGGACGACCGTCGCGAGCGGGCGTTCTCCCCACTTCTCGTCGGGGACGGCGACGACCGCCGCCTCCGCGACATCCGGGTGGGACATGATCGCGTTCTCCAGCTCGACGCTGGAGATCCACTCGCCGCCCGACTTGATGACGTCCTTCGCCCGGTCGGTGAGCGTCAGGAATCCGTCGGAGGAGATCACGCCGACGTCACCGGTCTTCAGCCAGCCGTCCGCACTGAACTTGTCCTCGGGCTTGAGTGCCTCGCCCGCCGCGCCGCCGTAGTAGGCGCCCGCGATCCACGGCCCCCGCACCTCCAGCTCGCCCGCCGACTCGCCGTCCCACGGCAGGTACTCGCCGCCGGGCCCGACCAGGCGGGCCTCGACGCCGGTCGGGAACCGGCCCTGCGTGAGGCGGTAGGCGAACTCCTCGTCGGTGCCGAGGGCCTTGGCCGGCGGCCGGGCGACGGTGCCCAGCGGGGACGTCTCCGTCATGCCCCAGGCGTGGCAGACCCGCATGCCCAGCTTGTCGAACGCCTCCATCAGCGAGGGCGGGCAGGCCGAGCCGCCGATGGTGACCTGGCCGAGCGAGCTGACGTCGCGCGGCTTCGCGGAGAGTTCGGCGAGCAGGCCCTGCCAGATGGTGGGGACCGCGGCGGCGTGCGTGGGCCGCTCCGTCTCGATCATCTCGGCGAGCGGGGCGGGCTGCAGGAAACGGTCCGGCATCAGCATGTTCACGCCCGCCATCAGGGTCGCGTGCGGCAGACCCCAGGCGTTGACGTGGAACTGCGGGACGACGACCAGTGTGGTGTCCGCGTCCGTCAGGCCCATGGACTCGCTCATGTTGACCTGCATGGAGTGCAGGTAGATGGAGCGGTGGGAGTAGACGACGCCCTTGGGGTCGCCGGTGGTGCCGGAGGTGTAGCACATGGCGGCGGCCGTGCGCTCGTCGAGCTCGGGCCAGTCGTAGGCCGTGGGCTTGGCGGCGATCAGGTCCTCGTACTCGTGCACCTGCGCCTGGATCCCGGCCAGCGGCGAGCGGTCGCCGGGGCCCGAGACCACCAGGTGCTCGACGGTCGGCAGCTGCGGAAGCAGGGGTGCGAGCAGCGGGATGAGGGAGCCGTTGACGATGATGACGCGGTCGGCCGCGTGATTCACGATCCAGGTCAACTGGTCGGCGGGCAGCCGGAGATTGAGGGTGTGCAGGACGGCGCCCATACAGGGGACCGCGAAGTAGGCCTCGACGTGCTCGGCGTTGTTCCACATGAAGGTGGCCACGCGCTCGTCGCCGTCGACCCCGAGGTCTTCGCGCAGCGCGTGCGCCAGCTGGGCGGAGCGTTCACCGATCTCACGGAAGCTGCGGCGCTGCGGGGCCTCGCCGGTCCATGTGGTGACCTGCGACGACCCGTGCACGGTCGTCCCGTGCCGGAGGATGCGGGTGACGGTCAGTGGTACGTCCTGCATCGTGCTCAGCACGGCGTCCTCCCGGTGGGCGCGCGGCATTCATCCGGGGCGGCTCCCGAATGACCTACCTGGCAGTAGGGCTCGCCAGATTCTTGCCGCATACCGCACGGTATGTCACTAGTACGGGAGAAGAAAGGTCAGTCAGAGCTGCGACGATCACCGGACGCAGGGTGTGCCGATCGCCGGAGACGAGCCCGGTGATCACCGGACCGGCGTGAGCTCCGGGTCCTCGCGGAGCTTGCCGAGTGCCCGCGAAACCGCGCTCTTGACCGTGCCGATGGACACCCCGAGCACCTCGGCGGTCTGCGCCTCGCTGAGATCCTCGTAGTACCGCAGGACGACCATCGCCCGCTGCCGCGCTGGCAGCTTCATGATCGCGCGCCACATCGCGTCCCTGAGCACCTGCTGCTCCGCCGGATCCGCGACCGGCGTCACCTCGGGCTCGGGCAGCTCGTCACACGCGAACTCGTCGACCTTGCGCTTGCGCCACTGCGAGGTCCGGGTGTTCAGCAGGGCCCGGCGCACATAGCCGTCGAGCGCCCGGTGGTCCTGGATCCGGTCCCACGCGACATAGGTTTTGGTGAGGGCCGTCTGCAGGAGATCCTCCGCATCGCTCGGATTCGCGGTCAGCGAGCGCGCGGTGCGAAGCAGGACGGGCTGTCGTGCCCGTACGTACGACGCGAACGACGGATACGCCGAAGGACTCGCTGTCCGCGTCGCGGCCTTCGATGCGCTGGTGCACATGGGCACCATGGATACGGTCATGGCTCCACGCTAGAAGCGCCCCCTACTTCAGCGGATCGGCCGCAGGTCCCTAAGCCGTGTCCGCCTCAGGTTGTACGCCGGGTGGTAGCCCCACCTCCTGAAGGTGGAGGAGGCGGAGCACTCCCCTGAGGGTTCGTCCCTGATAGAGCCGCGGTCCGCCCTAGCCGATCCGGGCCACCGGCGCGTGTACGAAGTTGCGGTCGATCTTCATCGTGCGCCCGCCGTGCCTCTCCTTCACGTTCCCCGCGTACTGGTGGATGCGCCGCTCGCGCCACGCGTTCTTCTGCAGCACGGGCTCGTTGTACAGGCTCGGCCGCTTGTGCCAGCGCGCGAACCAGATCACCGACGGCAGGTCCCGCACCCCGGCCCGCCGCGCCGTCTCCATGTGCCGTACGCCGTAGTTCGCGCTGCTGTAGAACCCCGGTACGTAACCGGACCTGCGCACCTCTCGGTTCCAGGCCCGCACGAAGGCCAGGGTGGTCTTGCCGCACTCCACCTTGCGGTAGGTGTACGCCTCCATGTCCAGGTAGAGCGGGCTGCTCGCCCGCATCCCGAAGGACTTCGCCCTCTTTACCGCGTCACGCCCCTCCCTGGTCCCCTGCTGCACGGGGTAGCGCCCCATGCGCACGTGCTTCTTGTTCTTCGAGATGACACAGGGCGACTGCGAACCGACGTACACCGGCAGCACCTTCCACCCCTGCCCCCGCACCGCACGCATCCACGAGTGGCTCAGGTGCGGCTGGCGCGCGCACGCCCGGCCGCGGCCCCCGAAGTAGACGCCCACCGCTTGGTAGTCGGATGACGACCAGCGGCGCATCGTGTCGACGGACGGGGCGAGGCAGGTGTCGAAGGCCCAGCCACGGAAGACCGAAACCGCCGCCGCCTTCTTTGCCGCACGCTCCCCGGCTCCGGGCCCCGCATCGGGCCGTGCGCCGACTCCGGGCCGCGCGTCGGCCCCCGCATCGGTCCGTGCCCCGGGCCCGGCCCCCGTCACACGCTTCTCGGTCCCTGGTCCGCTCACGGCGCCGGACGTCGGCACGGCCACGGCCAGCGTCGTCAGGGCGGTGGCCAGGACGAATCCCATCATCAGCTTTTGGCATCGCATACGCCGAGTGAAGAGCCCGGCGCCGCCGTTCCGGCCGGGACACGCTCCGCGTTCAGCCGTCCGCCGCCAGAATCAACCCCGAAGTGGGGACACCGGTGCCCGCCGTTACGAGCGTGCGTGCCGCACCCGGTATCTGGTTCACGGACGTGCCCCGCACCTGTCGGACCGCTTCCGCTATGCCGTTCATCCCGTGCAGATACGCCTCCCCGAGCTGCCCTCCGTGTGTGTTCAGCGGCAGCATCTCCCCGGCCACGAAGTCCGCCGCCTCACCCGGCCCGCAGAAACCGAACTCCTCCAGCTGCATCAGCACGAACGGAGTGAAGTGGTCGTAGAGAATGCCGACGTCGATGTCGCCCGGCGCCAGACCGGAACTCCGCCACAGCTGCCGTGCCACCACGCTCATCTCGGGCAGCCCGCTCAGATCGTCGCGGTAGAAGCTGGTCATCTGCTCCTGCGCCCGGCCCGCACCCTGGGCCGCCGCCGTGATGACCGCCGCCGGCTTCGGCAGATCGCGGGCCCGCTCCACGCTCGTCACGACGATCGCCTGCCCGCCGTCGGTCTCCTGGCAACAGTCCAGGAGGCGCAGCGGTTCGACGATCCAGCGCGATGCGGCGTGATCGGCGAGCGTGATCGGCTTCCCGTGGAAATACGCCGCGGGGTTGGTCGCCGCGTACTTCCGGTCGGTGACCGCCACATGGCCGAAGACATCGGGGGTCAGGCCGTAGGTGTGCAGATAGCGCTGGGCCGCCATGGCCACCCAGGAGGCGGGGGTCAGCAGGCCGAACGGCAAGGACCAGCCGAGCGCCGCCCCCTCCGCCGACGGCTCCCGGTGCTGCACGCCCGAACCGAAACGCCGACCCGACCGCTCATTGAACGCGCGGTAGCAGACGACGACCTCGGCCACGCCGGTCACCACCGCGAGCGCCGCCTGCTGGACGGTCGCGCAGGCCGCTCCTCCGCCGTAATGGACGCGCGAGAAGAACGAGAGCTCCCCGATTCCGGCCGCCTGCGCGACGGTGATCTCCGGGTTCGTGTCCATCGTGAACGTGACCATGCCGTCCACGTCGGCGGGGTCGAGCCCGGCGTCGTCCAGCGCGAGGCCCACCGCCTCCACGGCCAGTCTGAGTTCGCTCCGCCCTGAATCCTTGGAGAACTCGGTGGCCCCGATTCCCACCACGGCGGCCTTCCCGCCGACGCGGTCGCGCGTGCCCACGCTCATGCCGCGCCCCCTGCCGGCGCCCCGCCCGGAACGGTGACCGTGACCGTGCCGGTGACGTGCTTGCCGATGGCGTTGGCCCCGACCACTCTGACCGTGGCCGTATCGCCGTCGACCTGCTGCACGGAGCCGGTCAACACCATCGTGTCCCCCGGATAGTTGGGAGCCCCCAGGCGGATCGCCACCTTGCGGAGGACCGCCCCCGAACCGAAGTGATCGGTGATGTACCGGCCGACCAGGCCGTTCGTGGTCAGGATGTTCATGAAGATGTCGGGGGAGCCCTTCTCCTTGGAGGCCACCGGGTCGTGGTGCACGTCCTGGAAGTCCCGCGAGGCGATGGCACCGGAGACGATGAGCGTCCGGGTGACCGGGATGCTGAGCTCCGGCAACTCGTCCCCGGCCCTCACACCGCTGCCTCCACCGCCGCCGTCGCTGCTTGCCCCTCCGTCTCCGGCTCCGTCTCCGGAGTCCCGTGCTCCCATCACGCCGTCTTCCCCTCCGCCCGAATCCGGTCTCCCCGTCATGCCGCCCCCTCCTGGACGCCCTGCGCGTCTCGCGCGTCCTGCGTGCCCCCCGTGTCCTGAGCGTCCCGTGCGATCAAGTCGCCCATCTCCGCCAGGACTTCGCCTCCGCAGCCCAGATAGGCGTCCAGCTGTCGCCCCCACAGGAAATGCCGGTGTACGGGATGGTCCAGGTCGGCGCCCATGCCGCCGTGCAGATGCTGCCCCGCGTGCACGACGCGCTTGCCCGCCTCCGACGCCCACCACGCGGCGGTCAGCGCATGCGTGCCGTAGGCCAGCCCGGCGTCCCGTCGCCAGGCGGCCTCGTACGCCGTGACCCGTATCGCCTCGGTGTCCATATGGGCGTCCGCCGCACGGAGTTGCACCCCCTGTTTGGCTGCGAGCGGCCGTCCGAACTGCTCCCGCTCGTTCGTGTGGGCGACCGCGCGGGCCAGCGACCCCGCGCACACCCCGGCCTGCAGCCCCGCGAAGGCGGTCCGCGCGCTCGCCAGAACGTCTTCGTACGCGCCCTCCCCTCCGATCCGTTCCGCGGGAGTTCCGTCCAGGACCAACCGCCCCGCCGCCCAGGGCGCGGTCAGCTCCACGGGCTCGGTGTCCGCGTCGGCCACCCGCACTCTCCACAGGCTGTGGCCGCCCCGCGGTGCCGGCTCGCGCACCGCCACCAAGACCTCCGTGGCATCCCGCAGCCACGGCACCCAGGGCACTTCCCCGGCCAGCGTGCCGGACGGCCCCCCGCCCCGTGCCCCCTGCGCGGCGACCACCACCCCGCTCCGCGCCGGAAACGCCCCCGTAGCGACCGCTGTGCCGTCCCGCAGCCCCGGCAGCAGCCGCTCCCGCTGCTCCTCCGTGCCGTGCGCCGCCACCGCGAGCAGCCCGTAGACGCAGGTGGCCCCGAACGGCACCTGCGCCGTCACCCGCCCCTGCTCCTCGAGCAGCAGCACGAGCCCGAGCAACCCGACATCCTCCACCGCACCCGGCAGCCCCGCCGCGCACAGCGCCTTCCACAGCTCGGCGTCCGATCCCGTGCCCGCAGCCGCGAGCCGCTCGGGTGTGGACAGGTCCCCGAAGATCTCTTGGGCCAGGTCCCGTGCGGCGGCCTGCTCCTCCGTAGGCGTGAAGTCCATGTCAGACCCCGCCCCCCGCCATGCCCTCGACGGCCCGGAAGACCGGGAGCTCCAACTCCTCGTCCACCTGCTGGAATTCGAGCCGGACCGGCTGCCCGATCCGCACCTTGTCGCTGGGAACACCCACCACATTGCTGACCATGCGCACGCCCTCCGCCAGTTCGACGAGCCCGACGGCGTACGGCGGATCGAAGGCGGGGAAGGGCGGGTGGTGCATGACGACGTACGAGTAGACCGTGCCATCACCGCTCGCCTCGACCGTGTCCCATTCGAGCGACCCGCAGGCGTTGCAGCCGGGCAGCCAGGGGAAGCGCAGAGCCCGGCAGCCGACGCAGCGCTGGATCAGGAGCTGGTGGCGGCCCACGCCCTCCCAGAACCCGGTGTTGTCCCGGTTGATCACTGGACGGGGTCTCTTGCCCCGCGGTTTCTGCTGCGCGGGCGCGTACTTGAGGATCCGGAAGCGATGAGTCCCCGCCGGTTCGCCGCCCGCTCTGACGTCCATCCGGGTCGTGACGAAATGCCCCGTGCCCAGCTTCGTCGTCTTGCGCTCCGAGACCGACTCGATGACCGCGTCGAAGGTGATCTCGTCCCCCGGCCGCAGCACCCGCAGATACTCCTGCTCGCAGTCCGTCGCGACGACCGAGGTGTACCCCGCGCCGTCCAGGAGCGCGAACAACTCGTCGTACGCGGCCGAACGCCCCTGATGTCCGGAGAGCCCGCCCATCGTCCAGGCCTGGAGCATGGTCGGCGGGGCGATCGGACTCGCTCCCGCGTAGTCCGGGTTGGTGTCCCCCATGGCCTCGCACCAGTGCCGGATCATCGGCTCGTTGACCGGGTCCTTGCCCACACCCGATGTGGCGGCCACCCGGCCCTCGAACGCCTTGAGCGTCTCGTACGAAAGATCGGTCACCGCCGCCCCCTCCGCATGCCGAGGCGCATCGTCGCCACGATCTCCCGCTGCACCTCGCTCACCCCGCCCCCGAACGTATTGATCTGTGCCGCCCTGTTCATCCGCTCCAGCTCCCCCTCGCCGCCACCGCCCGTGCCGAGCGCCAGGGACCCGGGTGAGCCGGCTCGCACCAGACCCGCATCGCCCGTGACTTCCTGACATATTCGGTACACCTCAACGGCCGACTCGGTTCCCACGAATTTCACGCCGCTCGCGTCTCCCGGCGCCAGGACGCCCGCCCCGACATCCCCCACCAAACGCCAGTTGAGCAGGCGCGTTGCCGCAAGCCGCGCCTGCGCTTCGGCCAGTTTCAACCGGACCCACGGAGCGTCAATCCGGCGTTCGCCCGTCACCGGATCGGGTGCACGGGCGAAGGCGACGGCCGCGGCGTAGAAATCCTCGGCCTGCATGCCGATCGCGGCGAGCGCCACCCGCTCGTGGTTGAGCTGGTTGGTGATGAGCCCCCAGCCGCCGTTCTCCTCGCCGACGAGATTCGTGGCGGGTACGCGGATCCCGTCGTAGTACGTCGCCGTGGTCGTCAGGCCGCCCACGGTCTCGATCGGCGTCCACGAGAAGCCCGGCGCGTCGGTCGGCACGAGGATGATCGAGATGCCCTGGTGCTTGGGCGCCTCGGGGTCGGTGCGGCAGGCCAGCCAGATCCAGTCGGCGTTCTGGGCGTTCGACGTGAAGATCTTCTGCCCGTCGATGACCCACGCGTCACCGGTCCCACTGACACCACCGGCCGCACTAGCCCCGTCGGCCCCGCCTGGCTCGCGCACCGCCCGCGTCCGCAGCGAGGCCAGGTCCGTCCCCGCCGACGGCTCGCTGTAGCCGATCGCGAAGACGAGGTCTCCGCTGAGGATGCGCGGCAGGAAGGCGGCCTTCTGCTCATCGGTGCCGTACTTCATGAGGGTCGGCCCGACGGTGTTCAGGGTGACCATCGATACGGGCGCGCCCGCGCGGTAGGCCTCGTCGAAGAAGACGAACTGCTCGTCCGGCCCCCGCCCCTGCCCTCCGTACTCGACAGGCCAGCCGAGACCGAGCATTCCGTCGGCCCCGATGCGCCGCAGAAGTCGGCGCTGCCCCTCCAGATCGCTGCCCGCGGGTGGCCCTCCCGGCATCAGATCGCGGAAGTACGTGCGCAGTTCGGCGCGCAGCTGCTGTTGTCGTTCGGTGGGGGCGAGGTGCACGGCGGCGGGCCTCTCCTTCGCGTACGGGCGTCGCACCGACAGGGTTTTCTGACTGTCCGTCAGAAAACCTGCCGGTGTCAAGAGATCACCCTGGATACGAGGGGGATCGCCCTGGAACGACTGGACACGACGGGGGTCGCCCTGGATACGAGGGGGTCCGCCCTGGACACCAGGCCACCCGCCCCGGATGCGACAGGCCCCGAACGCGCCTGGGCGGCGGTGCAAATGCACCGCCGCCCAGGACGTCACACACCCCATCGAGCAGGCTCCGGGAGCAGCCCCGGAGGCCCGTCACTTCACCAGAGGTTGGTGAAGTTGACGGCGGTGGTCTCGTTCGACTGGTCGAGCGCCGTGAACCCCGAGCCGTTCACCTGGGCGGTGTTGTTCTGGTTCGAGGCGCCGGAACCGACGGCCTGCTGCTGCGTCGTGGCCGAGTTGCCGCTGTTGTTGCCCCCCACACCACTGCCGTTGACGGACGCCACGCCCGCATTCGATCCGTCGTTCGCGAAGGAGCCGTTGTCGGCCGTCGCGACGCCCGTGAAGAGCGCGGCGGCCAGAGGCAGGGCCGCGGCGGCAGCGATGACGCGGGCGGTACGGATGCTTGCCATGTCAATTCCTCCAGGAACGGGGGTGCGCACCAGCGTTGTGCCGGGAGCACCTCAAGAGCGTCTTTTTCCGGGTCAGTTGGCCGACCGCCCCGGGGGTTCTGCTCGACGTCGCGAGACCAGAGTTGCCCACCGAATCCCCGGCGAACCACCCCGGAAGCCCCGATTCCCCCGCAAGCGTGAGTACAAGTCGATAAACACTCCCCGCCCCCTCATAGCCCCAGCTCAGCCGCGAAAAACCAGCTCAAACCCAAGCGCCGCACGGGCTGAAGCGTTCCGCCACTTTTCGAAGATCGACGGGCGCACCCGCGTTTCGCCCGCGCGCCGCGCCCGCGCCCCTTTCTTTCTTCGAACGCTTGTACGAAAATGAGGGCATGGCCACTATCGACCGCCATGCCACAGCGCTCGTTCTCGCCCACGCCCTGTCCGCCGCCGAGCGCGGCCTCGCCGTCATCCCGCTCTCCCGCACCAAGCTGCCGGCACTCCGCTCCCCCCATCACGAACAGCCCGAGCCGTCCCCCTGCCACGGCGAATGCGGCCGCACCGGACACGGGGTGTACGACGCGTCGACCGACCCGCGCCGCATCCGCGCCCTTTTCGCGGCCGCCCCCTGGGCCACCGGCTACGGCATCGCGTGCGGTCTGCCCCCGCACCATCTGATCGGCATCGACCTGGACACCAAGTCCGGTACGGACGCTCCGGCGGCCCTGCGGGAACTGGCGCTCCGCCACCTGTTCACGATCCCGGCCACGGTCGTCGTGGCGACCCCCAGCGGTGGCCGCCACATCTGGCTGACGGGCCCGCCCGGCGCCGTCATCCCCAACTCCGCGGGCCGCCTCGCCCCCGGCATCGACATCCGGGGCGCGGGCGGCTATCTCGTCGGCCCCGGCTCGCGCACCGAGCACGGCGTCTACAGCACCGTGGCCGGCACCGCCCATCTCCCTCCCGCGAGCTGCCCGCCCGCGCTGCTGCGCCTGCTCACGCCCCCGCCACGGACCCGCCAGCCCGCGCTCCCGCAGATGCCGGCCCCGCGCGGCTCGGGACTGGTCCAGTTCGTGCTCGCCGCGCACGAGGGCCAGCGCAACACGCGCCTGTTCTGGGCCGCTTGCCGCGCCTACGAGAACGGCATCGGCGAGTTCCTGGCCGAGGAACTCTGCGATGCAGCGCTCCAGATCGGCCTCACGGAACGCGAGGCCCTCTCGACGATCGCGTCGGCGGCGCGCCTGACGGGGCATGCGTAAGGGGCGCCCGCAACAGCGGACGCCCCTTACTAGCCGACTAACCGACTGCGTACTCCCCTGAGCACCCCTACCCGAGCAGCGAACGCACCGCCGCACGGTCGATGTTCGTCAGGGCACGAACCAGCTTCGGGGTCAGGAAGACGATGGCGAGGCCGACCAGGGACGCCCCGGCGATCTGCACCGGCGACTCCAGGTAGAACGCGTGGTGCTCGCCGCCGGAGGTGTAGTCGAACAGCCGGTAGCCGGGCCAGTCGACGTAACGCGGGAACACCCAGGAGTACGCCGGAAGCAGCGCGACCACCCAGCCGGTGACCAGGAAGGTCACGCTGAGGACGAAGGAGACCACCCGCGAAGGGAACATCACGAACTGGAAGAGCAACGCCCGCCAGCCCGCCCCGTCAAAGAGCCGCGCCCGCATCCCCGCCCACGCCCCCGCGTCCCGCGGCCTGTCCACGGCAGCGGGACCGGTGACCTCGAGCCCCAACTGCGTGCGCGCCCGCCCCCGCTCGGCGGCGCCGAACCCCCGCGCCCCGGCCAATGCGGCCGCGAGCACCGGCAGCCCGAGCACAGTGACGAACAGGCTCACACCGAGCGCGAACATCGTCACGGCGAAGGCGAAGCCCACGATGGCGATGGGCAGCGACGTCACGGTGTAGCCGATCTCCCGGTACGTGGAGGCGGCGAACGGCGCCCGCCAGAAGCCCGGCGACCCCGCGGGGCGCACAGGAGAGGGAACGGCCGATGAGGGAGCGGCGGAAGCGGCTGCGTACGGCAGTGCACTGGTGCTGCTGGTGCTCATGACGGGCCTCGAATCTTCGCGGTGGGGACGTTCCGGGGAATGCCGGGGAGTGCCGGGGAGTGCTGTGCTGACGTCCTCAACATTCGCGGATCCGAACGGCACGCAACATCCGGTGATCCGCCCTCTCGGGGGTGTTGCTGGCACCACCCCCGAGAGGGCGGAACGCGAAAAGGGCGCCTCTTCCTGAGAGGCGCCCTTTTCGCAGACCACGGCTTACTCGCCGCGGAACACGACGTACTTGCCGCGGTGAACGTCAGCCGTCGTAGCCGTCGAAGCCGGAGTTGAAGACCCCGTCGAGGGACGTGCCGTGGCTGTAGCCGCCCATCGAGGCGCCGCCGTAGGTGATCCCGTAGGGACCACCCATGTTGTATGCGGCCTTGCCCGCGTAACCGCCCTGGGAGTGGGTGGTGCTCGGGCCGTCGTCGGCGACGGCGGTACCGGCGGCCAGGAATCCGGCGACGGTGGCTACGGCGAGGGCAGATGCGATGCGCTTCAACACGAGTTTCTCCTCTGTGACGAATCCAGTGATCCCCCGCAGAGAACGAGACCGCACTCGGCACGCACCTCCTTCTAGGCACGCCGGGCAGCGTCCACGTGGAGTACTACGTTCATCCATTCATCCAAGGCGACTTGCTCCGCGCACCCGGCCCCGCGCCGCGGACAGGCGCTGCCCCTCCGCGCCCAGACGCATGTACGACCCGCGGTGGCCGATCCGCCCACGGCAAAGGCCCCCGACCAATACTGCTGGTCAGGGGCCTTGCAAGCTGCGCGGTGGGTGTGGGATTTGAACCCACGGTGACTCGCGCCACGACGGTTTTCAAGACCGTTCCCTTAGGCCGCTCGGGCAACCCACCCCGCACCGCCGCTCAAGCGGTGCGGGGACAAGAGTAGCGGGTCAGCTCTCGCCCTTGCGCTGGCCCAGGACCACGTCGGCCTTGTGCTCCTTGCCGTCGCGCTTGAACGTGATCTGGACGGTGTCGCCCGGCTTGTGGGTCCAGATCTGGCCGATCAGGGTCGGGCCGCTGTCGATCACGGTGTCGTCCAGCTTCGTGATGACGTCACCGGGCTTGAGGCCCGCCTTGGCCGCGGGGCCGTTCGGAGTGACCGCCTTCGTGCCGCTGGCGCCTTCCGGGGAGATCGTGGCGCCGCCCGTGCTCTCCTCCAGGGAGACCGAGGCGCCGATCACGGGGTAGACGGCCTGGCCGTTCTTGATCAGCTGCTGTGCGACGTACTTGGCCTGGTTGACCGGGATCGCGAAGCCCAGGCCGATGGAGCCGGACTGGCCGCTCCCGCCGAGGCCGCCCCCGCTCTCCGCGGGCTTGATCGCGGAGTTGATGCCGATGACCGCACCGCCCGCGTCGAGCAGCGGGCCGCCGGAGTTACCGGGGTTGATGGAGGCGTCGGTCTGCAGGGCGCTCATGTACGAGCTCTTGCTGCTCGCGCCGTCGCTGGAGGTCACCGGGCGGTCCTTGGCGCTGACGATGCCGGTGGTGACCGTGTTCGAGAGGCCGAAGGGGGCGCCGATGGCGATGGTCGAGTCGCCGACCGCCACCTTGTCGGAGTTGCCGAGGGGGAGCGGCTTCAGGTTCTCGGGCCGCTCCTTGAGCTTGATGACCGCCACGTCATAGCCCTCGGCACGGCCGACCACCTCGGCGTCGTACTTCTTGCCGTCGGAGAACGTCGCCGCGAGCTTGCCGCCGTCGGCCGCGGAGGCCACCACGTGGTTGTTCGTGAGGATGTGGCCCTCTTCGTCGTAGACGAAACCGGTGCCCGTGCCGCCTTCTCCGTTGCCTCCCTGGGCCTCGATCGTGACGACGCTGGGCAGCGCCTTGCCCGCGATGTTGGCGACCGTGCCGCGCTCGCGCTTGAGGTCGGCCGGGGTGTTCGACGCGGAGACCGTCGTCGAGCCCGTGCTGTTGTCGTTCCGGTCGGCCGCCCAGAAGCCGATGCCGCCGCCGACACCGCCGGCGACCAGCGCGGCCACGAGCACCGCCGCGATCAGACCACCACGCCGGCCCTTGGGCTTGGACCCTTCCGGGTGCTCCGCCGTGTACGAGGCGCCCCACCCGGAGCCTGAGCCGCCGTCCTGGGCATAGGAAGGAACCGCGGGCGGCGGCGGAGGCGGCCAGCCTCCGGCACCGGAGGCGTGCGGGGTCGCGCCCGCGGTGGCACCGGCGTGCGCGGGAGCCTGGTGCGCCGCCGGGTCCTCGAATGCCGCGGAAGGCGGCGTCGCGGGGTCGTGCGCCGGGGTGTGGGGCGCGGCGGAAGGGGGTGCGGGCTCGGCGGAAGCAGCGGGAGTTTCCACCGGCACAGGAGGCGCTGACGGGGCCGGGGGTACCTCGTTGCCCTCGTTCTCGGTGCTCACAGCTCTTCTCCTCGGTCCACGCTGTCGTTCTCGGTCACGGCCTTGCTGCGCCCAACTGTGCATGTGTCTGCAGTCAGCTTTTCCCATGGGCTGTCAGGGCACCATAAGCCGATCCTGTGGATCCGGCGCTCTGTGCCAACCCTTGGGCAAGCCTTCGGGTACCCCGTGATGGCACCATGACGCGGTGACCCTCGCACGACAGCACCAGATCCAGGTCGTAGCCCACCGCGGAGCCTCCGAAGATGCCCCCGAGCACACGCTGGCCGCGTACAAGAGAGCGGTCGAGGACGGTGCCGACGCTCTTGAATGCGACGTACGCCTCACTGCGGACGGACATCTCGTCTGTGTCCACGATCGTCGCGTGAACCGCACGTCGAACGGCCGGGGAGCCGTATCGGCCCTGGAACTCTCCGATCTCGCCACCCTCGACTTCGGCTCCTGGAAGAACAACCACGGCGAGGCCGACGAAGGCCCCGACTGGGAGGACACCTCCGTTCTCACCCTGGAGCGGCTCCTGGAGCTGGTGGCCGAGAGCAACGCTTCGGGGCGCAACGTCCAGCTGGCCATCGAGACCAAGCACCCCACCCGCTGGGCGGGCCAGGTCGAGGAAAGGCTGCTTCTTCTACTGAAGCGCTTCGGTCTGGACTCCCCGCCCGCCGACGGCCCCTCTCCCGTACGCGTCATGAGCTTCTCGGCGCGCTCCCTGCACCGGGTGCGGGCCGCGTCCCCCACACTGCCGACGGTCTACCTGATGCAGTTCGTCTCGCCGCGCCACCGCGACGGCCGCCTGCCCGAGGGCGTGCGGATCGCGGGACCGGGCATGCGGATCGTCCGCAATCACCCCGCCTACGTGGCCAAACTCAAGCGCGCGGGCCACCAGGTGCACGTGTGGACCGTGAACGAACCCGAGGACGTCGAGCTGTGCGCCGAACTCGGCGTCGACGCCATCATCACCAATCGCCCCAAGCAGGTGCTGTCCCAGCTGGGCCGCCGCTAACCGCAACCCCGTCGATTACAGGGTGTGCACCGGCGCGTTCGTTCCGTATTCGATCGTTCCGAGTGCGTCACCGCACAAGGATTGGCCGGTTTCCGGTCCAGTCCATTGGGGCATTCACACCGTGGCGTGGGGCGAAGGAGGTCTCGGGGGTGGCGTTGGTGGTGGCACGGGAGGTGCCCGCGTCGTCGAGCATGGCCGTACCTCATGGCCCGGCGGGCGTGGGGGAAGCAAGGCACCGGATGCGTGATCAACTGCGTATGAACGGGATGCCGGAATCGGTCGTCGACGATGCCGTACTGGTCCTTTCGGAATTGCTCAGCAATGCCTGTCGGCACGGCAGGCCACTGGGCGAGGGAATGGTCGGTGACGGTGATGTCCGGGCCGCATGGCACGTGGACAAGACAGGCCGGCTGACGGTCGAGGTGACGGACGGCGGCGGCCCGACCCGCCCCGTTCCTGCCACACCCTCGGTCACCGCGCACGGCGGCCGCGGGCTCAACATCATCACGGCCCTCGCCGACGCGTGGGGCGTGCGCGACGACACCCACGGCGAGGTCACGGTCTGGGTCGTCGTCCATGCCGGCCACCGCCACGAGGACTTCGCTACGCGCGTCGCGGCCCCGTCCGCCGCCACGATGTCCGAGCTCGCGTACGCGGACCCCTTCGACGACCGCGACTGACGACCCCGCCCACGGCCTCGACCGGCGGCTTCGTCCGGCAGTCCCGGCCCACGACTTCCACCGACTCCGGCTGAATCCCGACGCCCCATGGGCGAGCGGCTAGGCTCGCGCCCGTACGCCCAAGACGTACGAAGAGCCACGCTGTAAAGCCGCATCCGGGAGACACCCAAGATGGCCAAGAAGCGCCCTCAGACCAAGGGCAAGCAGCCGCAGCTGACGGACGGGCAGGTCCCTGTCGTCGGCGCCCGCGAACCCTGCCCCTGCGGTTCGGGCCGCCGTTACAAGGCCTGTCACGGCCGCGCCGCCGCGCACGCGGTGACCGAGCTGGTGCACCGCCCCTTCGAAGGCCTGCCCGGCGAGGGCGACTGGGTGGCCCTGCGGGAGCTCGTCCCGGCGGCCACGGTCGAACTGCCCCTCAAGGACGGGCTGCCGGACGGCGTGCCCTCCGTCTCCCTGGCGACCGTCCTGCCGATGGCCTGGCCCGCACTGCGCCGCGACGACGGCTCGGTCCTGCTCGGCCTGCAGAACGACACCGCGTCCGGCGACATCAGCCGCGACCTCGCCGACACCCTCCAGCGCGCCCTGGCCGCCGAGCCCGGCTCCCCGGTCCAGGCCCGCCGCGCCCCGGCCGACGGACCGCGCCTGCAGGACATCCTCGACCCCGACGGCACATTCGAGCCGAACGTACATGCGGGCTTCGAGTTCTGGGTGCCGGATTCGGAGAACGCGTCCCCGGAGGTCTCCGCGTCCCTGGAGCGGGCGAACGCCGCCGCGATCCCGACCGTGAAGCTCTCCTCGGTGGACTCGGCGTACTGGTGCGAGACCCCGGAGAAGAACCACCTGCGGTGGGTCATGCCGCACGCCGAGGAGAAGCTCCTCGACGCGCTCGCCCGGCTGCACGTGGCCGGTGCGTCGAGCCTCGGAGAGGGCACCCGCCTGGTCGGTTCCTTCCGGGCGCACGGTCTGACGGTGCCGGTGTGGGACCTGCCGAGCGGGATGGGTGCCGAGGACATCGAGAAGCCCGCCGCGGAGTTCGCCGAGCGGCTCGCGACGGCCCTCGGCAACGATGCCCCGCTCACGCCGGAGGAGCGCCGGGCGCGCGGCGGTCTCACCAACCGCCAGGTGACGCTTAGCTGACCCGTCAGTCAGTTGTAGGGGAATGGGTGACTCCTGTCACAACTCCCCGTCGTCGCAGGTAAATCCCTGTCTGGATATCCGAGATCGAATTTGCCCAGAGCAGATCTCTTGTTACCGTTCAGGTAGCCCGGTTGCTGGTGCATCCCCCGTCGCCAGCAACCGGGCCCTTGTGTGTCCGGACCGTCCTACGGCCCGGACAGCACTCTCAACTGGCCTGAGGCCGGGCGGAGTTGCTCCCGGAGCGCAGCAACAGCGGCCCGCCGCTCCCGACGTCGGCGAACTCCACCACCGCCGTGTACGCCTCGGCTTCCCCCGCGGTTCGTTCCCGCGGCGTCTCGCACGCACCCGGCTCGTCCGCCGCGTCCACCGCACAGTGCGTCTGTACGGTGCGTCCGCCCGGCCCCATGAAGGTCAGCACGGCGCTCAGCTCGTCGCCGGTCGTGTTGCGGTAGTACGTGCGCCCCCAGGTGTCGTCCTCCCGGGTCAGGACGCAGGTTTGGGCCTCGATGCCCTTGGGGGAGGTGAGTTCGGGTCCGCAGCGGGCAGCGCGTGTCGAAGTCGGCTTCTCCGTAGTGGGCTGTTTCGCGTCGGTGGGCTGTTTCGCGTCGGGATCCGGCGCCGCCCCCGGTTCCGCGTCCGCCTGCCGCTCCGACGGCTTGGCTTCGGCGTCACCGTCGCCCACGGGCCCCGCGGACGCGCCGGCGAGCGGCAGGAGAACCGTGATGGCCACGACGCCCATGAGCGCGAGCAGGCGGGGGTTCATGGTCCCTGACACTAACGACGTTTGACGTGCGGCCGGCCCGCCGCACGCCCATTTCCCCTACAACTCGGGCGCGCTCACACCCGTACGAGTGAGGGCGTCCACCACCGCGTCCACCACGGCCTCCACGTCGGGCACCCAGGGCGCCGCCGAGCCGGGCAGCGGAGCCCGCTCCCAGTGCACCGGCCCCTGGCCCGTCTCGGAGGGCGGCAGGGCGATGTATCCGCCCTCTCCGTGGAAGCGCAGTGAGCCCGGTACGTAGTCCTTGGCGTACAGCAGGTCGCCCAACTGCTCCATGGAGTACGGCGCTACGAGCAGGAAGAGGCGGGCCGGGGTCGCGACGACCGGGCCGAGCCTGATGCCCGTCTTGTCGAGCGCGGCCAGGGCGCGCGCGCCCGCCATCGCAGGCAGGCTGACGGCGCACGGTGCGCTGCCGCCGGTGGCGAGCACGATGGGCGCGTCCGGGCGGTTCGTCCACCACCAGCGCACCATGCGCTCATCGGTCGTCGCGGTCAGCAGACCGGGGTCGAGAGGGTGCGCTCCTGGCACTGTGCAGTCGGGGTCGGGGCAGGCGCACCGGGTGCCGTCTCGCCGGTCGAGTCCGACGCCCGGCACCACGGACCACTTCCATGCCGTCGCAAAGGTCAGGGCCGCGCCGTACAGACCGGGACTCTGGTCAGACTTCCTGCCGGTGAGCCTGGACAGGAGCCTGCTTCGCCTTCCGAGGATCTCGCGCATGAGCGCTCGTTCCTTTCCGTTTACACGCCGAGGAACACGGCGGGCCACATCACACCATGTGTGGATCACTTCGCTGTGCGTAGAACTGGCGCATCACACCCCAGCCTGCGGCATGGGGAACCCCTAGGGGCCGAGCGTTAGCGTGGCGTGGGGTGGCGGTGCCTGGCGTTTGCTGTCCCGCATACTTTTCGCCGCCTCCCCCACGGGAGGATGGGGCACGGTCGTCGTGAGTTAAGACGCCCGGTTCCGTCACCAGGTTCCGGGCGGATCTCAACTGCCCCTGGTCATCACCGATTACGTACCCATCACGGCCGCTGTGACGCGCCTCCCGTGCCTGAGGGCCTGGGAGTACCCCTTGTTGAACAATCCCAGTCGATCGCAATAGGCCGTCGCCTCAGGCACTTTTGAGCCAAGTTACCAAGATCGCTCTTAGGTCACAGAATTCCCACGGACACCAGGAATCCCAGCTGGACAATGCTGGACATCCCCTAACCAGTGCGTGTAGATGTGGAGAACATTGCAAGCGGCGCAGAATGACATGGGGGTTTGCGATGCTATTGAGCAATACGCACCGGTCGGAAAGCCGTCAGCCATGAACCCTCCGCATCTGCCGAAAGTGGCCGGAATCGATTCAACTGTTCCGCCACAAGACCACACTGCCCCGCCCGCCCCGCAGGCCCAGGGCACCCCGACCCTGCTGATCCAGGACCGGCTCGCGGGCTGGGTCTCCGATCTGACCACGCTGCAGGAGCTCACCGAGCGCCTGGCGCGCACGGCCTCCCTCGACGAAGCCCTGCACGAACTGCTGCGCGCCGGAGCCGCCCTCGTCGGCGCACGCCGCGGCCTGCTCGTCCTGGAGCCCGCCGACCGGCTCGGCCCCGACACCACGGTCGGCCTCGGCCTCGCCCGCGCCGACCTCGGCCACATCGAGACCGTGCCCCGCGGCGCCACCGCCTTCGGACGGCTCCTCGACGCACCGCCCGTGCCGCCGGGTGCGCAGACCGAGCTCATCGACGCCGATCTGCTCGCCGACAGCGGCCTCGACCCCCGCCACCGCGAGGTCGCCGTCCGCCTCGGGTACGCCGCGAGCTACGCACTGCCCCTGTCCACCGAGACCGCGGGCCGCATCGGCGCCGCCGTCTGGCTGTACGACGAGCCCGCGGAGCCCGACGAGCGCCACCGGCACCTCGTCGGTCTCTACGCCCGGCAGGCCGCCGAGCACCTGGCGCTGCTGATCGAGCTGGACCGCGCCCGTAAGACGGAAGCCACCCTGCGCGAGGAGCTGCTGCCCTCGCGCCTGCCGCGGGTCGCCGAAGTGCAGCTCGCCGCCCGGCACCGCACCTGCGCGCGCGGAGGCGGCGACTGGTTCGACGCGCTGCCGCTGCCCGATGCCGCGCTCGGTCTCGCGGTCGGGTCCGTCACCGGGTCGGGGCCGAGCGCCGTCGCCGCGATGGGGCGCCTGCGGGCCTCCTTGCGGGCGTACGCCGTGATGGAGGGCGAGGACCCCGTCGCCGTACTGTCCGATCTGGAGCTGCTGCTCAGGCTCACCGAGCCCGCGCGGTCGGCGACCGCCCTCTTCGCCTACTGCGAGCCGGCCCAGCGCAAGATCATCCTGGCCGGTGCCGGGCACAGCCCGCCCCTGGTGATCGGTGAGCGGCGCACGGAGTTCGTGGAGACCTCGCTGTCGGCGCCCCTGGGGATGCTCGCGTGCTGGGAGGCGCCCAGCGTGGAGTTCAGGGCGGAGCCGGGAGAAACGGTGCTTCTCTACACGGACGGTCTGCTCCACCGCACCGGCGACCCCATGGACCGGGCCTTCGCGCGGCTGCACGCGGCGGCGGCGAGCGTGCCGAAACCGGTGCGCGCCGACCCGGCCGCGCTCGCCGATCACATCCTGCGGACTGTGCTGCCGGACGGGCTCGACGCGGTCGAGAGCGACGAGGACGTGGTCCTCCTCGCGGCCCGTTTCGAGTAACCCCCGCAATACGGCATGTAATGGGCCTTCCGGCTCTGGGACCCCTTCCGTACGCCCGTACGATGGAGGGGGTTCAGTGTCGTACATAGGAGGCAGATCGTGTCGGAGGAGCTCATTCGGGAGATCCCGGAGACCCCGGAAGGCCTGGAGACCGAGTCCGAGGAAGAGCCGATCAAGCAGCGCAAGAACGGCCTGTACCCGGGCGTGTCCGACGAGCTCGCCGAGAACATGAAGTCCGGCTGGGCCGACACCGAGCTGCACGACCTGCAGCCGATCGCCCAGGCAGCGCACACCGCCGCCCGCCGTGCCGCGCTCTCCGCCCGTTTCCCGGGCGAGCGTCTCGTGATCCCCGCGGGCAATCTCAAGACCCGCTCGAACGACACCGAGTACGCCTTCCGCTCCTCCGTCGAGTACGCGTACCTGACCGGCAACCAGACCGAGGACGGCGTCCTCGTCCTTGAGCCGTCCGACTTCGCCGACGGCACGAGCGGCCACGAGGCCACCATCTACCTGCTGCCGCGCTCCGACCGCGAGAACGGCGAGTTCTGGCTGGACGGCCAGGGCGAGCTGTGGGTCGGCCGCAGGCACTCCCTCACCGAGGCCGAGACGCTGTACGGCATCCCGGCCTCCGACGTGCGTGAGCTGCCCGCGCAGCTGCGCGAGGCGACCGGTTCCGTCCGGGTCGTCCGCGGCTTCGACGCGGGCATCGAGGCCGCGCTGACCGACAAGGTCACCGCCGAGCGCGACGAGGAACTGCGCGTCTTCCTTTCCGAGGCCCGTCTGGTCAAGGACGAGTTCGAGATCGGCGAGCTGCAGAAGGCGTGCGACTCGACGGCCCGCGGCTTCGAGGACGTCGTGCGTGTCCTGGACAAGGCCGAGGCGACCAGCGAGCGCTACATCGAGGGCACCTTCTTCCTGCGCGCCCGCGTCGACGGCAACGACATCGGCTACGGCTCGATCTGCGCCGCGGGCCCGCACGCCACGACGCTGCACTGGGTGCGCAACGACGGCGCCGTGCGCTCCGGGGAACTGCTGCTGCTCGACGCCGGTGTGGAGACGCACACGTACTACACCGCCGACGTGACGCGGACGCTGCCGATCAACGGTCGCTTCAACGAACTGCAGCGAAAGATCTACGACGCCGTGTACGAGGCCCAGGAGGCCGGCATCGCGGCGGTGCAGCCCGGTGGCAAGTACCGCGACTTCCACGACGCCGCGCAGCGCGTGCTCGCCGAGAAGCTCGTGGAGTGGGGTCTCGTCGAGGGCCCGGTCGAGCGCGTCCTGGAGCTGGGTCTGCAGCGCCGCTGGACCCTGCACGGCACCGGTCACATGCTCGGCATGGACGTCCACGACTGCGCCGCCGCGCGCCGTGAGACCTACGCCGACGGTGTCCTGGAGCCCGGCATGTGCCTGACCGTCGAGCCCGGTCTGTACTTCCAGGCGGACGACCTGACCGTGCCGGAGGAGTACCGCGGCATCGGTGTGCGGATCGAGGACGACATCCTCGTGACGGCCGACGGCAACAAGAACCTGTCCGCCGCGCTGCCGCGCCGGGCCGATGACGTCGAGGCGTGGATGGCCGAGCTCAAGAGCTGAGCATCCTGCAAAGCGGGCCTCTTCTTTAAGAAGGGGCCCGTTTTGCGTTGCCGGGGCCCGGCGATCATCGGCGGGGCCTAGCGCTCGTCCTCGCCCGCCACCTTGCCGGTGCTCAGGGCGATGCGGTTCCAGGTGTTGATGGTGAAGATCAGGGCCAGCACGTGGCCCAGTTCCGTCTCGTCGAAGTGCGCTGCCGCGCGGGCGTAGACGTCGTCCGGGACACCACCCCGGTGGACGAGCGTGACGGCTTCGGTCAGGTCGAGTGCCGCCTGCTCCTTCTCCGTGAAGAAGTTCCTGGCCTCGCGCCAGACGCCCACCATGTGCAGCCGCGCCTCGTCCTCGCCGGCCTTGCGCGCGTCGGAGGTGTGCATGTGCAGGCAGTAGGCGCAGCCGTTGAGCAGCGAGGCGCGGATCTGGATCAGTTCGACCAGGGCGGGGTCGAGGCCGTCGCGGGCCGCGGCGTCGAGTCCGATCACGGCCTTGAAGGCCTTGGGGGCGGCCTTGGCGAAGTTGAGGCGGGGAGTGTGGGTGTGGGTGTGGGTGTGGGTGTGAGCCTGGGCTGCGGTCTGGGCGGCGGTCTGCGCGGCGTTCTCGTTGTTCGTCATGACCATGAATCTACGGGCGGGATAGACCTTGGATAGGGTGCATTCCCATGCCGGAATCATGGGTCAATTTGGCCGAGCGCATCGGGAGTGACCTGCATCTGGAGCTCTCCGGGGCGGGTGGTCGCCGTGCCGTCCTGATCCGCGCGCTGCGCGACGCCGTGCGCGAGGGGCGGCTCGCTCCGGGGACGCGGCTTCCGCCCTACCGCTCCCTCGCCGCCGACCTGGGCATCGCACGCAACACCGTCGCCGACGCCTACGCCGAGCTGGTCGCCGAGGGCTGGCTGACCGCGCGGCAGGGGTCCGGCACGCGGGTGGCCGACCGGGCGGCTCCTCCCGCGCGCACCCGCCGCCCCAAACGGGCACCCACCCGGCCCGCGACGCCCGCACCGCCCGCCCACGACCTGCGTCAGGGCCAGCCGGACGCCGCCTCCTTCCCCCGCACCGCCTGGCTCGCCGCCGCCCGGCGCGCCCTCGGCTCCGCGCCCAACGAGGCCTTCGGGCCGGGTGACCCGCAGGGGCGCATCGAGCTGCGCCGGGCGCTGGCGGGCTATCTGGGGCGCGCTCGCGGGGTGCGAACCGACCCGGAGCGGATCGTGGTGTGCTCCGGGTTCGCGCACGCCCTGCGGCTGCTCTTCGGGAGCGGGGGAGGCGGGATGCTGCGGGGGCCCCTGGCCGTGGAGTCGTACGGGCTCGGCTTTCATCGCTCGATCCTGGCGACCGCGGGCGTACGGACGGTCCCGCTGGGCCTCGACGAAATGGGCGCCCGCGTCGAGGAACTGACCGGCTGTCAGCGAGTCCGGGGTGTGCTGCTCACACCCGCACACCAGTTCCCGACCGGCGGTCCCCTGCACCCCGCCCGACGTTCCGCGGTGATCGACTGGGCACGCACCCGCGACGCCCTCGTCCTGGAGGACGACTACGACGGCGAGTTCCGCTACGACCGGGAGCCCGTGGGCGCCGTACAGGGTTTGGATCCCGAACGCGTCGTATACGTGGGCTCGGTGAGCAAGAGCCTGTCTCCGGGGGTGCGTCTGGGGTGGCTTGTTCTGCCCGAACACCTCATCGACGACGTGCTCGCGGCAAAGGGCGAACGGGAGGCGTGGGCCAGTGTCGTCGACCAGCTCACGCTCGCCGACCTCATCGACACGGGCCACTACGACCGGCACGTCCGCCGCATGCGGCAGCGCTACCGCCACCGCCGCGATCAGCTCGTCGCCGCGCTCGCCGCGCACGCGCCGCACATCAGCCCCACCGGCGTGGCCGCGGGCCTGCACGCCGTCCTGCGGCTGCCGCCCGGAACCGAACAGTCCACGGCGAAGGCGGCCGCCTGGCAGGGCCTCGCACTGGAGGGTCTCGCCGAATTCCGCCACCCGGAGGCCACGATGCCCGCGCCCGACGGCCTGGTCGTCGGCTACTCCACGCCGCCGGAGCACGCCTACGGAGCGGCCCTCGATGCCCTGTGCAGGGCGCTGCCGCCCGGCTGAGCGGGAGGGAGCCGGAGGTTCAGGCCGTGACGAGCCGTGCGTCCACCTCAGGCCGTGACGAGCGGTGTGTGCCTCTCAGGCCGTGACGAGCGGTGTGTCCTCACGCCACTTGAGGATCTTGTCGAAGCTGATCACCGCGCCGCCCCTGCCCCCTGGCTTGTTGCCGAAGTGCACATGATCGGCGAGCTCCTGGATGAGGTACAGACCCCGCCCGTGCTCGGCGGTGTCGGACGCGGGCACCGTGACGGGCACGAATCCGGGGCCGGAATCAGCCACTTCGATGCGGCACTTCTCGCCGTCCAGATACGCCGTCACCCGATAGGCCCCGGCAGCGCCATCGGGGACCGTCGCCCCGCCGTGCTCCACCGCGTTGGCGCAAGCCTCGCTGAGAGCCACCGAGAGGTCGTACGAGACGTCGGGATCCACCCCCGCGGTCTCCATCGTGCCGATCAGCAACCGACGGGCCAGCGGGACGCTCGCAGCTTCGCGCCGCAAATGGAGTGACCACCACATGCTCATGCTCCAGCCTCCTGGCCGCGGCTCGACATACCGATACGTATTGCCGCAAGCGACGGTGTATAAGCGCGCACTTGACGTGATGCCGCCCATACGGCGGACGCGCGGACGGCTCGGGGCGGTGTAGACACGTCCCCCACAAGCAACTCACAGGCCCCCTAAAGCCACCCATTCGGTACCCATAGGCAGTTATCGACCCTCACTGCCACTCATCGGCACCCATCGGCACGGACGGGAGCTTGCGGACCTGCCGTATGCGGCGGGTAAGCCCAGTGCAATGATGTTCCGGCCATGACTGCCCCCCACCAGCGCGAGGCGCGCGCCGGAGTCGACCTCCGGCTCCTGAGAGCCGCGGTGTTCGCCGTGCTCTGCGTCGTGCTGTCCGCCGGGGGCCATGTGCTCGCTTCCTGCGCCGCCGTTCCGCTGTGGACGCTCGGCGTCGGATTCGTCGCCGTCCTCGCCGTCGCCGCACCGCTCGCCGGACGCGAGCGCTCGCTGCCGGGCATCGCCGCCGCGCTCGCTGCCGGGCAGGTGGGCCTGCATGCGCTCTTCGGAGTGGGCCAGCACGGCGCCACGACAGTGGCGAGCACCGACACCACCATGGTGGAGCGGGCCGCGCGCCTGATGTGCGGGGTGGGCGCAGCCGGCCTCAGCCCCGCTCAGGCCCACCGGATCCTGACCACGGCGGGCGTGGAGCCGGGCGGCGGGGCCTCGGGCCACGCCATGCACCACAGCGCACCGGCCACGGCGGCGGACTCCGCGATGGACTCGATGTCGCTGCTCCCGTCGCTGCCGATGCTCCTGGGGCATGTGCTCGCTGCAGTTGCCGCCGGATGGCTGCTGCGCCGTGGCGACATCGCGCTGCTCCGGCTCGTGCGGCTCTCGGCCCACGGGGCGTACGGAGTCGCCGAAGGGGCGCTCGTACGTTCCCTGCGCGGCGCGCTCGCCCTCGTAGGAGCACTGCGCGCCGGGCTCCCCGGAGCGCCCCAGGTCGGTTCACCGACTCCGCGCGCCACGTTCCTCGTACCGGCGAAGCCGCACACCAGCGCGCTCCAGCACACGGTGATCAGGCGGGGCCCGCCGGCCGCCGCCGCACTCGCACTCGCCGCCTGACGCGACGCACTCCTACCGCAGCACTACGGAGAGGTGCCTCACGCCGCGCGGCGTCCCACGCGCGCGTGCCGCTCGGTTCGTCGCCGCGCGCACTCTCCCCTGATCACCGCTGCCGGCCTGCTCGGCGCCGCTGATCATCACCGCTGAAAGTGGAGTGTTCCGCCATGTCTGCTCTGTCTGCGCTGTCCGCCGTGAAGGCCTCCCGCGTCTCTGTCGTCGGTGGCGTCGCCGCCACCGCCGTCCTCCTGCTCTCCGTCCCCGCCTTCGCGCACGTCAGCGTCTCGGCCGAGGGCGAGGCCGCCAAGGGCGGCTACGCCACGGTCAACTTCAAGGTCCCGAACGAGATGGATGACGCCTCGACCAACAAGCTCGAGGTGTCCTTCCCCGAGGACCACCCGCTCGCTTCCGTCATGACGGCGCCCGTCCCCGGCTGGACCGCCAAGGTCACCAAGACGAAGCTCGACAAGCCCCTCGAAATGCACGGCGAGAAGATCGACGAAGCCGTCTCCAAGGTCACCTGGACCGCCGACGGCAAGGGCGTCCAGCCGGGCTCCTTCCAGAAGTTCCCGCTGTCCATCGGCGCGCTCCCCGAGGACGCCGACGAGCTCGTCTTCAAGGCCGTCCAGACGTACGACAACAAGGACGTCGTCCGCTGGATCGAGCCGCAGCAGAAGGGCCAGGAGGAGCCGGAGCACCCGGCCCCGGCCCTTGCGCTCACCGCCGCCTCCGAGGAGGGCCACGACGCCGCCGCCTCGCACGACGAGGCCAAGGAAGACGCGAAGTCGGGCGACAAGACCGAGTCCGCCGCCTCCTCCGACAGCAGCGACTCCACCGCCCGCGTCCTCGGCATCGTCGGCATCGTCGTCGGCGCCGCGGGTGTGGCGTTCGGCGTGCTCGCCGGCCGTCGGCGCGCCAACAGCTGAGCCACCCTTCGGGCCGCACCGGGGGCGTTTCGTCTGCCCCCGGTGCGCCCGGGCCCCCTCACATCTGGGACATTTTCGTATGCGCAAGAAGAAGTTGCTCGCCGCCGCCATGCTGGCCGCGGCCACCCTCACTCTGTCCGCCTGCGGCAGCGGTGACGACGGCAAGAAGCCCGTCGCGGACGTCTCCGTGGAGTCCGGCGGCGACAAGGCCGCGACCGTCCTCGACAAGCCCTTCGAGAAGCCGGACCTCGTCCTCAAGGACACGCACGGCAAGAAGTACGACCTGCGCGAGCGGACCAAGGGCAAGCCGACGCTCCTCTACTTCGGCTACACCAAGTGCCCGGACTTCTGCCCCTTGACGATGAGCAACATCGCCGTCGCCAAGAAGCAGCTGCCCAAGGCCGAACAGGACAAGCTCCAGGTCGTCTTCGTCACCACCGACCCCGAGCGCGACACCCCCGCCCACCTCGGCGAGTGGCTCAAGGGCCAGGACACCGACTTCATCGGTCTGACCGGTGACTTCGACACCATCCAGGCCGGCGCCCGCACCCTGGGCATCAGCATCGAGCCCTCCAAGAAGGAGAAGGGCAAGGTCATCTCGATGCACGGCACGCAGGTCATCGCGTTCTCGCCGAAGACCGACGCCGGGTACGTCCTGTGGGGCCAGGACGCCACCGTGGACGACTACACCAAGGACCTCCCCAAGATCGTCAAGGGAGCGACTCCGTGAACCGTCGCGCACTGATCAGCGGGGCCGTGGCGCTGACGGCGGGGCTCGTCCTCGCGGGCTGCTCGGACTCGTCCGGCGACAAGGCTTCGGGCGAACCGGAGCTCAAGGTCGCCGGCGCGTTCATGCCCGAGCCCGCCATGGACGACATGGCCTCCGGGTTCTTCACCGTCACGAACAAGGGCGGCGCGGACAAGCTCACCTCGGTCACCAGCTCCATCGCCGAGAAGGTCACGCTGCACAGCACCAAGGACGGCGCGATGAAGGAGCAGAAGTCGTTCGCCGTACCCGCGAACGGCGAGCTCGACTTCGCGCGGGGCGGCAACCACCTCATGTTCGAGGAGCTCAAGGACAAGCCGAAGCAGGGCGACAAGGTCGCCGTGACGCTGCACTTCGCAAAGTCGGACCCGATCGAGATTGAGGTTCCGGTGAAGGCCGCCACGTACAACCCCAAGCCCGGCAAGCACGCGTCGCACTGAGGGACTGATCGCTGATGCAGACCATCGCTCCCCGCTGTGGAGTTCGCGCCGGAGGCTCCGGAGCGCGCTCCGGAGCCGCCAGAGCTCGCTCCGGGGCCGCCGCGCGCTTCGGGATAGCCCCCGGCGTCGGACGGCTCCTGCTCGTCGTCGCCGTCTTCCTCGGCGCGCTGCTCGGCACGGCGGCCCCAGCCTCCGCCCACGCGGCGCTGACGGGAAGCGACCCCAAGCAGGGGGCGGTGGTCGACAAGGCGCCCGCAGCCGTCTCGCTGACCTTCTCCGAGAAGGTCGCCATGTCCGACGGCTCCGTACGGGTGCTCGACCCGGCCGGCAAGCGCGTCGACACCGGCAAGACCAGTGACCTCGGGTCCAACACCTACGGCGTGAAGCTGCACAAGGGGTTGCCCGACGGCACCTTCACCGTCGCCTACCAGGTCGTGTCCGCCGACAGCCACCCGATCTCCGGGGCCTTCACGTTCTCCGTGGGCGCGCCGTCGGACACCAAGGTCGCGCTGCCGGACCAGGAGGTGGGCGGCGGGTTCGTCGGCGGCCTCTACGGCTTCGCGCGCTACCTCTCGTACGCCGGGTTCATCCTCGTCGTCGGCGGCGCGGCCTTCGTGCTCGGCTGCTGGCCGCGCGGCGCCGGCGTACGGCCCGTGCAGCGCCTCGTGGTGTCCGGCTGGGTCACGCTCACCGCGTCCACCCTCGTGCTGCTCCTGCTGCGCGCGCCCTACACCGGCTCCGGGAAGATCGCCGACGCCTTGGACATGGCCAAGCTCGGCGACGTGCTCCAAACGAAGACGGGAGCCGCGCTGGTCTCACGGCTCCTCCTGCTGGCCGCCGCCGCGCTCTTCATCGCGGTGCTCTTCGGGGCGTACGAGAAGCGGACCGACCCCAAGGAGCGCAAGGACCTCACCTTCGGGCTCGCGATCGGCGGGGGCGTCGTCGCCGTCGGGCTCGGCGCGACCTGGGCCATGGCCGAGCACGCGTCGACCGGTATCCAGGCCGGGCTCGCGATGCCCGTGGACGTCGTGCACCTGCTCGCCGTGGCGGCCTGGCTCGGCGGGCTCGCGGCGCTCGTCGTCGCCCTCTACTTCGCGCCGTCGGTGGATGCCGGGGCGGTGAAACGCTTCTCCCGGGTCGCGTTCTGCAGCGTCGTCGCCCTCGCGGCTACCGGGCTCTACCAGTCGTGGCGGCAGGTCGGTTCGTGGTCGGCCCTCACCGGTACGTGGTACGGACAGCTGCTCCTGATCAAGGTCGGTCTGGTCGTCGTACTCGTCGGCATCGCCTGGATCTCGCGCCGCTGGACGGCCCGGATCGCGGGCCAGACGGGCGATGTGGCCCCGGAGGCGGCCGCGGCGACCGTCGTCGAGAAGCGCGCGGAGAAGCATGCGGAGAAGAACGCCGCGGCCAAGCGCGTGGAGAAGAAGCCGGTGACGGTGCCCGCCGGAGGCACCGGCGCGGATTCCAAGGAGGCCAAGGCGTCCAAGGACTCCAAGGAGTCCAAGCGCTCCGCCCAACTCGCCCGCCAGCAGGCCGCCATGAGCACCGCCCGCGAGAAGCGGATCCGCGACGCCGACCCCAACCGCTCCGGCCTGCGCCGCTCCGTGCTCGCGGAGGCGGGCGTCGCCGTGGTCCTGCTCGCCGTCACGACGGTCCTCACCTCCACCGAGCCGGGGCGTACGGAGGAAGAGGCTGCGGCGTCGAAGACGGCCGCCGCCGCACAGCGGTCAGGACCGCTCACCCTCAAGATCCCCTTCGACACGGGCTCCGACGACGGCAAGGGCACCCTGCAGCTCGACCTGGACCCCGGCCGCACGGGCAGCAACGACATGCACATCTTCGTGAAGCGGCCGAACGGCAGTGCCTTCGACATCCCCGAGGTGAAGGTCTCCTTCACCCTCAAGTCGAAGGATCTCGGCCCCCTGCCTGTCGCTCCCGACCACATCTCCACCGGACACTGGAGCTCCAGCGGGGTGCAGATCCCGATGGCCGGCAACTGGAAGATCGCGGTGACCGTACGCACCTCCGACATCGACCAAGTGACCGTGAACAAGAACGCGCAGATCGGCTGAACGGAACCACCATGGCGGACAACGGGATTTCGAGGCGGCGGCTGCTCGGCACCGCCGGCGCCACCGGTCTCGCGCTGGGCGCGGCGGGCGGTGCCGCCGGGTATGCCGCGGCGCCCTCGGAGACCCCCGAGCAGGCGCCGTCGCTGGCGTCGCTTGGCGCGGACACGGTCATGTTTCACGGGAAACATCAGCCCGGCATCACCACGCCCCTCCAGTCCCGCGGCCATCTGGTGGCCTTCGACCTGACCGCGGGTGCGGGCCGCAAGGAAGCCGCCGCCTTGCTGCGCCGCTGGTCGGCGACGGCCGAACGGCTGATGGCGGGCAAGGCAGCGGAGGGCGGGGACACGGACGTCGCCCGGGACGCGGGCCCCTCGTCGCTGAGCGTCACCTTCGGCTTCGGGCACAGCTTCTTCGGGCGCACCGGCCTGGAGAAGCAGCGCCCTTCCGCGCTCGACCCGCTGCCTGACTTCTCCTCCGACCGCCTCGACAAGGCGCGCAGTGAAGGCGACCTGTGGGTGCAGATCGGCGCGAACGACCCGCTCGTCGCCTTCCACGCGCTGCGCGCGATCCAGAAGGAGGCGGGTGAAGCGGCGCGGGTGCGCTGGCAGATGAACGGCTTCAACCGCTCGCCGGGCGCGACCGCGCGGCCCATGACGACGCGCAACCTCATGGGACAGATCGACGGCTCCAACAATCCGAAGCCGTCGGACGACGACTTCGACCGGCGGATCTTCGTGCCGGCCAAGGGCGACCCGCAATGGATGGCCGGCGGCTCGTACGTCGTCGTGCGCCGCATCCGGATGCTCCTCGACGACTGGGAGAAGCTCGGCGTCAAGGACCAGGAGGCGGTCATCGGGCGTCACAAGTCGGACGGCTCACCGCTGACCGGCGGTACGGAGACCACCGAACCGAAGCTGGAGAAGGCGGGCCCGGACGGCAACTACGTCATCGCCCTCAACGCCCACGCCCGCATCACCCGGCCCGACAAGAACGGCGGCTCCGCGATGCTGCGCCGCCCGTTCTCGTACCACGACGGCTTCGACAAGAACGGGGAGCCGGACGCGGGCCTGCTCTTCGTGTGCTGGCAGGCCGACCCGCTCCGCGGCTTCGTGCCGGTGCAGCGCAAGCTCGACCGGGGGGACGCGCTCTCGGAGTTCATCCGGCACGAGTCGAGCGGTCTGTTCGCGGTGCCCGGCGGGGCGGCGAAGGGCGAGTACGTGGGGCAGCGGCTGCTGGAGGGGTAGGGCTGCGGCTGCCGGAGGGGGGGGCTGCGGCTGCCGGAGGGGAGGATGGCTGCGGCAGCTGAAGGGCAGGGCGCGCGCTCCCGTACGAGGGTTCGAGCGCGGATGCGTGAGGCGTGCGCCGCTTCGTGAGACGCGTGAGCCGTGCCACGTACGGGCCATTAGGGTGACGGTATGTCGGCGATGCGCTACACCTATCTCGGCCCCGAGGGCACCTTCACCGAGGCAGCCCTCCGTACGCTCCCTGAAGCGGCCACCAGGGAGCTCGTCCCGATGGTGTCCGTGCCGGCCGCACTCGACGCGGTCCGGAGCGGCGACGCCGCTGCCGCGCTCGTGCCGATCGAGAACTCCGTCGAGGGCGGTGTCACGACCACCGTCGACGAGCTCGCCAAGGGCGAGCCCTTGATGATCTACCGCGAGGTCGTGCTCCCGATCGCCTTCGCGCTGCTCGTGCGGCCGGGCACGCAGATCAAGGACATCAAGACGGTGACCGGCCACCCCGTGGCCCAGCCGCAGGTCCGCAACTGGCTCGCGGCGAACCTCCCGGACGCCCTGTGGGAATCGGCGGCGTCGAACGCGGACGGCGCCCGTCTGGTCCAGGAGGGACGCTTCGACGCCGCCTTCGCGGGCGAGTTCGCGGCGGCGACGTACGGCCTCGAACCGCTGGTGCGCGAGATCCACGACGCGGCGACCGCCGAGACCCGCTTCGTCCTGGTCGGCCGCCCGGCCCGCCCCGCCGCGCCGACCGGTGCGGACAAGACCTCGGTGGTCATCTGGCTCGGCGACGACCACCCCGGCGCACTGCTCGAACTGCTCCAGGAGTTCGCCGTACGCGGGGTCAACCTGATGCGGATCGAATCGCGGCCCACCGGCAAGCGCATCGGTAATTACTGCTTCTCGGTGGACGCCGAAGGCCACATCACGGACCGCCGCGTGGGCGAGGCCCTGATGGGCCTCAAGCGGATCTGCCCGCAGGTGCGCTTCCTCGGGTCCTATCCGAGGGCGGGGGTGACGCCCGCCGACGTACGGCCGCTGCGACCCGGTACGACCGACGGCGAGTTCCTCGCCGCGTCGGACTGGCTGACCCAGTGCCAGGACGGCCGGTTCTGACGGCCGGTTCTGACGGCCGGTTCTGACGGCCGGCTGCGTCGGCCGGTTGTGAGCGGTCTTACCTGCTGATTTACGTTATCCACAAAGTTATCCACAGGGCCTGTTCTCGACCTGGGGACAAGTCGACAACGAAGCGTGACATGGTCGACAAATCGGCCTACACCCCACAAGTCCGTCCACAGTCGCGCACGTCACCCCTCGTCCACCCTTTTCCATTGATCAACTCTTTGGAGCGAACCATTTCCACTCGAAAGTGGGTGTGAGGGTGGTTTGGGACGGGAATCCTTCGTCGCGCATGCGGCTTTCGGAACGATCTCTTCCGGCATCCACAGATCTTTCGCACAGCCTGTGGATAACTTTTCGGCAGGGGATATTCCTGTGGACAACCGGCCCGCCAAGTCCCGCCCCCCGCAAGGGGATCGAGTCAAGGGAGCACGTCCCCTCTGCCCCGTTTCGGGGAGTGACGCCCTTTCCATTGACCCTGATCGCCGATGTACGGGGCATGCCGCGGGGTGCGCCGCATTCCGGAATTCCCATTCCGGCAAATCGGTCATAACGCCACGGGGTGGAATATCGAGTCGAGAGCCCGAACCGCTCGACGGTAGCCTGGTGGGGTGATTGACCTTCGCCTGCTCCGTGAGGACCCCGACCGTGTTCGCGCCTCCCAGCGCGCCCGTGGAGAGGACGTCGAGCTCGTCGACGCCCTGCTCTCCGCCGACGAGCGGCGCAGGTCGTCCGGGCTCCGCTTCGACGAGCTCCGTTCCGAGCAGAAGGCGCTCGGCAAGCTCATCCCCAAGGCCTCGGGTGACGAGAAGGCCGAGCTCCTGAAGAAGGCCGGCGAGCTCTCCGCCGCCGTCAAGGCGGCCAACGCCGCACAGGACGAGGCCGACGAGGAGACCAAGCGCCTGCTTGGGCAGCTGGGCAACCTCGTCCACCCGGACGTCCCGGTCGGCGGCGAGGAGGACTTCGTCGTCCTCGACACCATCGGCACCCCGCGCGACTTCGCGGCCGAGGGCTTCGAGCCCAAGGACCACCTGGAGCTCGGCGAGCTGCTCGGCGCCATCGACGTCGAGCGCGGCGCGAAGGTCTCCGGCTCGCGCTTCTACTACCTGACGGGCATCGGCGCGCTGCTCGAACTGGCCCTCGTGAACGCGGCGATCGCGCAGGCGACGGAGGCCGGGTTCATCCCGATGCTGACGCCCGCCCTGGTCCGTCCGCGCGCCATGGAGGGCACGGGCTTCCTCGGCCAGGCCGCCGAGAACGTCTACCACCTGGAGAAGGACGACTACTACCTGGTCGGCACCTCCGAGGTCGCGCTCGCCGGTTACCACATGGACGAGATCATCGACGCCGACAAGCTGCCCCTGCGGTACGCGGGCTTCTCGCCCTGCTTCCGCCGCGAGGCCGGCACGTACGGCAAGGACACCCGCGGCATCTTCCGCGTGCACCAGTTCGACAAGGTCGAGATGTTCTCGTACGTCGACCCGGCGGACGCGGAGAACGAGCACCAGCGGCTCCTGGAGTGGGAGAAGCAGTGGCTGACCGGCCTCGGTCTGCCGTTCCAGGTGATCGACGTCGCCACGGGTGACCTGGGCTCCTCGGCCTCGCGGAAGTTCGACTGCGAGGCGTGGATCCCGACGCAGGGCAAGTACCGCGAGCTGACGTCCGCGTCGAACTGCGACAGCTTCCAGTCGCGCCGTCTTTCGATCCGGATGCGCGACGAGAGCGACGGCAAGAAGGTGACGCAGCCGCTCGCGACGCTGAACGGCACGCTCTGCGCCGTCCCGCGCACGATCGTCGCCCTCCTGGAGAATCACCAGCAGGCCGACGGCTCCGTGTGGGTGCCCGAGGTACTGCGTCCGTACCTGGGGGGACGAGAGATCTTGGAGCCCACCAACAAGTGAGTCACCCTGCTCCTGCCACACCGTCCTTCCCGTACAAACTCGTCGCGACCGACCTCGACGGAACGCTCCTGCGCTCCGACGACACGGTCTCGGCGCGTACGCGCGACGCGCTCACCGCGGCCACCGCGGCGGGCGCCGCGCACATCATCGTCACCGGCCGTGCCGTGCCCTGGACCCGGCACATCCTCGACGATCTGGGCTATGACGGCCTGGCGGTGTGCGGGCAGGGCGCGCAGGTCTACCACGCGGGCGAGCACCGGCTGCTCACGTCGGTCACGCTCGACCGGCAGCTTGCCGGTATCGCCCTGGCCAAGATAGAGGCCGAGATCGGCCCGCTGGCGCTGGCCGCGAGCCGTGACGGCCTGGACGGCGAGGTGATCGTCGGCCCCGGGTACGCGGTGCAGGACGGCCCGCTGCCCGCCGTCCCGTTCACGGACGTCGCCGAGCTGTGGGCGGCCCCGCTGAACAAGGTGTACGTCCAGCACCCCGGCCTGAGCGACGACGAGCTGGCCTCGGTGGCGCGTCAGGTGGCGGGTGGTCTTGTCGGCGTCACGATGGCCGGCGAGGGCATCGTCGAACTGCTCCCCCTCGGTCTCTCCAAGGCCACGGGCCTGTCCCTCGCGGCCCGCCGCCTGGGCGCGAAGGCCGCGGACACGATCGCCTTCGGGGACATGCCCAACGACATCCCGATGTTCGGCTGGGCGGCGCACGGCGTGGCGATGGCCAACGCCCACGAGGAACTCAGGGCGGTGGCGGACGAGGTGACGGCGTCGAACGAGGACGACGGCATCGCGACGGTGCTCGAGCGGTTCCTGGCCTGATCACACCTGTGCCGCGTGGCGATGAATCGGCTCAAGCCCGGTGCAACGTCTTGCGGAGGATGCGCGGATCGAACGCGCGCGAGGCGTGAACCCCGACGACGGCTTAGCAAGCCGCTGCCTTACCACTCGGCCAATCCTCCGGGTGGGCGGCCCGCGCACGAAGTGCGCGCTCGAAGCGGCCGCCCCGGGCAAACTCCCGCGGGCGGGGCTCTACGGAGTGAGTAACTACTCCGGGGCCTGCCGCGGGCTGCCCTGCTGGGAACTCGACGGACTGCTGATGGACACGTCGGCTCCTCTCCCGGTAAGCGGGCGCCAGGGTCTTGGCGCGGTGACACAACTACTGTGCCCGCCGACCCGATCCGCCCGCCACCGATTAATTACTCCTCCCCGGCCAGCTTCAGCGACCGCAGCTTCTGCCCGGCGTACCAGGTGGCGAGCACCGTGACGCCGACAAGGAGCACGGTGGCCACCGGGAGGCCGACGTCCGAGGTGACCAGATCACCGCCCGCGGTCTTCTGGGCGACGGCGAGCGACCACTGCTGGACGCTGAGCGTGCGCGCCCCGGCGACGAGCGACCCGAAGAGGGCCTCCCACACGAGGGCGTAGACGAGTCCGAAGACCACCGCGTGCCGCGTGATGGTGCCCAGGAGCAGGAAGATCGCGGCGTACGCGATGGAGGCGACCAGGGCGGCGATGGTGTACGCCACGGCGATCTGCTGGCCGTTGCCGTTCAGGATCAGGCCGGCGATCAGCGTCGGGATCGCGGAGAAGGCCATGGTGACGGCGATGGCGACGGTGAGCTTGGTGACGATGATCGTGGGCCGCTTGACCGGCTTGGAGAGGAGATAGACGACGGAGCCGTCGTCGATCTCCGGGCCGATGGCTCCGGTGCCGGCGATGACGCCGATGATCGGCACCATCGTGGCGAGCGCGAAGCCGCCGAGGAGGTCCGAGGCGACCTGGTCGTCGGCTCCGCTGAATCCGCGGACCGCGGCGGAGATGACGATCAGCAGGACGGGCAGGGCGAAGAGGATCAGCGCCCGGCGGCGGCCGAGCAGGGCCCGGTAGGTGAGCCGGGCGACAGTGGGGTCGTACACGATGGCTCCCTTCAGGCCGCGACGAGATAGGAGAAGACCGACTCGAGGGACTCGTCCGAGGGCGAGACCGTGAGCAGTCGGATGTCGTGATCGCGGGCGATGCGTGGCAACAGGGCGGTGAAGCGCCCGAAGTCGATGGCTTGGATGCGCAGGGCGCCTTCCTTGAGGTCGACTTCGATTCCTGCCGTCGACGGGTCTGCGATCAGGGCGGCGGCCAGGGCGCGGTCGTCGCTGGAACGCACCAGGTAGCGGTGCGGGCGGTCGGTCATCAGACGGCGGATCTTGCGGAAGTCGCCGCTCGCGGCGTGCCTGCCGGCCACGATCACCTCGATGTGCGATGCCAGTTGCTCGACCTCTTCGAGGATGTGCGAGGAGAACAGGACCGTGCGGCCCTCGTCCCCCATGCGTCGCAGCAGGTCCATCAGCTGCATGCGCTGGCGGGGGTCCATGCCGTTGAACGGCTCGTCGAGCAGGAGCACCGACGGTTCGTGGACGAGGGCGGACGCCATCTTCACGCGCTGGCGCATGCCCTTGCTGTACGTCGAGATCTTGCGGTCCTGTGCGTACTCCATCTCGACCGTGGCGAGGGCCTTCTGCGCGGCACGCTCGTCCAGGCCGTGCAACTCGGCGTTGGCGACGACGAATTCGCGCCCGGTGAGGAAGTCGTACATCGCCTCGCGCTCGGGGACGATGCCGATGTCCTTGTAGATCTGTTCGTTGCGCCAGATCGGCCTGGCGTCGAGCGTGACGCTGCCGGTGGAGGGGGCGAGGAAGCCGCCCATCATGTTGATGAGGGTGGATTTGCCCGCGCCGTTCGGGCCGAGGAGGCCGGTGACGCCCGGTCCTACGTTCATCGTGATGTCGTTGACCGCCACCACGTTGCCGAACCAGCGGCTGGTGTGGTCGATGTTGATGGTGCTCACAGCCCGACCTTTCGGTAGCGGCGCATCATCGCGCCGTAGCAGCCCGCGATGAGGGCGAGGACGACGATCACGTAGACCACGCCGGTGCCGGACGAGGGGCCTTCCCCTCCGGGGAAGGCGGAGGTCGCGCCGAGGAAGGCGGTCTGTACGCCGTCGATGAGCGTGATCGGCGAGAAGAGGCCGAGCCAGGCGATGGCGTCGGTGCTGCCCTGTTCGTAGGCGATGGCCTGGACCGTGGACACCGCTCCGTAGCTGATGGTCAGGACGGCGATGACGGCGGCGATCCCGAAGCCCCGGCGGGGTGTGATCGCCGAGATGATGAGGGCGATGCCGGAGAAGAGGAGCGAGAGCAGCGCCACGGAGACGAGCCCCTGGCCGAAGCCCTTCGTCTGGTCCGCGAAGTCGAGCTTGGCGAGCAGCGCCCCCACGTAGAGGACGAGCAGCGGTGCGGCCGTGAGGACGAAGAGGGCCGAGGCCATCGCCGCGAACTTGGCGCGTACGTAGTCGCTGTGCTCGATGGGGCGGGAGAAGTAGAGGGGGACGGTCTTGAAGCGCAGGTCGCGCGAGACGGTCTGGGGGGCCTGGGCGGCGAGGTAGAGACTGATGACGGCCTGCAGCACGATCGCGTATCGGGTGTAGTCGAGGGGGAGGTCGTTCGCCTTGGTGGTCACGGCGACCGCCACCATGATCGCGGCGGGAACACACATCACCGCGAAGAGGATCATGGGCAGGACCTTGGACTTGGCCGAGCGGCCGAGTCCGTACGCTCCGCGCAGGCTCTGGGAGAAGAGCGAGCGGCGGGCGTAGGCGCGGCCCAGGCGCGCGCCGTCGTACTTGCGATAGCCGATGTTGTGGATCTGGGTCTGTTCGCCGGCGCGTGCCGGGGGCTGCTCAACCGCCATGACGGACCTCCTCCTTCCGCGCTTGCGTCTTCTCGGACGGTTCGTTCCGATCCGTCCGCTCGGGCTGGTCGGTCTGGAATACCTCTGCGATGTGGTGCCTGCGCTGTTCCATCCGGACCAGGCCGAGGCCGAGGTCGGCGACGAGATCACGGACCAGGTCGTACGTCTCGTCGCCGTCCGCCTCGAGCAGCACGGTGTGCCCGGCACCGGGCAGGCCGCTTCCCTCATGGGTGGCGACCCCGCGGCCCTGCAGCGCCTCGCGGAAGACCTTCGTTCCGTCGGGGTGCTCGTCCGTGTCCGTGACCTCGACGGCCAGCGTCGTGGTGGTCTGGGTGAAGTCGGTGGTGGAACTGGACCGCAGGAGCTTGCCGCCGTCGATGACGACCACGTGGTCGCAGGTGCGCTCCAGCTCGCCGAGCAGGTGCGAGGTGACCAGGACGGAGATGCCGAAGTCCGTGTGGACGCGGCGGATGAGGCCCAGCATCTCGTCACGGCCCACGGGATCGAGACCGTTGGTCGGTTCGTCCAGGAAGACCAGGTCGGGGTCGTGGACGAGGGCCTGTGCGAGCTTCACCCGCTGCTTCATCCCCGTCGAGTAGCCCCCGATGGGGCGGTAGCGCTCCTCGTAGAGACCGACGTGCCGCAGGGTGTCCGCGGTGCGTTCGCGGGCAGCCGTGGGCGGCAGCCCCGACATGCGTGCCATGTGGACGACGAACTCGGTGGCCGACACGTCGGGCGGCAGGCAGTCGTGCTCGGGCATGTAGCCGACGCGCTCGCGGATCTGGCCGCCACTGGTGGCGACGTCCAGGCCGAGCACGGCGGCGGTGCCCTCCGTGGCGGGGGACAGACCCAGCAGGATCTTGATCAGTGTGGACTTGCCGGCTCCGTTGGCTCCGACGAGTCCGGTCACACCGGGCCCGATATCCATGGAGAGCCGGTCAAGCGCGGTCACCCTCGGGAACCGCTTGCTCAGGCTTTCGGTCGCGATCACAGTCACGGTTCGAAGTTAGTGGCGCAGGCCACACCAAGGCGTCAGACCAGGGGCCTGTCCTCGCCTCACTCTCGGGTATTACGGGCCCGTAAGGGTCCTCCTGAGGTCGACCCCTCGGGGACAACCCGCAGACGTCCCCGGACTCGGGCCCGGCTCGTGCACAGCTATTGACGTAGCCGCTGAGCATTGTCACATTCACCAGTGTCAAGTTACGGACGCGTACTGCGATGGACCGGACACGCGTACTGCGATGACGGACACGGACGGACGGTGGCATGACCTCAACAGTGGCAGGTGAACTCTCCGCGGACCTGCGGGGGTTCAGGGAAGTGCAGACCCTCGCGTATGAATGCGCGGAGGCGGTCGCGGCGCAGCTCAAGCCGGGTGTGACCGAGCGCGAGGCGGCTCGGATGCAGCGTGAGTGGCTGCGTGAGCGGGGTGTGCGGGACTGGTTCCACCTGCCTTTCGCCTGGTTCGGGGACCGCACGGCGTTCGTGAACTTCCGGATACCGCTGCAGTTCTTCCCCACCAACCGCCGCCTCGAGCCGGGGATGCCCTTCATCCTCGACATGGCCCCGGTCCACAAGGGATATACGGCGGACATCGGCTACTCGGGCTGCCTGGGCCTCAACCCCGTGCACGACAAGCTGCTCGCCGACCTCGAGGCGCATCGCGAGCTGCTCCTGCGCGAGGTGCGTGAGCGCCGCACGTTGCGCGAGATCTATGAGGACGTGGACCGGCTCATGGTCCGCCAGGGCTATGCGAACCGCCATCGCGCGTATCCCTTCGGCGTCATCGCGCACAAGATCGACAGGGTCAAGGAGCGCCGCAGGTCGCCGCATGTGTTCGGCTTCGGCACCCAGTCCCTGAAGGGCCTTGCGAGCGACGCGATCCACGGCCACCGGGACGGCTGGTCCCCGCTGTGGTCGCCGTACAAATTCTCCGACCACCCGCCCCGGCCGGGGCTCTGGGCGGTCGAACCGCACCTTGGATTCAGGGGTACGGGCGCGAAGTTCGAGGAGATCCTGGTCGTCACCGACTCCAAGGACCCCGAACAGAGCGCGTTCTGGCTGGACGACGATCTGCCGCATGTGCGGCGCTGGGCTGAGGAGAGGGCCGCCGCATGAGCACCGAAGCAACCACCAAGGGGATCAAGGGCGCCCGCGAGCGCTGGGTGCGCACGGGCGGAGTGGAGCTGTGCGTCGCCGAGCTCGGCGACCCGACGCAGCCCACGGTCCTGCTCGTGCACGGCTATCCGGACTCCAAGGAGGTCTGGTCGGAGGTCGCCGAGCGCCTCGCGGACCGCTTCCACGTCGTGCTCTACGACGTGCGCGGCCACGGCAGGTCGACGGCTCCCAAGCCCCTGCGCGGCGGCTTCACGCTGGAGAAGCTCACCGATGACTTCGTGGCCGTCGCCGATGCGGTGAGCCCGGACAAGCCGGTGCATCTGGTCGGCCACGACTGGGGTTCGGTGCAGGCCTGGGAATTCGTCACGGTCAAGCGCACCGAGGGGCGGATCGCGTCCTTCACCTCGATGTCGGGGCCTTCGCTCGACCACTTCGGGCACTGGATCAAGAAGAGGATGACCCGGCCCACCCCGCGCAAGGTCGGCCAGCTCCTCGGCCAGGGCGCCAAGTCCTGGTACGTGTACATGCTGCACACGCCGGTGCTCCCCGAGCTCGCCTGGCGCGGCCCCCTCGGGAAGCAGTGGCCCAAGATCCTCCAGCGCATGGAGAAGGTGCCGGCGGGCGACTACCCGACGTCGTCGCTGCCGTCGGACGCCGCGCACGGAGCATGGCTCTACCGCGACAACGTCCGCGCGCGGATGCGCAGGCCCCGCGCCGACGCCTACGCACACGCGCCCGTGCAGCTCATCACGCCGTCCGGCGACATCTTCCTTTCGGAGCGGCTCTACGACGAGCTGGAAGTCTGGGCTCCGGAACTGGTGCGTCGCAGCATCCCGGCAAAGCACTGGGTGCCCCGTACGCGGCCCGACCAACTGGCCGCGTGGATCACGGACTTCGTCACCACCAACGAGGACGGCGTGCCCGCGAAGGACAGTGTGGCCAGGGGGAAGCACGCCGATCGCTTCGGCGGCCAGCTGGTCCTGGTCACCGGCGCGGGCAGCGGCATCGGCCGGGCCACCGCCTTCGCGTTCGCCGAGGCGGGCGCGCGCGTGGTGGCCGTGGACCGGGACGCGGAGAGCGCGGCGCGCACGGCGGAGATGTCCCGTCTTGTCGGCGCCCCCGAGGCATGGGGCGAGACGGTGGACGTCGCCGACGAGCAGGCCATGGAGAAGCTCGCCGAGAAGGTCGCAAGCGAGTACGGCATCGTCGACGTCCTGGTGAACAACGCGGGGATAGGCCTCTCCGGCTCCTTCCTCGACACGAGCGCCGAGGACTGGAAGAAGGTCCTCGACGTCAATCTGTGGGGCGTGATCCACGGCTGCCGGCTCTTCGGCAAGCAGATGGCCGAGCGCGGCCAGGGCGGCCACATCGTCAACACCGCGTCCGCCGCGGCGTATCAGCCGTCCAAGGCCCTGCCCGCCTACAGCACTTCGAAGGCCGCGGTCCTGATGCTGAGCGAGTGCCTGCGTGCGGAGCTCGCGGGCCAGGGCATCGGGGTGTCCGCGATCTGCCCGGGCTTCGTGAACACGAACATCACGGCGACCACGCACTTCACGGGCGTCGACGCCGATGAGGAGAAGCGCCGCCAGAAGAAGACCTCGCGCCTGTACGGCCTGCGGAACTACCCGCCGGAGAAGGTCGCCGACGCGATCCTGCGCGCCGTCGTCAAGAACCAGGCGGTCGTGCCGGTCACCCCGGAAGCCCGTGGCGCCCACCTCATGTCCCGCTTCACGCCCAGGGCCCTGCGTGCGATCGCTCGAATGGAGCCGCCGCTGTGAGCACGGAGAAAAGCACCGACACGAACGCCGAGGAGCACTACACGATCGTTCCACGCCGGGTCTCGTTCGACTGGGAACGGACCCCGCTGCACTGGATACCGGACGAGCCCACCGCCACCCACGTCATCAACGTGCTGCATCTGCTTCTCCCTGCGGGGGAGCGGTGGTTCGTGAAGGTCTTCAAGGAAGGCCTGCCCCTGATCACCGATCCGGTGCTGCGGGGGGACGTCAAAGGGTTCATGGGCCAGGAGGCCACGCACAGCGTGCAGCACGCGCACGTGCTGGACCACCTGGCGGCGCAGCGGCTCGACACCGCCGCGTTCACCAAGTACGTCGACTTCCTCTTCGAGAAGCTTCTCGGCGAGAAGCCGCCGATGGGGGCGCCGATACCGACGCAGGAGTGGCTGCGCTTCCGCCTCGCGGTCGTCGCTGCGATCGAGCAGTTCACGGCGGTCCTGGGGAACTGGGTGCTGCACGCCGAGGGCCTGGACCACGCGGACGCCGACGCGGTCATGCTCGATCTGCTGCGCTGGCACGGCGCGGAGGAGGTCGAGCACCGCTCGGTCGCCTTCGACATGTACCAGCACTGCGGTGGTGAGGGCCCGGCCCGTTATGTCCGCCGCATCGCGGGCATGACGGTCACGGCGCCCGTGATGCTGTACCTGTGGATCTGGGGCACCGCCTATCTGATGCGCCGGGACCCGCAGCTCGCGGGGCGCCTTCGCTACTCCCTTGCCGAGCACAACAAGGCGGTCGGGAAGGGCCTGCTGCCCACGTGGCGAGAGCTCGGTGCGGCCGTACCCCGCTATCTGCGGCGGTCGTACCATCCCTCGCAGGAAGGCTCGCTGCGCAAGGCCGTCGCATACCTGGCGGAGTCACCCGCGGCACGGGCCGCGGCGGCTGCGGTCGGCCGGGCGGCCATCGCCTAGCACGAGGTTCAACGGAGGCGGGGAGCGTGGACGATCAGTCGGGCGCGGGACAGGTACCGGTGGGTCACCACGGCACCGGGCACGGTACCGAGCAGGGGCCCGTGGACCGCCATGGCCCCGAGCACAGGCCCGTGGACCGCCACGGACCCGGGCACAGGCCCGTGGAGTACCGCATCGAGGACCTGGCGCACCACAGTGGCGCCACGGTCCGGACGATCCGCGCCTACCAGGACCGCGGCCTGCTCCCCCGGCCCGAGCGGCGCGGCCGGGCCAATGTGTACGGCGACGCCCATCTGGCCCGGTTGCGGCAGATAGCCGATCTGCTCGACAGGGGCTACACCCTGGCGTCGATCAAGGAGCTGCTCGAGGCCTGGGACGCGGGGCGTGGGCTCGGCGGCGTCCTGGGGCTCGCCGCCGAGGTCGACGGCCCGTGGACGGACGAGAAGGCCGACCGGATGACCCGGGCGGAGCTGGACGCGGCGTTCGGCGGCGAGCCGGACGAAGCCGCGGTGGCCGACGCGATCGCGCTCGGCGTCCTGGAGCCCGTGCCGGGCCGGGAAAACGAATTCCTGGTTCCGAGTCCCCAAGAGCTGGCGGTAGCGGTTGAGTTGCATGCGGCCGGTGTTCCGTTGTCCGCGATCTCGGGCCATCTGCGGGAGTTGAGGGGACAGGTCGAGCACATAGCCTCCCGTTTCCTGGAGTTCACGACCGAGCACGTCTTCGCGCGTTATCTGGGTCATAACCCGCCGAGCGAGGTGGACGCGGCGGAGGCGGCCGCTCTCGTTCGTCGCTTGAGGCCGCTCGCCCAGCAATCCGTCGACGCCGAACTGGCGCGTGCCATGCGTCTGTTCGCCACCCGTCACCTCAAGCACCACCTCGCCTCGGGGCAACCGGCCCGACCCACGGACGAGCCGTTCCCGGTGGCACTGCCGGCGTCGACAATGCAGGCCGTCGAGGCGCTGGTTGGCCGTGAGAACGCTGCGGCGTTCGTTGCCGCTGCCGCTGAACGCGAGGTCCAGGCCCGGACATTAGACGCACTTGCGGCAAGTCATGCCAATAGTGGATCTGTTGACCAAATAGGTTAAATAGCTTGGCCGTTGTCCACAGAATCGCCAATTACCCTGTGGATAACTGGACTTGGCTGTGGATCAAACCTGTGGACGAAAAGTGTCGGATGAAAAGTCGGTGGACGAAAATCAAGTGCGGGAAGAACGGCTCGCAGCGAGGCTGAACGGATGAATGGAGAACCCCCCGCCGACGAGGCGTCCGGCGATCGACGCGCGGCGGACGAACAGCGCACGGTGAAGGTGTCGAAATACCTGTCCAGGCATCTGCGCCACCAGCCCCGGCGGATCGGGCTCACGCTCGACGAGAACGGCTGGGTGGAGATCGACGCACTTGTCGCCGCGGCAGAGGCACACGGTTTCCGCTTCACCCGTGCCGAGCTCGACCATGTGGTGGCCGTGAACGACAAACAGCGCTTCGCCGTGGAAGACGGCAGAATCCGCGCCAGCCAGGGCCACTCCGTCGACGTCGACCTCCATCTGCCTCCGGCGACCCCGCCCCCGTACCTCTTCCACGGCACGGTGGCCCGCAACACGGCGGCGATCCGTGCCGAAGGACTGCGGCCCATGAACCGCCATGCCGTGCACCTCTCGCCCGACCGCGAGACCGCCACCCGTGTCGGCGCCCGCCGCGGGCGGCCCGTCGTGCTCTCCGTGGACACGGGAGCGATGCACCGCGACGGGCATGTCTTCCAGGTCAGCGCCAACGGCGTCTGGCTCACCGCCGCCGTGCCCCCGGGCTACATCCGCTTCCCGGCCAAGCACTGACGGGCTCCCTGCCGCCCGCCGACCGCACCGCGGCGCGCAGCAGAAGAAGCGTCGCTCCCCGGGGCATACGCTCTGATGCATGAGTTTGCGTCTGAGCACCGTGATCCTGCCCGTCCGCCGCTGGCACGAGGGCGGCAAGGAGCGTTGGCAGCGGGCAGAGGAGCTCGGCTTCCACACCGCGTACACCTATGACCACCTGTCCTGGCGGACCTTCCGCGACGGGCCGTGGTTCGGCGCGGTGCCGACCCTGACCGCGGCCGCGGCCGCCACCGACCGGCTGCGCCTCGGCACCCTGGTCACCTCGCCGAACTTCCGGCACCCGGTCACCCTCGCCAAGGACCTGATCACGCTGGACGACGTGTCCGACGGCCGGATCACCCTCGGCATCGGCGCGGGCGGCAACGGCTTCGACGCCACCGCGCTGCTCAAGACCGGCGAGGAGCCCTGGACGCCGCGCGAGCGTGCCGACCACTTCGGCGAGTTTCTGCCCCTGCTCGACCGTCTTCTTACGGAAGACGTCGTTTCGCACGAGGGCGAGCACTACTCGGCATCCGAGGTGCGCAACATCCCCGGCTGCGTCCAGCGCCCCCGGCTGCCCTTCGCCGTGGCCGCCACCGGGCCCCGCGGCCTGAAGCTCGCCGCCCGCCACGGGCAGGCCTGGGTGACCACGGGCGACCCGAAGCTCTTCGAGAACGGCACCCCGGAACAGTCACTTCAAGCCATCCGCGGACAGGCGGAGAAGCTGGCAACGGCGTGCGACGCGATCGGCCGCGACGCCGCCGAACTCGACAAGATCCTGCTCACCGGGTTCACCCCTGACCGCCCTCTTGACTCCTTCGACGCCTTCGTGGACTTCGCCGGCAACCACGCTGAGCTGGGCTTCAACGAGATCGTTCTGCACTGGCCGCTTCCGGGGACGGATTTCGCGGCCGACGAGAAGCTCTTCGAGCGGATCGCCACGGAGGCCCTGGTCCAGCTGGGCGGCGGCACAGCAGGGGCGTAAAGGCACTCAGATGTGCGACCCAGCGCACGCCCGTGCAGCCATGTGCGGGACAATCGATGGCGTGACCTCAGCTACCGAACGGCCCGAGACCCCGGCCGCCTCCGTCCCTCACCGGCCCAAGGCCCGGCTGATCGCCACGGACCTGGACGGCACCCTGCTGCGTGACGACAAGTCGGTCTCCGACCGCACCGTCGCCGCACTCGCCGCCGCCGAGCGGGCCGGAATCGAGGTTTTCTTCGTGACCGGCCGCCCGGCCCGCTGGATGGACGTCGTCAGCGCCCACGTACACGGCCACGGCCTCGCCATCTGCGGCAACGGCGCCGCCGTGGTCGACCTGCACGACGGCTCCGGCGGCCATCGTTTCGTGAAGGTGCGGGAGTTGCGGCGCGAGGACGCGCTGGACGTCGTCCGCCTGCTGCGCGAGGCGGCCCCCGGCACGTCCTTCGCGGTCGAGCGGACCGGCGGCCTGCACCACGAGCCGACGTATCCGCCGCTGCACCTGGAGCCAGGCGAGAGCGTCGCCCCCGCGGAGAAGCTCCTCGCCGAGGACTCGGACAACGCGACCCAGCCCATCCTGAAGGTGCTGGCCTTCCACCCCGAGATCGCGCCCGACGACTTCCTGGTCGTGGCCCGCAAGGCCGTGCGCGGACAGGTGGAGATCACCCGCTCCAGCCCCAGCGCCCTCCTGGAGATCAGCGGTCCCGGCGTCTCCAAGGCCAGCACCCTGGAACTGTGCTGTGCCGAGCGCGGCATCATGCCCGAGGAGGTCGTCGCCTTCGGCGACATGCCGAACGACATCGAGATGCTCAGCTGGGCGGGCACCTCGTACGCGATGGGCAACGCGCACCCGGACGTGCTCGCAGCCGCTTCGGGGCGCACGGTCGCCAACAACGAGGACGGCGTCGCGGTCGTCATCGAGCGCATCCTGAACGAACAGCGGGACTAGAGAAGCTAGGGGGCCGGAGGCCGGCGGGGCCAGAGGCCGGCGAGGGAGACAAGAACGGCCCGGCGCCCAGCGCTAGAGCCGCACCCCCCGCCCCTCCAGCCACTTGCCGGGATCCACCGCCGACCCCTGACGCGGCGTGAGCCGCACCTCGAAGTGCAGGTGCGGCCCCGTCGAGTTGCCGGTGGTGCCCGCCTGGCCGAGCCACTGCCCGGGCCGCACCCGTTCGCCCTGGTCGACGGTGACGGCGGCCAGATGCGCGTACTGCGTGTAGTAACCGCCCTTGTGCGACACCACGACCTCGATGCCGAAGCCGCCTCCGCACGACACGGACTTCACCCGGCCCGCGCCGACCGCCCGCACCGGCGCCCCGATGCCGACCGCGAAGTCCTGCCCGGTGTGCCGGTGCGCCCAGCGCGCACCGGCGCTGTCGAAGCCCGCCGACAGCTCGTACCTCTTCACCGGCGTAACCCACGCGCGCGTGGAGGCCCTTTTCGGCTGATCAAGACGTACGGAGCCCCTGCACTTCCCGGCCGCGACCGACCGGTCGGCCTCGCCCTGCAGGGTCCACCGCGCCGACTCCAGCTTGTTCTCGATCCCGCGCTTCAGCTTCGCGAGGCGTGCGTTGCGCCGGTCGAGGACGCGTTCGGCGCGGTCCGCCCTGCCTTTGGCGTCCGCGAGCCTGGCGGCGGCCCGCCGGGTCTTGCCGACGGCGTGGGTGACGGCGAGGTCCGCCCGCCCCATCAGCCGACGGCCGCGCATCAGCTCCTCCGGGCTCTCCGCGAGCAGGAGCTGGGCGGTCAGCGGAAGACCGCCTCCGCTGCGGTACTGGGCGCCGGCCATCCGACCGAGGTCTTCATGCAGCACATCGACCGCGCGCCGCTCCTTCGTGCGGAGCCGGTCCAGCTTCCGGACCTTCTTGCGTTGCACCTTCGCGGCGCGCCGCCCCGCTTCGTAGCGCACGGTCGCCGCGGAAGCCTCCTCGTAGAGGCGGGCCACCTCGGCGCTCGTACCCGGCCCTTCAGCGGCATCGGCGGTATCGGCAGCATCGGCAGGCCCAGGGCACAGCAGCGCACACAGCAGTACCGACACGATGACGAGCGGGCGGCGGCTACCGCGGTGACGTAAGCGCATGTCACGGATCGTTGCCCTGCGGCCGTCGCCGGTCCCGTGCAACTCCTGCACCTGGGGCAACCGGTGCCACGAAAGGCCGACTGCGGTACGGCTGAACAGGGCCCCAGAGACGCTTGCGGAGCCTCCTGGGGAGAGCACCCGTCAGCACCCGTCAGCACCCGTCAGTACGGCGCCTGCCACACCACCGTCGTACCGGCCCCGTCCTCCCCGATGCCGGCCCCGTACCAACTGTCTCCGCCGAGCGACTCCGCACGCCTCTTGAGGTTCTTCAGGCCACTGCGCCGGCCGCCCTCCGCGATGCCGACCCCGTCGTCCGACACCGTCAGACGTACGCCCTGCTGCCCGTCGGGAAGGATCACCGTCGAGTCGACGACGACGTCGATACGGTCGGCTCGCGCGTGCCGGAACGCGTTGGACAGCGCCTCGCGCAGCGCCGCGATGAGGTTCTTGCCGGTGAGCTCGCCGACCACCGTGTCCACGGGCCCCGCGAAGTGGTGCGTGGGCTTGAAGCCGAGCGGCACCGCGGCCATATTGATCTCGCGCAGGACGCGCGTGCGCAGCCCGGAGGGAGCCTCGGCCGGACCCTGCTGCAAGGCGAAGATCGCCGTCCGGATCTCCTGGATCGTCACGTCGAGTTCGTCGACGGCCTTGCCGACACCCGTCTGCACCTCGGGCACGACGGACCTTCGCTGGGCGCTCTCCAGCATCATCCCGGTGGCGAACAGGCGCTGGATGACCAGGTCGTGCAGGTCCCGCGCGATGCGGTCGCGGTCCTCGTACACCGCGAGCCGCTCCCGGTCGCGCTGCGCCTCGGCCATCATCAGGGCGAGCGCGGCCTGCGAGGCGAACTGGGTCGCGAGGGTCCGCTCGGTCTCGCTGAACGGTCGCGCGCCACGCGCGCGTGGCGTGACGAGCGTCCCCATGACGCGGCCGTCGCTCTGCAGCGGCAGCATCATGACGGGGCCGTAGCCGCGGGCGAGGTCGGTCAGGACGCGCGGGTCCGTGGCCGCGTCGTCGAGGAAGACGGAGTCCCCGGCGAGCAGTTCGCCGATGATGTGGCTCTCCGGAGGGACGATCACGCCGAGCATCCCGGAGGGCTCGTCCGAGGAGACGGCGACGATCTCCATCCCGCCCTCATCGTCGGGCAGGAGCACGATCCCGGCGGCCGAGTCGGCCAGGTGGCGGGCCTGTTCGGCGACGACGGCGAGCGCCTCCTCCGCGTCGCTGCCCGAGAGCAGCGCCGTGGTGACCGCCACGGAGCCGTCGATCCAGCGCTCGCGCTGCATGGCGGCTTCGTAGAGACGCGCGTTGCCGATGGCGATGCCCGCCTCCGTGGCGAGCACGCGGACCATGTGCACGTCGTACTCGTTGAAGTCGGCGTCGCCCCGCTTCTCGGTGAGATAGAGGTTGCCGAAGATCTCGCCCTGGACGCGGATGGGAACGCCGAGGAAGGTCCGCATCGGCGGGTGGTGGGCCGGGAAACCGCACGAGCGCGGGTCGGTCGAAAGGTCCGCGAGGCGCAGGGTCTCCGGCTGGTGGATGAGCGCGCCGAGCAGCCCCTTGTGTCCGTCGGGCAGGCGTCCGATGCGCTCGGCGGTCTCCTCGTCGATGCCGGTGTAGACGAAATCGGAGAGCCCTTTGCCGTCCTCGGACACGACGCCGATCGCCGCGTAGTGGGCGTCCGCGAGCTCGGCCGCCGTCTCGCAGATGCGGTCCAGCGTGGTGTGCAGTTCGAGCCCGGCGCCGACGGAACGCATCGCCTCGAGGAGCTGCGGCACCCGCGCGGTGAGCTCGGGGGAGAGCCCTTGGAGGCCGCGGGTCGCCTGCTGGGCTCCCTCAGCCGAGCCCGATGCGCCAGGCGCGCCCGATGCACCCGATGTGTCTTCGGGTTGCGGAGAGGCGGCGGAGGCCGAGGGGGCTGACATGCCTTTGAGAGTAGTTAGTCCTATTTGGCGAGGAAAGTCGGCGTACGTGGTCGACCGGTCGCGGGCGACGGCCTTCCTATCCCGCCACCACCAGTCCCGCCGCCACCAGCAGATCCGCCGCCCGCTCCCGCTCCCGCATGCGCCGCAGCGGCCCGTCCACCACCACGAGGTCCGCGTACGCACCGCGCTGCACCACCTGCCCCGCGTCCAGGACGATCACCTCGTCCACCGCGTCGAGCCCGGCGAGGCGATGCGTGATGAGCAGCGTCGTACGTCCTTCGGTGGCGGCGAGGAGATCGTCGGTGAGGGCGTCGGCGGTCGGCAGGTCGAGGTGTTCGGCGGGCTCGTCCAGGACGAGTACGGGGAAGTCGGCGAGCAGCGCGCGGGCCAGTGCGATGCGCTGGCGCTGGCCCCCGGAGAGGCGGGCCCCGTGCTCGCCGACCAGGGTGTCGAGCCCTTCGGGGAGCGAGTCGGTCCACTCCCTGAGCCGGGCCCGCTCCAGGGCGCCGAGCAGTTCGTCGTCGCCGGCGCCCTTGCGGGCGATGAGCAGGTTCTCGCGTACGGAGCTGTCGAAGATGTGCGCGTCCTGCGCGCAGAGCCCGACGAGTTCGCGCACGGTGTCGCCGTCCAGCGTGGCCGCGTCCGTGCCGCCCAGGCTGTACGTGCCGTCGCTCGCCCCCAGGAAGCGCAGCAGCACCTGGGCGAGCGTCGTCTTGCCGGAACCGGAGGCCCCGACCACCGCGACGCGCCGTCCGCGCTCCAGCGTCAGGCTCACACCCGCGAGCGCGTCACGGTCCTGCCCCTCGTACCGGGCGTGAAGGCCCTCGACACGGAGCGGGAAGGGCGTCTGCGGGCGCTCTGCGGGCACGGCGGGCTCGGGGACGGGCTCGGGCGCGTCGAGGACCTCGTAGACGCGCTCGGCGCTCTTCATGACGCGCTGGCGGTACTGCACGGCGAGCGGGAGACCCAGGACGGCCTCGAAGGCGGCGAGCGGAGTCAGGACGACGACGGCGAGCGCGACACCGCTGAGCCTGCCGTCGTGCAGCGCCTGTACGCCGACGACAGCGGCGGCGGCCACGGTGAGCCCCGTGGCGAGTGCGCCGAGCGCGTCGCCGAGCGCGGTGGCCGTGGCGGTCCTGGAGGCGATCCGGGTCAGCTCGGCATCGGCTTCCTTCGCCTTGGCCGTACGACGGGTCAGCGCGCCTGCGACCGTCAACTCCGCGGTGCCGGTGAGCAGATCGGCCACGCGGGTGGCCAGCACCCCGCGCGCGGGGGCCAGCTTCCGCTCGGCCCGGCGGGCGACGGCTCCGGAGAGCAGCGGTACGCCCACTCCGGCGAGGAGCAGTCCGACGGCGAGGACCGCACCGGCCTCGGGCAGCAGCCAGGCCGTGAAGCCGACGGCTCCGAGGCCCACCGCCGCGGCGGCCGACGCGGGCAGGAGCCAGCGCAGCCAGTAGTCCTGGAGGGCGTCCACGTCGGCGACCAGGCGGGAGAGCAGATCGCCGCGGCGGGTCTTGCCGAGCCCGGCAGGGGCGAGGCGTTCCAGGCGCCGGTAGACGGCGACGCGGGTGTCGGCCAGCATGCGAAGGACGGCGTCGTGCGAGACGAGCCGCTCCGCGTAACGGAAGACGGCGCGGCCCATCCCGAAGGCACGGGTCGCCGTCACCGCGATCATCAGGTACATCACCGGGGGCTGCTCCGATGCCCGGCTGATCAGCCACCCGGAGGTGGCCATAAGGCCTACGGAGCTGCCGATCGCGAGAGCGCCGAGCAGGAGCGCGAGCGCGAGCTTGCCCTTACGCGCCTGCGCCGCACCCCGCACCCTGGCCAGGACCCCGGCGTTCGGGCGGACGTCCCGCGAAGCCTCCACCGCGTCACCCGCCGCCGCGCTGCCCGACACAGGCGCAGGCGCAGTCACCGGCGCCGCCAAGTCCCCCGTCACCGACACCGCCACCGGCGCCGCCAAGTCCCCCGTCACCACCGCCCGCGAGACGACAGCCCCGTTCACCCGCGGCTGCTCGCCCCCCGCGCCCGGGACGGCCTCAAGCCGTACGACCCGGTCGGCGATCCCCAGCAGCGCCGGCCGGTGCACCACCAGCAGTACGGTCCGCCCCACGGCAAGGCGCCGTACCGCCTCGACGACCCCCGCCTCGGTCTCCCCGTCCAGAGCCGCGGTCGGCTCGTCGAGCAGAACCACAGGCCGGTCGGCGAGGAAAGCCCGCGCCAGAGCGAGCCGCTGCCGCTGCCCGGCGGACAGTCCGGCCCCGTCCTCCCCCAGCACGGTCTGCGCCCCGGAGGGCAGCGCGGCGACGAACTCCCCGGCCCCCGCGGCCTCCAGCGCATCCCGCACAGCGGCATCGTCCGCATCCGGCCGCGCGAGCCGTACGTTCTCCGCGATGGAACCCGCGTACAAGTGCGGCCGCTGCGGCACCCAGGCGATCCGCTCCCGCCACCGCTCCGGCGCGACCCCGGCCAGATCGACGCCCCCGACGCACACCCGCCCCTCGGCAGGCTCGACGAACCCGAGGATCACGTCGAGGAGGGTCGACTTGCCCACGCCGCTCGGCCCGACCAGAGCCACGGTCTCACCGGGCTCCACGGCGAACGACACCGCCGAGACGGCGTCCGATGACCGCCCCGGATACCGCACCGTCACGCCCTCCACGCTCAGCGCGCCGTCCGGCACCGCCCCCGTCCCGGCGGCCCGCACCGGGGTCTCCAGGACCTCGAAGATCTCCTCGGCGGCGGAGAGCCCCTCCGCCGCCGCGTGGTACTGCGCACCGACCTGCCGCAGCGGCAGATACGCCTCGGGCGCCAGGATCAGGATCACCAGACCCACGTACAGATCCATGTCCCCGTGGACGAGCCGCATCCCGATCGTCACCGCGACCAGCGCCACCGAGAGCGTCGCGAGCAGTTCGAGCGCGAAGGACGACAGGAAGGCGATGCGCAGCGTGCGCATCGTCGCCTGCCGGTACTCGCCCGTGATCTGCCGGATCGACTCGGCCTGTGCCTTCGCCCGCCCGAACACCTTCAGGGTCGGCAGACCCGCCACCACGTCCAGGAAGTGCCCCGACAGGCGGGAGAGGAGCCGCCACTGACGGTCCATGCGGTTCTGGGTCGCCATGCCGATCAGGATCATGAAGACCGGGATCAGCGGCAGCGTCACGACGATGATCGCCGCCGACACCCAGTCCTCGGTGACAATCCTCGCGAGCACCGCCACCGGAACCACCACCGCGAGCCCCAGCTGCGGCAGATAACGCGAGAAGTAGTCGTCCAGGGCGTCCACGCCCCGCGTCGCCAGCGAGACCAGCGAGCCGGTCCGCTGCCCTCCCAGCCAACCCGGACCCAGCGCACCCGCCCGCTCAAGGAGCCGCCCCCGCAGCTCCGACTTCACCGCCGCGCTCGCCCGGTGTGCGGCGAGCTCGGTCAGCCAGGCGACGAGCGCCCGCCCCGCCGCGACCACCGCGAGCAGGACGAGCGGCGTCCCCAGGTCGCCTAGGGCGAGCCCCTTCTGGAAGGCCCCGACCACGATCTCGGCGATGAGCATCGCCTGGGCGATCACGAGCCCCGCCCCGGCGACACCGAGGACCACCACCGCGACCAGGAAGAACCGGGTGGCGCGGGCGTAACGGAGCAGACGCGGGTCGATTGGTTTCACGTGAAACACACCCTCCGAAGGAATCGGCGGCCAAGGAGATCAGCGGGCGAAGAACTCAGTGCGCCGCATCAGCAATGTGCTGCGTCCCGATCCGCTTGCGGAACACCCAGTAGGTCCACGACTGGTAGAGCAGCACGACCGGCGTCGCGATTCCGGCACACCAGGTCATGATCTTCAGGGTGTAAGGGCTCGACGAGGCGTTGGTGACCGTGAGGCTCCACTCCTCGTTCAGCGACGACGGCATGACGTTCGGGAAGAGCGTCAGGAAGAGCATCGCCACGGCGGCCGCGATCGTGATGCCCGACAGCGCGAACGACCAGCCCTCGCGCCCCATCTTGATCGCCACGATCGCACCGACAAGCGCCACCACGGCCACGACCATCGCGACCAGGCTCTTGCCGTCCCCGTTCTCCGCCTGCGTCCAGATCAGGAACCCGAGCGCCAGGACAGCGGTCACCAGACCGAGCCCGAGCGCCAGCTTCCGCGCCCGCATCCGGATGTCCCCCACCGTCTTGAGCGAGGCGAACACCGCGCCGTGGAAGGTGAACAGCGTCAGGGTGACCAGGCCGCCGAGGATCGCGTACGGGTTCAGCAGGTCCCAGACGTTGCCCACGTACTCCTTGTGGGCGTCGATCTTCACGCCGCGCGTGATGTTGGCGAAGGCCACGCCCCACATGACCGCCGGGATCAGCGAGGTCCAGAAGATGGCCTGCTCCCAGTTGCGCTGCCACTTCTCCTCGGGCCGCTTCGCCCGGTACTCGAAGGCGACACCGCGCACGATCAGGCAGAGCAGGATGATCAGGAGCGGCAGATAGAAGCCGGAGAAGAGCGTCGCGTACCACTCGGGGAAGGCGGCGAAGGTAGCGCCGCCCGCCGTGAGCAGCCACACCTCGTTGCCGTCCCACACGGGACCGATGGTGTTGATGAGGACCCGCTTCTCGGTCCGGTCCCGGGCGAGCAGCTTGGTGAGGACGCCGATCCCGAAGTCGAAGCCCTCCAGGAAGAAGTAGCCGATCCACAAAACGGCGATCAGCACGAACCAGATGTCGTGAAGTTCCATGTCGGTCAACTCCTTCAGTACGAGAAGGCCATGGGCCGGTCGGCGTCTTCGTCACTGTCCGAGCCCGATCCGGCTCCCGGCCCACCGATCTTGGTGGGCGGGTTGAGATCGGCCTCGGTGAGCTCGGGCGGGCCCTGCTTGATGTACTTGAGCAGCAGCTTCACCTCGATCACGGCGAGGATCGCGTAGATCGCGGTGAACACGATCAGCGAGGTGATCACCTCACCCTGCGAAACCCCCGGCGATACCCCGTCCTTGGTCTTCAGGACGCCGTAGACCACCCAGGGCTGACGCCCGGTCTCGGTGAAGATCCAGCCCCAGGCGGTGCCGATGAGGGGGAAGATCAGCGTCCACTGGGAGAGCCGCCACCACCAGTTGCCGAGCTTCGGCGTCAGCTCCTTGTTCTTGGTGAGCATGAGCTTGGGCACGTCGTCCTCGCCCGTGCGGTGCTCCGGCGCCAGCCAGAACTTCCGCCGCGTGAGGAAGAGCCCGGCGGTGCACAGGGCCATGGAGACCCCGCCGAAGCCGATCATCCAGCGGTAGGACCAGTAGGCGGTGGGGATGTTGGGCCGGTAGTCGCCGGGCCCGTACTTCTCCTGCGCTTCCTTGTTGAGGTCGTTGATGCCGGGGATCTCGGCGCTGAAGTTGTTCTTGGCGAGGAAGGACAGTATTCCGGGGATCTCGATGGCCACGTCGTTGTGCCCCTTGGACACGTCGCCGTAAGCGAAGAGCGAGAACGGCGCCGGCTTCTCCGACTCCCACAGGGCCTCGGCGGCCGACATCTTCATCGGCTGCTGCTCGTACATGACCTTGCCGAGGGTGTCGGCGCTGATCACGGTGAGCAGGGTGCCGACGAACGCGGTGACCAGGCCGAGTCGCATCGACATCCGCATGGTGCGGATGTGCTGCTTCTTACGGAGGTGGAAGATCGCGATGCCGGTCATGAAGGCGCCGCCGACCAGGACGGCCGCGGAGATGACGTGGGCGAAGTTGACGATCGTCGTCTCTTGGAAGAGCACCTTCGAGAAGTCGGTGAGCTCCGCGCGCTTGGTGCCGTCCCGCTCCACGATCTTGTAGCCGACCGGGTGCTGCATAAAGGCGTTGGCGGCGATGATGAAGTACGCCGACGCGATGGTCCCGGCGGAGACGATCCAGATCGTGGCGCAGTGCAGCTTCTTCGGGAGCTTGTCCCAGCCGAAGATCCACAGGCCGATGAAGGTCGACTCGAAGAAGAACGCGATGAGAGCTTCGAAGGCGAGCGGGGCCCCGAAGATGTCACCGACGAACCGCGAGTAGTCGGACCAGTTCATGCCGAACTGGAACTCCTGGACGATGCCGGTGACGACGCCCATCGCGATGTTGATCAGGAACAGCTTTCCCCAGAACTTGGTCGCCCTGAGGTAGTGCTCCTTGCCCGTGCGCACCCAGGCCGTCTCCAGGATCGCCGTGAGGGCGGCCAGGGAGATCGTCAGTGGGACGAACAGGAAGTGGTAGACGGTGGTGATGCCGAACTGCCATCGCGCCAATGTCTCGGGCGCCAGAGCCAGATCCACGTCGACTTCTCCTTACGGCCGTGATCACACCGGCAGTTTGCCCCTTTAATTCCACTGATCTTCGGAGGAACCGGGACACGCTTGTGAACGCGTTCACATTCACAAGCATTATGTCGTACCGGTTCCGAGCAATGACAGGGGGTCCCCCTTATTGACGGGAACCTCACACCACCGGCCTCGTGCGGGCACAGCGAAAGGGGCCGAGGACATGTCCCCGACCCCTCTGCGCACCACCGCCGGAGGCTAGAGCTCCTTGCGGAACGCCTCCGCCGCCTGCAGGAAGATGTCGTTGGCCTCGGTCTCCCCGATCGTGGCCCGCATCCCCTCGCCCGCGAACGGCCGCACGACCACGCCGGCCTTCTCACACGCCGCCGCGAAGTCGGCCGTACGCTCCCCGAGCCGCAGCCACACGAAGTTCGCCTGCGTCTCGGGCACCGTCCAGCCCTGCCCACGCAGCGCCTCGACCACTCGCGTGCGCTCGCCGACCAAGGACCCGACGCGACCCATCAGTTCGTCCTCGGCCCGCAGCGAGGCCACCGCCGCGTCCTGCGCGAGCTGGCTCACACCGAAGGGCACCGCCGTCTTGCGCAGCGCAGCGGCCACCGGCTCATGGGCGATCGCGAATCCGACGCGCAGGCCCGCGAGGCCGTACGCCTTGGAGAACGTACGCAGCACGGCCACGTTCGGACGGTCGCGGTAGAGCTCGACGCCGTCGGGCACCTCGGTGTCGCGGATGAACTCGCGGTAGGCCTCGTCGAGCACCACCAGGACATCGCTCGGCACCCGGTCCAGGAACCGCTCCAGCTCGGCCCTGCGCACCACCGTGCCGGTCGGGTTGTTCGGGTTGCAGACGAAGATCATCCGCGTCCGGTCGGTGATGGCGTCGGCCATCGCGTCCAGGTCGTGGACGTCCCCCGGCGTCAGCGGCACTTTCACCGACGTGGCACCGCTCACCTGCGTGATGATCGGGTACGCCTCGAAGGACCGCCAGGCGTAGATGACCTCGTCACCGGGGCCCGACGTGGCCTGCAGCAGCTGCTGCGCGACACCGACGGAACCGGTGCCCGTCGCCACGTGCGAGACCGGCACCCCGAAGCGGTCGGCGAGTTCGCTCATCAGGCCCGTGCACGCCATGTCCGGGTAGCGGTTGAACGTGCCCGCGGCGGCGAGCGCGCTCTCCATGACGCCCGGCAGGGGCGGATAGGGGTTCTCGTTCGAGGACAGCTTGTAGGCCGCCGGGCCATCGGCGGCGGCAGGCTTCCCCGGCTTATAGGTGGGGATACCCTCCAGCTCGGCACGCAGCCTCGGGCTCGTCTCGCTCACCGCAGTCCTCCTCTTGATATCCGAAACACCTGATACATCCGAAACGCCTGGAACATCCGAAGTGCCTGGCACATCTGAAACACCTGGCATGTCTGAAACACCTGGCACGTCCGAAACGCCTGAACACCTGACGTCAATACTCCTCACCTTATGAGGATTCAGCGCTGCTGCGAATGGGTCAGCGCCATCGGCTCCGACAGGCGCGCATGGAGGGGGGAGCGCTCCTCGTCATGGCGCGCGCCGGTGGCTCACTCCGTGGCGCGCATCACCCGTGAAGGTGAGTTGAGACCTCTTCGAAACCTCGCTCCATTGGCAGGCCCGTGCGCGGCGACAAGGGAGCGTCACCCCCACAACCCGTCAACTCCCTTACAATCCAAGGTCGTTGACCTACTTTCGCCATGCAGAAACGTGCCTGTCAACGAGTGAATATGCGTCCGCCCTACCCACCCCCATGAGCCCTACTATCGGCTCGCCATGACAGCAGCAGGGAACCACCAGGTGAGCCGAGCGGAGACCGCCCGCCGGGGCAACCGGCAGAGCCGAGCGGGCATCAGAGACGTCGCCGCCGCCGCCGGTGTCTCCATCACGACTGTCTCCGACGCACTCAACGGCAAGGGCCGGCTCCCGGACGCCACCCGACGCCATGTCCGCGAGGTCGCCGAACGGCTGGGCTATCGCCCTTCCGCGGCGGCCCGAACGCTCCGTACCGGCAAGTCGGGCCTGATCGGCCTGACCGTGACGACCTACGGGGATGAACCTTTCACCTTCACCGAATTCGCGTACTTCGCGGAGATGGCCAGAGCCGCGACCTCGGCCGCGCTGGCCCGCGGCTACGCCCTTGTCATCCTGCCCGCCACCTCCCGGCGCAGCCCCGTCGACGTGTGGTCGAACGTAGCGCTCGACGGCACCGTCGTCGTCGATCCGTCCGACCACGACCCCGTCGTCAGCGAGCTCGTGCGCCAAGGCCTTCCCGTGGTGTCCGACGGCCGCCCGGCCGGTTCTCTGCCGGTCACCGCCTGGGTCGACAACGACCACGAGGCGGCGGTCCTGGAGATCCTCGACCACCTCGCGGCGGCCGGAGCCCGCCGTATCGGGCTTCTCACCGGGACCACCACGGACACCTACACCCATCTGTCCACGACCGCCTATCTGCGCTGGTGCGAGCGCGTCGGCCAGGACCCGGTCTACGAGTCCTACCCGGCCCACGACCCGTGTGCCGGCGCCGTCGCGGCCGACCGGCTGCTCGCCAGACCCGACCGGCCCGACGCCGTCTACGGCCTCTTCGACCCGAACGGCACCGATCTCCTCGCCGCCGCCCGGCGGTACGGACTGCGTGTCCCGGACGACCTGCTGCTCGTGTGCTGCAGCGAGTCCACCGTCTACGCCACCACCGAACCGCCCATCACCACGCTCTCGCTCAAACCGCGCCGCATCGGCACGGCCGTGGTCCAGTTGCTCATCGACGCCATCGAAGGACTGGATTCGGGCCGTCCCGTCGAGCAGGTGATACCGACGGAGCTGATCGTGCGCACCTCGTCCGAGCGACGTCCACCGCGTACGACGGTCAGCCCACCCCGCTCGCCCGGACCGGGTTGAGCGGACCGCTCGGCGGGGAGAACCCCCGTCAACCGGGCAGTGCCCGGCACTGCCCGGTCATGGCCCGGGGGGAAACCCCTACCCAATTCGGGAGAAAACCTCGGTGAACTGGGGTTCAGCACTGATTCACCACCCCTGGTGCACCACACAGCGCGAGCCGCATTCCTATGATGGGCGGACGACACCGCGGGCCGCTGCGACCAGGCAGTCCGTTCTCGGTGCAGATGCGGCGCAATGGTGGTGGAGGGGTCGATGACTCAGGGGGCCGGTCAGGGACCCGATGTGCGGACGGCGACGTTGCGCGACTTCCGCGTTCCGGCGTACGTCCATGAGACCGGGCCGGTCCAGGGGGGTTCGGCGGATGTGGCGGCTCCGGGCGCGCCGGTGGAGATCACCGGAGTGCCCGACGAGGGCTACACCCCGACCCAGCGCGACCTGCCGGTCATCAATCGCGGGGACACCGTGCAAGTGGAGGTGCAGCCCATGCCGGAGCCTCCGCAGGCGCCGACCGACGAACACGGTCCGCTGTTCGTCGTGGGCGATGTGCACGGCTATCTGGACGAGCTGCTCGGGGCACTCCACGAGCAGGGCCTCATCGACGGGGACGGCGACTGGTCCGCTGGGAACGCGCGCCTGTGGTTCCTCGGCGACTTCACCGACCGCGGCCCGGACGGCATCGGCGTCATCGACCTCGTGATGCGCCTGTCCGCGCAGGCGGCCGCCGCGGGCGGCTACTGCAAGGCTCTGATGGGCAACCACGAGCTGCTCCTGCTCGGCGCCAAGCGGTTCGGCGACACCCCGGTCAACTCCGGCGCCGGCACGGCCACCTTCCAGGCCGCCTGGCTCCTGAACGGCGGCCAGAAGACCGACATGGAGCGCTTGGAGGACCACCACCTGCAGTGGATGGCCCGCCTCGACGCGATCGAGTCGGAGGACGGGCATCTCCTGATGCACTCCGACACGACCGCCTATCTGGATTACGGCGACTCGATCGAAGCCGTGAACGACACGGTCCGCGAGACCCTCACCCGCAACGACGCCGACGAGTGCTGGGACCTCTTCAGGAAGTTCACCAAGCGCTTCGCCTTCCGCGACGAGTCGGGCCCGGGTGCCGTACGTGAACTCCTCGACATGTACGGCGGCCACCGCATCGTGCATGGCCACAGCCCCATCCCGTATCTGCTCGGCGATGTCGGCTCAGAAGATGACTCCGACGGCGGCGGACCCGTCATCGAGGGACCACACATCTACGCAGGCGGACTGGCCATCGCCATGGACGGCGGCGTGACCATGGCCGGAAAACTGCTGGTCTGCCAACTGCCCCTGGATAACTGAGCGTTCACTGGGCAGGCGCACCCTTACACGATCACGCGGGCCGGGGGGCCTATTTCTGGAAACCCCCTGTCACCGCGTGCCGTCACGGCTCTACCATCGGCTTATCCGTAGCAGGCTCCCCTCCGTTTCTGCCCGACGGCTCGCAGCCATGCGAGCTCCCAAGCCCTACGGAGCATCGGGGGATGCACATGAACAGCGCTCCACAACTGCTCAATGAGGACCGCCCCGAGTACGAGCGGATCCTCGATGAGGCGCTGCGCACCGCACCGAACCGTCCTGATCTAGCCGCACTGGGCGAGCGGCTCAATCCCGAGCAGCTGCGCACGATGGCGCTGAACGCCACCGCGCTGATCACTGCCGCCGCAACGACCGAGTACACGCACTACGTGAAGGTCCGCGAGGAACTGCGCGAAAACGGATCCGCCGCACCATCGATCCGCGAGCGGAGCACCGAGGGCACGGCGGAAGCCGGTTCCGGCGGTCTCGGTATCGCCACCACGATGGGGGAGGTCACCGTTCAGGCTTCGGGGGCGGGCGCCGTCGCCGTCGTCGCGGTGCTCGCCCCCGTTCTCGCCGGGGCGGCCGCCGCGATCTTCCTGCTCGTCGGCTACATCCTGAAGATGCTCAACCCGGAGCCCGCCTTCGCGGACACCCTGCTCACCGCGGGATGGCTGTTCGGCGCGCTCACCGCGGGGGGCATCCTGGTCGGCGCGGTCGGTCTGCTCCTGACCGCCCTGCGCAACGGCTCCACTTCGCTCCAGGCCGGTTCGTACGGCGAACAGAACGAGGAGGTGGTTCGCGCCAGGGAAGCCTGGGGCGAGGCACTCATGGAGCGCGGCGTCCTGCCGTTCCTGCGGGAGGCGCTCGCGGATCCGGGGGCGGCTCACGCGGCCCGCACACCGGCTGCGGACCCGCACGGCCGGATGCCCCAACTCGGCTATCACAGGCCGGGATTCAGCAGCCCGGGAGGCGGCCAGGCGACGGGACCTCGCCCGAGCTTCTCGAGCCCGGACTTCTCGAGCCCGGACTTCGGCGGCCCCGACCACAAGCCGGAGTAGGACGCGGCGGGCTTCGGGGCAGTGCATGGCGCGGCTTCGGGCGGACGGCGATGACCGTCCGCCCGAAGAGCCGCGCCGTCGAAGAGCCGCGCCGTAACACGGTGCCTTAAAGCTGCTCGGTCACGTCGTGAGGTGGCGCCTTGAGGTGGCGCCCGCCTTGAATGGCGCCGGTCAGTCGGCGATCGGCAGGTACACGCGGTTTCCGGCTGCCGCGAACTCCTTGGACTTCTGGTCCATGCCGGCCGCGATCTCCTCCTGCGTGCCGCCGTGCTCACGCCGGATGTCGTGCGAGATCTTCATGGAGCAGAACTTCGGCCCGCACATCGAGCAGAAGTGCGCCGTCTTCGCGGGCTCGGCGGGGAGCGTCTCGTCGTGGAACTCCCGTGCCGTGACCGGGTCGAGGGCCAGGTTGAACTGGTCCTCCCAGCGGAACTCGAAGCGTGCGTCGGAGAGCGCGTCGTCCCAGTCCTGCGCGCCGGGGTGGCCCTTGGCGAGGTCCGCCGCGTGGGCCGCGATCTTGTACGTGATGACGCCGGTCTTCACGTCGTCGCGGTTGGGCAGGCCCAGGTGCTCCTTGGGCGTGACGTAGCAGAGCATCGCCGTGCCCCACCAGCCGATCATCGCGGCGCCGATGCCGGAGGTGATGTGGTCGTACGCCGGCGCGATGTCGGTGGTCAGCGGGCCGAGCGTGTAGAACGGCGCCTCCTCGCAGATCTCCTGCTGGAGGTCGATGTTCTCCTTGATCTTGTGCATCGGGACGTGGCCCGGGCCCTCGATCATCGTCTGTACGTTATAACGCTTGGCGATCGTGTTGAGTTCCCCGAGGGTGCGCAGCTCGGCGAACTGCGCCTCGTCGTTGGCGTCCGCGATCGAGCCGGGGCGCAGGCCGTCGCCGAGCGAGTACGTCACGTCGTACGACGCGAGGATCTCGCAGAGCTCCTCGAAGTTCTCGTAGAGGAAGCTCTCCTTGTGGTGCGCGAGGCACCACGCCGCCATGATCGAGCCGCCGCGCGAGACGATGCCGGTCTTGCGGTTGGCGGTCAGCGGCACGTACGGAAGGCGCACGCCCGCGTGCACCGTCATGTAGTCCACGCCCTGTTCGGCCTGCTCGATGACCGTGTCCTTATAGATCTCCCAGGTCAGCGCCTCGGCCTGGCCGTCGACCTTCTCCAGGGCCTGATAGAGCGGCACGGTGCCGATGGGCACGGGGGAGTTGCGCAGGACCCACTCGCGGGTGGTGTGGATGTTGCGCCCGGTGGAGAGGTCCATGACCGTGTCGGCGCCCCACTTGGTCGCCCAGGTCATCTTGTCCACCTCCTCCTCGATGGAGGAGGTCACCGCGGAGTTGCCGATGTTGGCGTTCACCTTCACCAGGAACTTCTTGCCGATGATCATCGGCTCGATCTCCGGGTGATTGACGTTGGCGGGGATGACCGCGCGGCCCGCGGCGACCTCCGCGCGTACGACCTCGGGGTCGAGGTTCTCGCGGATCCCGATGAACTCCATCTCGGGCGTGATCTCACCGCGGCGGGCGTACGCGAGCTGCGTCACCGCCTGTCCCGCGCGCCCCCTGCGCGGCTGCCGCGGGCGGCCGGGGAAGACCGCGTCGAGGTTCTTCAGGCCTCCGCGCGGCGAGGTGTGCTTGATGCCGTCGTCCTCGGGACGGGGCGGGCGGCCCGTGTACTCCTCGGTGTCGCCGCGGGCGATGATCCAGTTCTCGCGGAGGGGTGCCAGGCCCCTGCGGACGTCGGTGTCGATGGACTCGTCGGTGTACGGACCCGAAGTGTCGTACAGCGTCACGGCCTTGCCGTTGGTGAGGTGCACCTGGCGGACCGGCACCCGCAGATCGGGGCGCGAGCCCTCGACATACGCCTTGTGCCAGCCGATGGACTTCCCGGCCTCGTCGCTCTGGTGCTGCGCGTTCTGCGCGTTCTGCGTCGAGGCAGGCGTGCGTGCGTCCGATGTGGTCATGAGACCTACTCCCTACGCCGGCATTACCCGGTAACAGGTTCGGCGGTCGACGCAGCGAATCCCGTACGGCTCGTGCACTTTTTGTGCCGCTTCGTACGGAGGTCAGCGCCCTCTCAGCCCGGTGCTCCGAGCTCCCGCGATTGCAAAGGTGGCTCCACGCTAGCGTCATATCGGGCGCGCTGAACAGAGGGCCCTCTCCGTTCTTGCGATGATCGGGCAGTGACCACCACAGAGCCGCCGTCCCAGCCGCCCGTCCCGAACACGCCTCCGGACCCGCATGGGCACTCCCACAGCCACGGTCCGGCCGCGCCCGTATCGAAGCATCTGCGCAAGGTCATCGCCGCCGTGCTGATTCCTTTCGCCACCGCGGTGATCGTGGGACTCGCGGTCTTCTGGCCCGGCGGCGCACCGGCCCACGAGCGCACCGGAGTCGGCTTCGACCGCCAGACCCAGTCGGCGGACGTGACGAAGGTGCAGGAGCTCCCCTGCAAGGACGTCAACGCCTCGCAGACCCCGCCCAACGGCGACACCTCCACCGCCGAGGGGCAGTCCGCGCAGTCCCGTGCGAAGGGCGTCTGCAAGAAGGCGACGATCGAGGTGACGAGCGGCAAGGACAAGGGCCGCACGTTCACCGAGATCGTCCAGCCCGACTCGCCGCGGCAGTTGCGCCAAGGTCAGGAGGTGGTGGTCGCCTACGAGCCCACGGCCCCGGAGGAACTGCAGTACTCGGTCACCGACGTGAACCGGAAGTTCCCCATGGCGCTGCTCGCCGGGATCTTCGCCCTCGCCGTCGTCGTGGTGGGACGGCTGCGCGGCCTGATGGCCCTGATCGCACTGGCGTTGAGCTTCCTGGTCCTGACGTTCTTCATCCTGCCCGCCATCCTGCAGGGCTCGAACCCGCTGGTCGTTGCGGTGATCGGGGCCAGCGCCATCATGCTGATCGCGCTCTATCTGTGCCACGGTCTCACGGCCCGCACGTCGGTCGCGGTCCTGGGCACGCTGATCTCTCTGCTCCTCATCGGGCTGCTCGGCTCGCTCTTCATCGGCTGGGCCTCGCTGACCGGCAACACGGACGACAACACCGGCCTGATCCACGGCCTGTACCCGTCCATCGACATGAGCGGTCTGCTGCTCGCCGGCGTCATCATCGGCTCGCTCGGCGTACTCGACGACGTGACGGTGACGCAGACGTCCGCCGTCTGGGAACTGCACCAGGCCAACCCCACGATGGGCTGGCGCGGACTGTACGGCGCGGCCATCCGCATCGGCCGCGATCACATCGCCTCGGTCGTCAACACCCTGGTCCTGGCCTACGCGGGCGCGGCGCTGCCCCTGCTTCTGCTCTTCTCGATCGCGCAGAGCAGCGTGGGCACGGTGGCCAACAGCGAGCTGGTGGCCGAGGAGATCGTGCGCACCCTGGTCGGCTCGATCGGCCTGGTCGCCTCGGTACCGGTGACGACGGCGCTCGCGGCCCTGGTGGTCTCGGCCGACCGGTCTGCCCCGGCGAACCGTCCGACCCCGGCGGCCCATCCCGGCAGCGCGGGCCATCCGGGCAGTGCGGGCCATCCGGGCAGCGGTGCGACCCCCGCCCCCAAGCAGACCCGTGGCGGAAAGGGACGGCGCCGCAAGGCCTGAGCGGCCGATGCCACAAAATGCACCAATCTGCCGTACGGCTTCGCCCGGCGCGCGAGGTCAGCCCGCGCTCTGCTCCTCGGCGAGGATCCGGTCCAACGCTTCGTCCAGGTGCGTCTCGAAGTCGGCGAGCGCCCGCTCCTGACCCAGCGGGACCAGCTTGTCCGTACGGTCGAGGAAGGCGAGCAACGGCGGGATTCCTACCCGGAACAGCGCCTGGTCCGAACCCACCTGAAGCCTGATCAGCACCTCGTCGAGCAGTTCGGGATCGGTGGGCGCGATGTGCACGTCGCCCTCACCGCACGCTCCGCCCACCCCGTCGACCAGTAGCTCGCGCCCGAAGGCCCAGGTCACGGGGGCATCGCCGGGGAGGTGGAAGGTGAACCGGACGGCGTACGGATCGCCGGCCTCGTAACGCAGCTCCACCGGGATGCGAAACGACAACTCCTCGGAGACGAGGAAGTTCATCATGACCTCTGCCTGGACCGACTCTCGCATCGCCCGCCTACCCCGTCGCTGAAGCTCGACTGGCCAGGAACCAACTCCCTGACACTCTTGGCATCTTGCTTAACGTACACATCAGATCACAAGGAGTGAGTTTTCAGATGCTGATAGAGAAAGCCAGTGTCCCCAACAACTTCCCGATCTCGTCTTGCAGGCGCTCGGCTGCGGGCAGTAGTCGATCTTCCTGATAGGAGGGAACGGAGATCGCCATGGTCCCCGCTGCGTTACCCGCAGTGATCGGAATCGCGGCGCAGACCGTCCCCAACGCGTACTCCTGCCGCTCCACCACGGGCTTCATACGGCCCATCCCGTCCAGCCGGCGCAGCAGACTCCTGCCGTCACGGACCGAGTACGGAGTGATCGACTGCACCGGGTAGCGGGAGAGGTGGTCCTGCCGCTGCTCGTCGTCGAGTTGGGAGAGAAGACATTGCCCGATCGCATGGGCGTGTCCGGTCTCGCGGAAGTCGGCCCATTCCTCCACGGCGGGATTCCCGGGCGTGTCCGCGACGGCCACCACCTCGATCTCGCCCTCGCGGTAGAGGGCGAAATACACCGGCACCCCGATGACGTCACGCCAGTGCCCCAAGGCCTCCCTGATCATGCCGCGACGATTCTGCTGCGCCCCGCTCGCGCTCAGCCGCTCGGCGGCCTCGCCGAGCACGAGCACACCCTTGTCCCGGCGCAGATAGCCCTCGTGCGTCAGCGTGCGCAACAGGTGATACGCCGTGGGCAACGCGAGTCCCGCCTCACGGGCCAACTGTTTGGCGGGCGCCCCCTCCTGGTGGTCGGAGGCGGCCTCCAGCAAGCGCATCGCCCGCTGTACGGAGCCAATGAGAGTCGGCGGAGCGGAGGTTGAGGCCGTGGCCCTCGACGACGCCCCGTACGGGGCGTCGTTGGGCGAGGCGCCGGCTGTGCCGGCGGTCGCCGCGGTCTCTGCCGTCTTCGCGGCGTCTGCCGTCTCTGCGGCGTCTGCGGTCTCAGCGGCGTCAGTGGTGTCTGCGGGTGTGGCGTCAACCGTGGCCAAGGTTCACTCCCGAAACGCGTGGGGGTTCCGCCCGTGCCCGGGGATACACGGGTGGGAGCGCAGTGCGCCCGTGCGGGGCTCGCCCCGCGCCGGTTTTCGGACTCTAACCGTTGGTCACCGGCCTAAGGCGCCGCACCTGGAAACTTCCCCCACCCGAGCGAACTGTGGCCGGGAATCACCAATTGCCGCGTGACGAGGTCGAACCGGATATGAACTTCCGTACGACGTAGATGAGTCCACCCACCAGGGCGACGAAAATCAGTGCCTTGAACAACAGGCCGACGACGAATCCCACGACGGTCGCTATCACGCTGCCGAACACGACCAGGGCGATGACCGGCACCGCGATCCACTTCACCCACCACGGCAATCCCGAGAAGATTTCCTGCGCTGCCATCGTCCTTGACCTCTCTCCCGCACCTGTCCTACTTCTTGCATTCGATGCTAGGGCGGCGGAGTGCCCGACGGGGGCCTCGCATCCCTTGTCCTCCCCTGATCCTCCCCCTAGGGAACCCCGAGGTCGCAGCCCCGATAAGTCAGCCCGCAGGAGGGGAACAGCGCTTCGTAAGGGCGCCAGCCCTTCGTAAGCGGTCAGCCTTTCGTAAGGCGGTCAGCCCTCGGGCGGCGAGAAGACCACGAGCACCCGCAGGTCCTCGCTGATGTGATGGAACTTGTGGGCCACCCCGGCCGGCACATAGACGACACTGCCGCGGGCGACCTGGGTGGTCTCCATGCCGACCGTGATCGACGCCCGACCGCTGACGATCATGTAGACCTCGTCCTGCTGGTGGGGCTGCTGCGGATCGGTGTCCCCGGCATCGAGCGCGTACAGCCCGACCGACATGTTCCGCTCGCGCAGAAACTGCAGGTACGCACCGTCGTTCGCGGCGCGCTCCGTCTCCAGTTCATCCAGCCGGAATGCCTTCATCGTCCTCGTACGCCCCTTGCCCCACCTAGCGGGCCGACCGCTCTGGCCGTCCGTCTGCAACGATCAGACACATGAAGAATTTCGTAGTCAAGACGATCGCCAACGCGGCGGCCCTGGCCGTCGCCGTGTGGCTCCTCGACAAGATCACGCTGACCGGTGACAGCACGGGCGGGAAGACGATCACGCTGATCGTCGTCGCGCTGCTCTTCGGTCTGGTGAACTTCCTGGTCAAGCCGATCGTGAAGGTGCTCACCTTCCCGCTGTTCATTCTGACCCTCGGCCTGATCACGCTCGTGGTCAACGCCCTGATGCTGCTGCTCACCTCGTGGCTTGCCGACAAGTTCGACGTGAGCTTCCACGTCGAGGGGTTCTGGACCGCCGTACTCGGCGGCCTGATCATCTCGATCGTGTCCTGGGCGTTGAACGTCGTCCTGCCCGACGACAAGGACTGAGCCCGCCCCATGGCCTTCTCCGTGAGCTTCGTCTGCACCGGCAACATCTGCCGGTCCCCCATGGCCGAGTCCGTCTTCCGCGCGCGGGTCGACGAGGCCGGACTCGGCGGACTTGTCCGGGTGGACAGCGCGGGCACCGACGGCTGGCACGAGGGGGACGGCGCCGATCCGCGCACCGTCGCCGTCCTGGCGGCTGCCGGCTATGAGAGCGATCACGTGGCGCGCCGTTTCGAGGCCTCCTGGTTCTCGCGGCTCGACCTGGTGATCGCCCTGGACTCCGGCCATCTGCGGGCCCTGCGGCGCCTGGCGCCCACGGCGGCCGACGCGGACAAGGTGCGGCTGCTGCGCTCGTACGACCCCGAGGCCGTCGACCCGGGCGACCTTGACGTCCCCGATCCGTACTACGGAGAGGACGACGGGTTCGACGAGTGCCTGAGAATGGTGGAGGCGGCGAGCGAGGGACTGCTCGACGCTGTACGCGAAGCAGAGGAAAGGCGGGCGGCATGACGGACTCCGCAGGGATAACCGCAGGTACCGGCGCGGGAACAGGCACCGGGATGGGCGACGGCACGAGAGCGGTGCGGGCCGGGCTCCCCGAGCCGGTGAAGCACGAGCCGACCCTTCCGGGCCCCGTGTTCGCCGCGCACTTCCACCTGCCGGGCGATCCCACGGGTCCGTACACCTATGGACGGGACGACAACCCGACCTGGACGCTCCTCGAACAGGCGATCGGCGAGCTCGAAGCGCCGGGCGACGCAGCCGGCGGGGCCTCGGCCAATGCTTCGGGCGATGCTTCGGGCGAGGGCAGTGACGGGGCACCCGCGGCCGACGTCGAGACCCTGGTCTTCGCCTCCGGGATGGCCGCCATCTCGGCGGTGCTCTTCTCGCAGCTGCGCGCCGGTGACGCGGTGGTCCTGCCGGACGACGGCTATCAGGCGCTGCCCCTGGTCAGGGAGCAGCTCACCGCGTACGGCATCGAGGTACGCACGGCCCCGACCGGCAACGACGCCCAGCTCGACGTCCTGGACGGCGCCAAGCTGCTGTGGATCGAGACGCCGTCGAACCCGGGCCTCGACGTGTGCGACGTACGGCGCCTCGCCGACGCGGCACACGCGCGTGGTGCCCTGGTGGCGGTCGACAACACCCTGGCCACACCGCTCGGCCAGCGCCCCCTCGAACTCGGCGCGGACTTCTCCGTGGCCAGCGGCACGAAGATGCTCACCGGCCACGGCGACATCCTCCTTGGATACGTTGCCTGCCGCGACGCGGAGTTGACCGCTTCCGTACGGCGCTGGCGCAAGATCGTCGGTGCCATCCCCGGGCCGATGGAGGCCTGGCTGGCGCACCGTTCGCTCGCCACGCTCCAGCTTCGCGCCGAGCGGCAGAACGCCAACGCCCTGGCCGTGGCCGAGGCGCTGCGCAGCCGCGGTGAGGTGACCGGGCTGCGCTATCCCGGGCTTCCGGACGACCCCTCGTACAAGATCGCCTCGCAGCAGATGCGGCGCTTCGGGTGCGTGGTCTCCTTCACGCTGCCCTCGCGCGTACGTGCCGACCGTTTCCTCGACGCGCTGCGCCTGGTTGACGATGCCACGAGTTTCGGCGGTGTACGTTCCACCGCCGAGCGGCGTGGCCGCTGGGGCGGGGACGCCGTCGCGGAGGGCTTCATCCGCCTCTCGGCCGGCTCCGAGGACCCCGCTGACCTGGTCGCGGACGTGCTGCGCGCACTGGACGAGTCGGCTGACTGACGGCCCTGGAAGCGTGCGGTCCGCCGCCTGCCGGTACGAGGCCGCGTACAACGCGGCTAGTACCGGGCTACGCAGAACGAACGGTCCGAGCCTCCCCCCTCGTGGCTCGGACCGTTCCGGTTCTGCGCGCGAAGAACCGCGCGAACAAGGCTAGTTGACTCTGTGTCAGTGTCCAATCACAGTAGCGGCAGAGACCTATCGACATATTTATAGTTGGGCGCGGCCCCAAGGGCCGGGAGTGGAGGACACCACCGTGGACCTGGCTCTTCTGCGCACGTTTGTGACCGTGCACCGGGCCGGCTCCTTCACCCGTGCGGCAGCCCTGCTCGGCCTGTCCCAGCCCGCCGTCACCTCGCAGATACGCACCCTCGAGCGGCAACTGGGCCGCCCCCTGTTCCTGCGCCAGGCGCGCGGCGTGACCCCCACGACCATCGGGGACGAACTCGCCCACAAGGCCGCCCCGCATCTCGACGCCCTGGTGGAGATCGCCGAGACGGGGCTCGAAGAGGACTCCTCGGTACGCACCCTCCACCTCGCGGGGCCTCCCGAGTTCACCGCGACTCGCGCGCTACCCGCTCTGACCACACTGACCGGGCAGGACGGGCAGGGCCTCGCGCTGCGTGCCTCGTTCGGCAATGCGGAGGAGGTCCTCGACGGGCTCTCCGCCGGTCACCACGATCTGGCCATCACCACGGCCCGGCCACGGGGCACGCTGCTCACCGCGACCCCTCTCTGCGACGAGGAGCACGTCCTGGTCGCGGGCCCGCACTGGGTCGACCGCATCGGACCCGGCAAACTGCGCCGCAAAGGCGCCTCCGCCCTGGAGAACCTGCCGGTGGTGGAGGTGCACGAGTCGCTGCCGCTGGTCGCCCGATACTGGGCCGCCGTCTTCGACACCCGTCCGGCCGCATCGGGCGCCGTCATTGTGCCGGACCTGCGGGCGGTGCTCGCCTGCGTCGCCAACGGGGCAGGGCTCGCCGTGCTGCCGCGCTATCTCTGTGCGCCCGCTCTCAAGAGTGGCGAGGTCGTGGCCCTGCTGGACCCGGCGGTGCCTCCGCTGCGCACGTATTTCCTCGCCGTACGCACCGGCACACTCGCGATGCCGCATATCGCGCGGGCGCACGAGTGGCTGCTGCGCGCTGCCGTGGACTGGGCTTGAGTGAGACTCCGACTGGTTCACGATGTTTCACGTGGAACGGTCCGGGCCACATTTCTCCCATGACCGTTCGACCCGTGGTCAAGCGCACCGCACGCGCCATCCTGCTCGATGGAAACGACCTGATCCTGATCAAGCGGACCAAGCCCGGCGTCGATCCCTACTGGCTCACCCCTGGTGGCGGCGTGGAACCGGAGGACGCGACCGTGGTCGACGCTCTCCATCGTGAGGTGCACGAGGAGCTCGGCGCCAAGATCTCCGACGTCGTCCCCTGCTTCGTGGACACCGTCGAGCACATCGGCGAGGACAGCAGCACGACCGGCGTGAAAGTGCAGCACTTCTTCGTCTGCCGCCTGGAATCCATGGACGTCGCGCAGCGGCACGGCCCCGAGATCGAGGAGCCCTGCGGCGAGTACGAGATCGTCTACGTGCCCTTCACCAGAGTCGGAATCGCCTCGGTCCATCTGGTCCCGCTGTCGCTGCGGCACTATCTGGACGGCAACATCGAGGGCGTACGCGCGATGCACGCCCCTGATCTGGGCTGATCTGCTCCCGGTCCTGCTCCCGGGCCGCCCTTGGCTATTCCAGGCTTGGCTGTTCCAGGCTGTTCCAGGCTGCTCAGGGCTGCTCCCGGCCGTTCCGATCCCCGGCTGCGTCTCAGTCAGCCGTCGCCATCAGTTCCTCCACGGAGTCGTGGCGGATGCGGCCGACGGGGATGCCGACGTCCCGCAGGGCGTCCACACCGCTGCGGATCATGCCGGGCGGACCGGAGAGGTAGGCGTCGTACTCGTTCCAGGGACCGTACTCGCGCACGGCCTCCGGGAATTGGGCGTGATCGTCGACAACCGGGCGGACCGAGAGCCACGGGTGGGTCTGCTGGAGCCTCATCATCGTGTCGATGTCATACAGGTCGTGGTCGGTGCGGGCGCCGTAGAACACCTCGACCGGCCGCCGTTCGCCGTGCTCGGCGACGTCCTCGACAAGGGCCTTGATGGGGGCGATGCCCGTCCCGCCGCCCAGGCAGAGCAGGCCGCTGTCGGTGGTGTGGTCGACGGTCATCGAGCCGGCCGGCGCGCCGAGACGCAGGACGTCACCCGGCCGCGCGTGGTGCACCAGGGCGTTGGAGACCCAGCCCGCGGGGACCGCCTTCACGTGGAACGAGAGCAGCCCGTCGGAGCGCGGTGCCGACGCGAACGAGTAGTGCCGCCAGATCCGCGGCCACCAGGGCGTCTCCAGGCTCGTGTACTGGCCTGCAAGAAAGGGGTACGGCTGGTCGGGGCGGACCGTGACGACAGCGATGTCAGGCGTTCTGAGGTCGTGCGACACGACCTCGGCGAGCCACCAGGCGGGCGCGCGCAGTTCATCCGCGGCAGCCGCGTCGATCATGATCTGGGAGATCTTCGTGTACGTCCGCACCCAGGCGGCCTCGGTCTCCTCGTCCCAGACGGCGCTCGCGTACCGGCTGAGCGAGCCGATCAGGCATTCGCCGACGGCCGGGTAGTGCTCGGACCGGGTGCCGTACTTGCGATGTCCGCGGCCGAGATTCCTCAGATACTCGGCGAGGACGTCGGAGTGGTCGATGAGTTCGGCCGCGGTCAGCAGCGCCTTGAGCAGCCGGTCGCGCTGAGTGTCCATCGCGGCGGGGAACAGGGGGCGCAGGTCGGGGTGCCGGGTGAAGAGCAGCGCGTAGAAGTACGAGGTCACCTTGTCGGCGACGGGGCCTATCTCGGCCATCGTGCGCTGGACGCGGATCGCGTCGGGGGAACCCGTGGGGGAGGGCTGCGGTGCGGGCCGGGACTGCGCCTGAAGGTCGGGCCGCATCGCGCCCAGCGCAGGTGCCGGCTCTGATGCCTGTCGGGCCGCCGGTATTCGCTCCTCGGCGGAGTGCTGGGGTTCGGGCGCGGGAGGGTTCTCCGGGGCGGGCGCGGGCCGGTTCTGGGGGGCGGGCGTGGCGGGGCCGGACCTGCCCAGCGGACGTATGGCGGACACCCGGCGCCCTTCGGACGTCTCGGGCTCACCGCTCCCGGACTCACCGCTCTCGGGCCGTGTCGGCTCGCTGCCCTCCGATTGCTTCGGCGCCTTGCGTGGGGTGAACCAGCCGCCTCCACCGCCGCTGTCGCCGGAAGTGCCGTTGCCCGCCGACGTGGTGGTCGGAGCGTCCATGCTGTGCCTCGCCTCGAACATCTCTCAGTCGGTCCATGCACTTCCCTGTAGGAAGCCGCTTACTTTCCCCGCTCCGCCTCGGCAGCCAATGTGGCCACATTGAACCTCGAATTACCGGACCCTACGGACAAGTAGGTGTCAAATGTGACATTGCCCGCAGTCACCTTGTCGCAGCGTCTCATCCCTCACCGTCACGCCGGTCGCATAACGGAAAGTTCAGGTCTTCGATCTCTTCGCCCCGTTAAGCTGCGTTGCCCTCCGCCCGTGCCCCCCGGGGGTGCGCTGAGATACACCCGGCCCGAACCGGACTCGACCATACCGGCAGCCGTCCGGCACACAAGTCCTGCCGCGCTTCACCGGGAATTCAGTGGCCGACGCCCGCTAATTGCCCCAACTACCCGGCGGCTCGCACCAATTCATACGCCTTACGCAGATCGCGACCGACATAAGAGTGGGTAGCGAGCCCGACCAGCCGCTGATCCGCATTGACGGCGACCGAAACAGGCACGGCTCCGAACAGATCCAGATCCGAGAGCGAGTCGCCATAAGCGACGCAATCGGACCGCCCGACCCCGAACTCTTCACAGAGACGTTTCGCGATCTTCACCTTGGCCGCGGCGTTGAGGATGCCCGTCGGATTCACCGGCTCGGTGAACGGGAGGGCGGGGAAACGCGACCCGTGCGCGGCATGCGCACCCCAGCCGAGCAGCCGCTCCACGAAGAACGACGGCGACAGCGAGATCACCGCGCAGTAGTCCCCTCCCTCCCGGATCTCGGCCCAGGTCTCCCTGATCCCCGTCAGCCACGGCGCCCCCTCAAAGGCCGCTGTGACCTCGCTGTCCGTGAGGTCCGCCCATAGCGCGCGCACACGGACCGCGTACTGCGGCGAGTCGATCCGCTGCGCGACAAAGTCTCGTTCCAGCTCCGCGATCTCCGTTTCCAGACCGAGCTGTCGCGAGATCTCCACGGGGGCCGCCGTGCCGTGCAGCAGCGTTCCGTCCAGGTCGAACAGGTGAAGTCGTGCCATGTACGCCGAGGCTAGTACCCGCGGTTACTCCCGCTGTCAGACGCCCTCGACCGTCGCTCCCGGCACCGTGTTTCACGTGAAACTAAGCCGCCCCGCTCGCCGGGCCACCCTCGTCGTCCATGTCACCGCCGCCGCAGGCTGGCTCGGGCTCACGCTCGGGCTGCTCGCGCTCGCCTTCGCGGCCATCACCACGGGTTCCGCCGCGACCACCGAAGCCGCCGCCCGCTCCATGAAGCTCTTCGCGGACTGGCTGGTGCTCCCGCTCGCCCTCCTCACCCTGCTGAGCGGTCTGCTGCTTTCCCTCGGAACGCCATGGGGACTCTCCAGGCATCGCTGGGTCTACGCGAAGTTCTGGCTGACCCTGGCCACCACCGCCGCGTCGGCCTTCGCACTGCGACCGGGCATCAACGACACAGTGGCCACCGTGTCCGCGGGCTCCCCTGTGGCGGACCCGACCGGCCTGATCGCCGGTCCCGTCGTCTCCCTGAGCGCCTATCTCTTCATGACGGTCATCTCGGTGCTCAAGCCCTGGGGCCTCACCCGCCGCGGCCGGAAGCAACGTGACCAAAAGAAGCGTGTCTCTACCCACAAACCGGTGGACGCCAAGGTCATGCGTCAGACAGCCTGAGCAGAGTGTCGACACCTATCCTCTCCGCTCTGCCCATCCGCCGACTAACCCTCCGCGACCTCACCGCCTGCGCCGACCTGTCGCAGGATCGTGGCTGGCCACGCGAGGACCACAAATGGGGGCTGCTGCTCTCGGCCGGCACGGGCTACGGCATCGATGACCCCGACGGTGGCGGTCTCATCGCCGCCTGCGTGGTGACCGAGTACGGCCCACTGGAGAGCCCCGGCCTCGGCGCCATCGGCATGGTCCTTGTCGCCGAGCGGCACGCCCGCAAGGGCCTGGGCCGCCGTCTGATGCGGTACGTCGTCGAAGGCGCGGGCACCACTCCGCTCACCCTCCATGCGACGCCGAACGGCCGCCCCCTGTACGAGCAGCTCGGATTCAAGACCACCGGCCGCGCCGAAATGGTCCGCGGCATGTTCACCCCCGGCGGCCCGCTGCCGGATGTCGCCACCCGGCCGGCGACCGCGGAGGACCTGCCCGCGATCGTGCGTCTCGACACCGAGGTCTTCGGCCTCGACCGCACGCACGTACTCACCCGGCTTCGCGCTTTCGTCGACCAGTTGAGGGTCGCGGAGGCGGACGGCACGATCACTGGTTATGCCGGCGCCTGGCCGAACATGGAGACCCATGTCATCGGCCCTCTCATCGCCCGGGACACGGAGACGGCGAAGGCCCTGATCGCTTCGCTCGCCGCGGGCTCCGACCGACCGCTGCGCACCGACATCGACGTACGCCATGAAGAGCTGCTCGCCTGGGTGAAGGAGCACGGCCTCCAGCCGATCGCCTTCAACGACGTGATGACGTACGGCATCCCCGGGCTGCCCGGCGACTGGACCCGTCGTTTCGCGCCGCTGACGGTCGCGGCAGGCTGACCGAACGAGAGGCCCGCCCCCAAGCACAGAGGCCCGCCCTCAAGCACCGGATGGTTACCGGCGCTTGAGGGCGGGCCTTCGTCATGTCCTCGCGCGGTGGCGTACTACGCGAGGTCCTCCACTGCCGCGGTGGCGAAGCCATGGTCCTGCTCGGGCGCTCCGCCGCCGACGCCGATGGCGCCGATCAGACGGCCGTCGCGGTGGACGGGGACACCGCCCGCGATGAAGAGCAGCGGACGGTCGAGGGCGGTGGGCAGGGTGTGGAAGGGACCGTCGGGCTTGACCAGGTCGACGAGGTCGGCGGTCGGGGCGTTGAGCTGCAGCGCCGTGTACGCCTTGCGGGTGCTGGTCTCGCCGGAGATCAGCACCGCCCGGTCGTCGCGCCGGAAGGCGAGCAGGTGACCGCCCGCGTCGAGGACGGTGACGCTGACCGTGACATCGGCCGCCTCGGCCGCGCGGCGGGCCGCGGTGACGAGCGCCTCGGCGTCCTGAATGGTCAACGGGGCGACGGCGGGGGTGGTGGTGCTCATGGGGTGCTCCTTGTGCGTGTGGTGCCTTGGCCGCCGGTGTTTCTGGCCGGCGGCTCGTCAGGGGGTCAGTGGTGGACGGGCTGCGCCTGCTCGACAGGGGCGGCGCCCGTGACGACCAGGCCGGGAGCGGCCGAGCGGCGCTCCAGGGCGGCCGAGACGACGGCCAGGACGAGCGCGGAGCCCGCGAGGACGGCGCCCACCCAGTTCGGGGCGGTGTAGCCGAGGCCCGCGGAGATCACGAGGCCGCCGAGCCAGGCCGAGAGCGCGTTGCCGAGGTTGAAGGCGCCGATGTTCATGGCCGAGGCGAGCGTGGGCGCGCCGGAGGCCTGGTCGAGCACCCGCTTCTGCAGCGGGGGCACGGTGGCGAAGCCCAGGGCGCCGATCAGCCCGATGGTCACGGCTGCCGCGATCTTGTTGTGCGCGGTGAAAGTGAAGAGGGCGAGTACGACGGCCAGCGCGCTCAGGGAGATGTAGAGCAGCGGCATCAGGGCGCGATCCGCGAACTTTCCGCCGATCAGGTTGCCCGCGACCATGCCGAGGCCGAAGAGGACGAGCAGCCAGGTAACGGAGGAGTCCGCGTAGCCTGCGACGTCCGTCATCATCGGCGCGAGATAGGTGACGGCCGCGAAGACACCGCCGAAGCCGAGGATCGTCATCGCCATGGCGAGCAGCACCTGCACGTTGCGGAACGCGGCCAGCTCATGGCGCAGCCGTACGCCCTCGGGCTTGGGCAGGTCCGGTACGAGCTTGGCGATACCGGCCAGGCCGATGACGCCGAGCCCCGCGACGATTGCGAAGGTGGTGCGCCAGCCGAGGGTCTGCCCGACGAGCGTGCCGAGCGGCACACCGACCACGTTGGCCACGGTCAGGCCCGTGAACATCATGGCGATGGCTCCGGCCTTCTTCTGCGGAGCGACCAGCTCGGCCGCGACGACCGAGCCGATGCCGAAAAAGGCACCGTGGGCGAGCGAGGCGACGACACGGCCCGCCAGCATGACGCCGAATACCGGGGCCACGGCGGAGAGCAGGTTGCCCGCGATGAACAGGCCCATGAGCAGCATCAGCATCCGCTTGCGGGAGATGCGGGTGCCGAGAACCGTCATCAGGGGAGCGCCGAGTACGACGCCGAGTGCGTAGCCGGTCACGAGGAGACCGGCCGTGGGGATGGAGACGCCGAAGTCACCCGCGACCTCAGGGAGCAGCCCCATGATCACGAACTCTGTGGTCCCGATTCCGAAGGCCCCGATCGCGAGGGCCAGTAGCGCGAGAGGCATGGTTCTACCTTCCAAAACGGTTGCAGGTGCGCTTAGCTAGCGTCCACAATAGTTGCACACGCGGGTTACTTGCAACCGCCGGATATTGCATCGGTGGACTATCCTGGTCCTCAGCAGCTCCGGGACGGAGGAACAAGAGCCATGACAGCGACGGACCCCGCACTGACCGCCCTTGCGCAGGGCTGGTGCGCGCTCTCCCTGCTCCACGGGAAGATCGAGACCCACATCGAGCGCGCCCTGCAGGCCAAGCACGGCCTGAGCGTGCGCGAGTACTCTCTGCTCGATGTGCTCAGCCGCCAGCACGACGGCGAGGGCGGGCATCTGCAGATGAAGCAGGTGGCCGACGCCGTCGTCCTCAGCCAGAGCGCCACCACGCGCCTGGTCACCCGGCTCGAGGACCGCGGGCTGCTCTCCCGCTACCTGTGCCCCACCGATCGCCGCGGCATCTACACGGACGTCAGCGAGTCGGGCGCCGCGCTCCTCGCCGAGGCGCGCCCCACCAACGACGCCGCACTGCGCGAGGCACTGGACGAGGCAGCGCTCAACCCGGAGCTCACGCCGCTGGTCAGGGCAGTGGAAGCGGTGCGCGTACCGGCGTAGGACTCCTGTGGCCGCAGTTTCCCTGCCAGGAAAGCGGGCTGCTGCATAGGCTGCAGCTCATGGGAGATCTTGAAATACGCCCGGCGATCGCCGACGACATCCCGGCCGTCGTGGGGATGCTGGCCGATGACCCTCTGGGCAGCACGCGCGAGTCGCCCGACGACCTCACTCCGTACCTTGCCGCGTTCGAGCGGCTCAACAAGGACCCGAACCAGCATCTGGTCGTCGCCGTGCGCGAGGGACGCGTCGTCGGCACGCTCCAGCTCACGATCGTTCCGGGGCTGTCCCGGAAGGGGGCCACGCGGTCGATCATCGAAGGCGTACGCGTCCACGCCGACGAACGCGGCAGCGGCCTCGGCACCCGCTTCATCGAGTGGGCGGTCGACGAGTCCCGGCGCCAGAACTGCCAGTTGGTACAGCTGACCTCCGACGCAACCCGCACCGATGCCCACCGCTTCTATGAGCGGCTCGGGTTCACGGCCTCCCATGTGGGCTTCAAGCTGCAGCTCTGAAGCTGTCGGTGACTGGTCACGCCGGTGGGGCGTCGTGTTTCACGTGAAACACGACGCC
>NZ_JBSGSG010000018.1:0-94069 GCF_053606765.1 Streptomyces sp. NPDC055189
GGGTGGTGGCCCCGCGCTCGCCGCGCCGGGGAGGCCCCTTCGCGCGATGGCCGCGCGGGCGGGGGAAGCCGGCGTCAGGCCAGCATGCCGCTGCGCAGCTTGGTGAGGGTGCCGGTGAGAAGACGCGAGATATGCATCTGTGAGACGCCGAGTTCGGCGCCGATCTGCGACTGCGTCATCTCCTGGCCGAAGCGCAGCTCCAGGATGCGGCGCTCCCGGTCGTCGAGTTCCTCGAGGAGCGGTGCCAGGGTGTGCAGGTTCTCCATCGTCTCCATGGCCGGGTCGGGTCCCCCCATCACGTCGGCCAGGGTGCGCGTCGGCGTGGCCGCGCTGTCACCACCGTCGGTGGGCGACTCCAGAGAACCGGCGGTGTAACCGTTCGAGGCGACGAGACCGTCTATGACCTCTTCCTCGGTGATGGACAAGTAAGCGGCCAGCTCCTTGACGGTCGGCTCGTGGTCCAGGCGGCCGGCGAGCTCCTCCTTGGCCCTGGCGAGTTCCACGCGCAACTCCTGCAGCCTGCGCGGGACATGTACGGCCCAGGTGGTGTCCCGGAAGAACCGCTTGATCTCGCCGACGATGTACGGGACGGCAAAGGTGGCGAACTCGACCTCGCGGCTGAGGTCGAACCGGTCGATGGCCTTGATGAGGCCGATCGTGCCTACCTGAATGATCTCTTCCATGTCGCCGTTGCCCCGGTTGCGGAAGCGGCGGGCCGCGAACTGCACCAGGGTGAGGTTCATCTCGATAAGGGTGTTGCGTGCGTACTGGTATTCGTGCGTGCCTTCTTCCAAGGTCTGCAGCTTGTCGAAGAACATCTTCGACAGGGCCCGGGCATCCTTGGGCGCCACCTTGTCCGTGTCCTCGATCCAAGGCAGCGCTCCTTCGACGGCGGACGTCTCGTCCGTCTGTGCGGTGCCGGAAACCTGTTCAGAGATCAGTGTCATGTCTCTACCTCCCCTGGTGGTCAAACGCTTCCTCGTACGGCCCCTGCCCCCGCATATGGGAGGCATGTGCGTTGACCCAAATTTTCTTGCTGCGGGGAAATAGTTGTCTCAGTGCATCGTACGATGTGGGAGGTTGCCCGGCTTCAGCCAGGCATTCGCCCAGACCTGACAGCTCCAGCCGCCGGTGTGACTACTCGGGCGCCCCGTGTTGGACTGAGTGCAGGCCCCCTACGCCGCAGACAGGCCGACCGGGGGGTGCTGTCGGCCGGGCTCCAACTTCGGTGTCGCTTAACGAGAAGCAGGATCACGTGGACAGATTCGCTGCCGTCGAGCGGGCGCTGCGCAACGCAGCACCCCATTTGCTGCTCGATGTCGTGACGGGGGCGTTGCGGGAGCAGTACGGGGTCGAGCAGGTTGAACTGCGGCTCGCCGACTACGGCTTGACCACCCTTCAGAGGGTAGAGGACGTACCGTTCACCACCGAACCGGTGTCGCTCCACGACAGTCCGCAGAGCAGGGCCTTCGGAGCCCAGGAGCCCTACGTCGAGCCCAAGGTCGTGCAGGGCACGGCAACCGTGCACATGCCGGTGACCGTCCGGGGTGACCGGATGGGTGTTCTCACCGTCAGCCTCCCCGAGGAGCACTGCGGCCAGGGGCACCTCGCGGAGATGCAGCGCATCTGCGAGGCGCTGGGCCACGAGATCATGGTCGCCGAACGCGACACCGACCTGTACCTCCTCGCGCGCCGGGCCACCCGCCTCACACTCGCCGCCGAGATGCAGTGGCAATTGCTGCCGGGGCACGCGGTGTCGCGTCCCGAGTTCGCGCTGGGCGCCCATCTGGAGCCCGCGTACGCGATCTACGGCGACAACTTCGACTGGTCGGTCTCGGCGCACCACCTCACGCTCACCGTGACCAACGGCATGGGCCAGGGGATGGAAGCGGCGCTGCTCACCAACCTCGTCGTGAACGCGCTGCGCAACGCCCGCCGCGCAGGTCTCGATCTCGCCGGCCAGGCGAGCCTGGCCGACCAGGCCGTCTACGCGCAGTACCGCGGTGAGCTGCACGCCTCGGTCCTGCTGCTGCGCTTCGATCTCGCCACCGGCGAGGTGGAGGCCGTCGACGCCGGGTCCCCCCGCATGTGGAGGCTCCGCGGGCGGTCGGTCGAGTCCGTCGACTTCGACGCACAGCTTCCCCTCGGGATGTTCGAGGAGACGGCCTACGTCGCGGAGCGGCTTCGCCTGGAACCGGGCGACCGCATTCTCGTGGGCAGCGACGGGGTCTTCGACAGCGTCTCGCGGACGGGGGAGCGGTACGGGGAGCGGGCCCTTGCCCGGTCCATGTCCGCGCATCGCCTGTTGCCGGCCTCGCAGGTGCCGCAGGCGGTGCTGCGCGATCTCGGGGATTACCGGGGGGCGCTGCCGCTGGAGGACGACGCCCTGGTGGTCTGCCTGGACTGGTTCGGACGGGTGTGACGCGTGGGGGCGGGGCGGTGAAGGTCGGCCCGGGCGCCCGGCGGCGGCCCGGCTAGCCTACTGAGCGCCAGGTTCTGGCTTCTTTGCCGTCCTGCCCCGGCGCGGACGCTACGTCCCGAAAGGCTCTGAGTCCTTCGAGCAGCGCGCGGCGCGCCTTGGGCGGCATGGCGTCGATGGTGGCCATGAGTATGCCCTCGCGTCGTTTGCGCAGGTCGGTGAGGTAGGCCCGGCCGAGGCTGGTCAGGCGGAGCTCCAGCTCCCGTCTGCTGACCGGGCTGGGCGTGCGTTCGATCAGCCCCGTGGCCTGCAGCCGGTCGCACAGGCGGCTCACCGAAGGCGGGGCCGACTTCAGGGCCTCGGAGAGCATCCGCAGGTTGATGCCCTCGTCGCGGTCCAGTGCGTACAGCACGCGCAGCTGGGACGGAGACACGGGCCCGGTCGGCACGGCCTCACGCCCCTGCTCCCACATGACCTCGAGCAGTTCGATGAACTCGGAACCCGCATGAGCCGCATCCCGGGACCTGCGATCGGGTTCGGGACTCAGCCCCATATCGATGACACTCCGATCGACGTCGTCTCTCTCGTACATCTTGCCACCGGGGCACGGTCCACACACCGAGACCTGGTCGGCTGACAAGGAAACGCGGGTCGCGGAGAGCGAAGAGCGTGCTTGCGACGTGTGGCAGCCCCGAGAATGCGCGGCGACCCCGTCGGTCTTCCTCCGTTGACGGGGCACGGTGCGACGAGAGCGCTGAAGGTGCACGCAACACCGGATCGCATCTCGGCGCCGACGGTTGTGCCAGGAAGCATAGTGGAAACCGGCCCGGTCTTCGCCGACCGGTCGGGGATTCGAGAGAGCCGGGAGCCCTCGGCGAGCGGGTCAGGGCGGCACGCTCGCCGCCGCACGCCGCGATCATGCCCCGCCGACGCGGGGCGCCCGGCATCAACAACGCGTAAAGACTGCCGGGATACGGCAGTGCGCCGGGACCGGCCCGCGGACCAGGATGGTCATGGCAGGAACGGGGGGCGAGGTTCCGGTGCCGGATCGCGCGAGCGGGCTCCGGCACCGGAACCCGAGCCGCACGGGGGGGCGAAGGGGGTGGCGGGATGGGGGAGTTTCTCCACTCCGTGGCGGGATTCCCGGCCATCCTCTTCAGCGCCGCCCTCCCCGTGGTCCTGGGCTTCTGGCTGCTTGTCGCACTCGGCGGCGCCGATGCCGACAGCTTCGACGCGGACGCGGACGCCGGGGCCGTGGGCCTCAGCGGTGTGCCGGTGTCGGTGGCTGCGTCCCTGCTGACGGTGGTGGGCTGGTTCACCAGCCTGACCGGTTCGATCCTGATCGGGCGCGCCGCCCCGGCCGGACTGGTGCACGCCGCCGCGGACGTCGCTCTCCTCTTCCTCTCCCTCCTGCTCGCCTGGTGCGTGACCCGCTACCTGGTACGTCCGCTGGCCAGGCTGTTTCCCGAAGGGACGCCCCGGACCGCGCCCCGCGAGGACCCCAACTGATCTAGGACAGTCCCGCACGCTCCAGGCAGCCGGCGATCGCCGCTGTCTCGGCCGTGTCCAGCGCCCGCATCGGAGGGCTCATCACCTGCGTGGTGATGATGCCGCGCAGCATCAGGGCCGTCTTGAACGCGCCGAGCCCGGCGGCCGTCGCGGACGTCGTACCGGGCCGGGCGGCGCGGACGATGTCGAAGAGGGCGACCAGACGGTCCTGCTCTGCCTTGGCCGCCGCCCAGTCGCCGCGCACGGCTGCCTCGTGGAGGCGTACATATCCGTGCGGGTCGACATTGGCCAGGCCGGGGACCGAGCCGTCGGCGCCCGCCAGCATCATCGCGGCGACGACCAGCTCGTGGCCCGTGAGCACGGAGAACTCCGGCAACTCGGCCGCGCCCAGCGCCAGTCGGCGGAACGAGCCGTCGTCGCCGCTGGAGTCCTTCACCCCGGCGAGCACGCCGTCCGCGGCCAGCGGGAGCAGCAGCTCCGGGTCCAGCTTGCTGTGGACGCAGACAGGGACGTCGTACGCCAGGAGCGGCAGGTCGACCGCGGCGCCGATGTCCCGGAAGTGCCGCTCGATCTCCGTGGTGTGGGTGCGGGTGTAGAAGGGGGCGGTGGCCACGATCGCGTCGGCGCCCAGACCGGCCGCGGCGCGGGCCCGCTCGATCGCCCGGTTGGTGGTGGTCTCGATCGCTCCGACCAGTACGGGTACCTGGCCCGCGGACGCTGCCGTGATCACCTTGATGACCTCGTCCTGCTGTCCGGGCGTCAGATACGCGGTCTCCCCCGAGCTGCCGAGGGCGAACAGGCCGCTGACGCCGCCGTCGAGGAGGTGGTCGACGACCCGCTCCAGGGAGGGGCGGTCGATCTCGCCGTCCGCGCCGAGCGGGGTGACGACGGGCGGGATGACACCGGAGTGGCGCGGGACGCGGGCGGTGGCGGCGGTCATGCGGTGCTCCTTGCGGACGGTACGGGGGCCGGATCACCGGCGAGGTTGAGGGGCGTCCGGGGGTGGACGCAGTGCCAGCGGTGGCCGTCCGTGCCGGTGCTCCGGGCGGGGAAGGCGGTGGTGCAGGCGTCGTCGGCCTTCCAGCACCGGGTGCTGAAGGGGCAGCCGGGCGGTGGGTTGGTGGCCGAGGGGACCGGACCCGCCAGCACGATGCGTTTGGTCGCCTCTAGCAGGCTGGGGGTCGCCGAGAGCAGTGCCTCGGTGTACGGGTGGGCGGGGGAGCCCGCCACCTCGGCGGCCGGGCCCTCCTCGACGACGCGGCCCAGATACAGCACGGCGATGCGGTCGGCGAGATAGCGCACGGTCTGGATGTCGTGCGAGATGAACACCATGGCGAGGCCGAGGCGTTCGCGCAGGTCGACCAGGAGGTTGAGGACCTGGGCGCGGACGGACACATCGAGCGCGGAGGTCGGTTCGTCGGCGACGATCAGCTCCGGTTCGAGGGCGAGCGCGCGGGCGATGGCCACGCGCTGGCGCTGGCCGCCGGAGAGCTGGCCGGGCAGGGCGGCGAGCGTGTGGCCGGGCAGCCCTACCAGTTCGACGAGTTCCCTGACGCGTGCCTCGCGCTCGGTGCGGGTGCCGCGCCGGTGCACGTCCAGCGGGTCGCGCAGGATCTGGCGAACGGTGAGCCGGGGGTTGAGCGCGGTGGCCGGGTCCTGGAAGACGACGCCGACCGCCGAGCCGAAGTCGTCGCGCCGCTGGGCGGGCGACATCTCCCACAGGTCGCGGCCGTGGAAGCGGACCTCGCCCTCGGTGGGCTTCTGCAGCCCGGTCAGGACGCGGGCGAGCGTGGACTTGCCGCAGCCCGATTCGCCGACCAGGCCGACGATCTCGCCGCGCCCGATCTCCAGGGTGGCGTCGGTGAGCGCGTGCACGGCATCGCGCCGGAAGACGCCTCCGCTGCGTGCCTTGTGACGTACGTGGACGCCGTCGAGCCTGATCACAGGGCGCTCCCTTCCAACTGGTCGGCCTTCGCCGGGTGGTGGCAGGCGAAGCCGTGGTCGTTCGCGGTGCCGCGGGCGGTGAGTGCGGGCGCGGTGGTGCGGCAGAGCGCGTCGGCGGCGGCGCAGCGCGAGGCGAACCGGCAGCCCGCGCCGAAGCCCTGCGGTGCGGGGACGACGCCGCGGATCTGGTGCAGCCGGTCGGCGCCGGCCTCCAGGGAGACCACCGAGCCGAGCAGGCCGCGGCTGTAGTGGTGGGTGGGATCGGTCAGTACGGAGCGGGTGCCGCCGATCTCGGCGAGGCGGCCCGCGTACATCACGGCGACGCGGTGCGAGAGGTCGCCGACGAGGGCGAGATCGTGTGAGACGAGGACCATCGCGAAGCCCAGTTCGTCGCGCAGCCGGACGAGGAGCTCGACGACCTGGGCCTGGACGGTGACGTCGAGCGCGGTGGTCGGCTCGTCCGCGATGAGCAGGCGGGGGTCGCGGGAGAGGGCCATGGCGATGAGGACGCGCTGGCGCTGGCCGCCGGAGAGCTCGTGGGGATAGCTGCGCAGCGTGCGTTCGGGCGAGAGCCCGACAAGGCTCAGGAGCTCGGCCGGAGTCTTCGTACCGCCGCGTGAGGTCAGTTGCTTCAGCTGGGTGCCGACGAGCACGGACGGGTTGAGGGAGGAGAGGGCGTCCTGGTAGACCATCGCGATCTCCGGGCCCATCAGGGCGCGGCGCTCCTTGGGCGTAAGCGTGAGCAGGTCCCGGCCGCGGTAGCGGATCTCGCCGCTGACCTCGGCGTTGCGGGCGAGCAGGCCCATGACGGCGAGGCTGGTGATGGACTTGCCGCAGCCGGACTCGCCCACCAGGCCCAGGGTCTCGCCCTCGTGGACGGTGAAGTTCAGCGCGTCGACGACGGGGATCTGCCCGTAGCGGTCGGGGAAGCGGATCGCGAGGTCGCGTACGACGAGGAGTTCGGCGGCGTCACCCGGTACCGGCGTGATGGTCGGCTCGGTGGCGTGGATACGGCGGGCGAGCTTGGCCAGGGCGGCGTCGATGTCCACGGGGGAGGGGGCCTCGACGGGCTCGGGCGCGTCGCCCGGGGTCGGTTCGACATCGGCCCGTGCCTTCTTCGGCGCGGCGGAGGCGTCGGTGAGGCCCTCGGAGAGGATGTTGAGGGCAAGGACGGTGATCAGCAGGGCGAGGCCGGGGAAGAAGGTGGCCCACCAGCCGCCCGCGAGGAGGATCTGGCGTCCGTAGGCCAGGACGCTGCCCCAGCTGGGGTCGGGGTCCTGCACACCGGCGCCGATGAAGGACAGGCTGGCCTCGAAGATGATCGCCTCGGCGACCATGACGGTGGCGAACACCATGACCGGGGCCATGCAGTTGACGGCGACATGGCGAAGGACGATGTAGCCGCGCCGGGCGCCGATGACCTTCTCGGCCGCCACGTAGTCCTCGCCGTACTGCGCAAGGACGTTGGCGCGCACCACGCGGGCGAGGGAGGGGGTGTAGACGAAGGCGATGGTGAAGATGATCACCGGGACGCTGGTGCCGAAGACCGCCACGAGCACGGCGGCCAGGGCGATCGGCGGGAAGGACATCACGACGTCGAGGGTGCGCATGACGGATTCGTCGCCGAGCTTGCGCGAGGTGGCGGCGAGCGACCCGAGCAGCGCGCCGACGACCAGGGCGACGGCGGTCGCGCCGAGCCCGATGACCAGCGAGTAGCGCGAGCCGTGCACGACGCGGGCGAAGACGTCGCGGCCTGCCCGGTCGGTGCCGAACCAGTGGGCGCCGCCGGGGGATTGCACCGGAGTGCCGGTGGCCAGCGGGTCCTGGGTGAGCAGCGGGGCGAATACGGCCGCGAGGACGACGGCGATCAGTACGCCGAGGGCCACGCGAGAGGTGACGGGCAGGGCGCGGAAGGCGATGCCCGGTCGGGAGAGCTTCTTGGCGAGGGTGCCGGTGGCGAACATGTCACACCGTCCTGATGCGCGGGTTGACCAGCAGATAGAGCAGGTCGACGATGACGTTGACCACCAGGAACGCGATGGCGATGGTCAGTACGGTGCCCTGGACCAGGGCGACATCGCCGCCGGTGACACCTTCGAGGATGAGCTTGCCCATGCCGGGCAGGTCGAAGATCGCTTCGATGACGACGGCGCCGCTGAGCAGGTAGCCGACCTTCACCCCGAGCACGGTGAGCGGGGTGACCAGGGCGTTGCGCAGGACCGAGCGAACCACCAGGAGGACGGGCAGGCCGTTGCCGCGCGCGGTGCGGACGTAGTCCCGGTCGAGTTCGGCGACCATCGAGGTCCGCACGAGGCGGGCGAGCGAGGCGGCGACGGGCACCGCGAGCGAGAACGCGGGCAGCGCCATGCTGGTGAGCCAGCCCCCGAACGAGTCGGCGGGGTTGGTGTATCCGCCGGTCGGGAAGAGCCGGACGTTCAGCGCGAACTGCTGGATGAGCAGCACCCCGAGCCAGAACGAGGGGATGGCCACGCCCGCCATGGAGAACACCCGGAAGAGCTGGTCGGGCCAGCGGTCGCGGTACATCGCGCCCAGGACGCCGGAGACGACGGCCAGGACGACGGCGAGCAGCAGACCGAGGAAGGTCAGCTGGAGGGTGAGCGGGAAGGCGGTGCTGATCCGGTCGGCGACGGGCTGGCTCGGCGGGACCGTCACTCCGAGGTCGAAGTGCAGCAGTTGGCCCAGGAAGTCGAAGTACCGCACGGGCAGCGGATCGTTGAGGCCGTTGGCCTCGGCGAAGGCCGCGCGGGCCTCGGGACTCGCGCTCTCGCCGAGCGCGTTGAAGGCCGGGTCGGCCGGCGAGAACTGCAGCACCACGAAGACCAGCAGCGCGATGCCCAGGATCATCACCGGCATCATCGCGACGCGACGCAGCGCGAGCCGGAGAAAAGCAACCATCGTTCGGGTTCCTTGCGGTCGGGCGGACGGGGCCGGGGCGCCTGCCGAGGGGCCCCGGCCCGCTGAACACGGGCGGGGCGGCGAGCGTCAGGCGCGGGCGACGTCCAGGAAGGACAGACCGGTGGTGGGCAGCGGCTCGAAGCCCGGCAGTGACTTGTCCGTCCAGGCCGTGGGTAGCTTGCGGTGCAGGATCGGGTAGAGCGCGGCCTCGTCGGCGACCAGGTCGGTGACCTCGCCCCACAGCTCCTTGCGCTGCTGTTCGTCGGCGGCCCTTGCGGCCCTGTCCAGGGTCTGCCTGACCTTCTTGTACGCGGGGGACTTGGCCCAGCCGTAGCGCTTCTCGGGCCAGAACCCGTAGTAGAACCAGCGCAGCAGGAGGTCGGCGTCGTTGCCGAAGACGGACGGGTCGCCGGGGGCGACGAGCACGTCGAAGTCACCCTTGTCGATCTTCGCGTACTGGGCGGGCGACTGGGCGATGCTCAGGGTGACCTTGACGCCGGCCGCCTCCCAGCTCTCCTTGAGCAGCGGGGCGATGTCCTTGACCCAGCCGGTGTCGGTGGTCAGGACGGTGAAGGAGAGGTTCTTGACCCCGGCCGCGGCCAGCAGCTTCTTCGCCTTGGCCGTGTCGTGGGTGTACACGGTGGCGGCCCGGTGATAGTCGGGGTGGGTGGCGGGCACGTACCCGGTGGCCGGTTCCGCGTTGCCGACCATCGCGGTCGAGATGATCTTCTTGGTGTCCAGGGCGTAGTGCAGCGCCTGGCGCACCCGCTTGTCGGCGAACCGTTCGTCGGCGGTGTTGAACATCAGGAAGAGCAGGCCGAAGGACTGCACGGACTGGATCTTCGCGGAGCCCGCGAGGCGCTTGACGTCGATGTAGGGGACGTCCTCGATCGCCTGGACGCGGCCGGACTCCATGGCGCTGACGCGCGCCGAGGGGTCGGACATGAGTCGCCAGATCATCTTCTTGGCCTTGGCGGGGTGTTCGCCGTTGTACTTGTCGTACGCCTCGAAGACGATCTTGTCCTCGCGCACCGCCTCCACGAACTTGTACGGCCCCGAACCGACCGGCTTGGCGTCGAATGCCTTGGGGTCCGGCTCGACGATCTTCTTCGGGACGATCCGGACCACCGCGATACGGGAGGCAAAGAGCGCGAAGGGGTGCTTGAGCTTGAACTCGACCGTATCGGCGTCCACCGCCTTCACCGTGTCGATGAAGGGCACGAACTGCGCCATCAGCGAGGCGTTCTTCGGATCCAGGATGCGTTCGAAGCTGAACACCACGTCGTCGGCGGTGACCGCGGATCCGTCGTGGAAGGTCGCGCCCTTGCGGAGCGTGGCCCGGTAGGTGGTGGCGTTGATCTTCTTCGGCATCTCGGTGGCGAGGGCGGGCCGGGCCTCCAGTGTGGCCGGGTCGAGGTCCACCAGGCCCTCGAAGATGTGCATGTTGGCGGCGTACGGCGTCGCGCCCGAGGTGATCATGGGGTCGAAGCCGGTCGACAGGGGGTAGGAGAGGCCGGCCTCGATGAGGCCGCTGCCGCCGCCCTTGTCCGCCCCGCCGTCGGTGTTCGACGAGGGCCCGCCGCAGGCGGAGATGCTCGTCGTGATGGCCGCCGCGGTGCCGATGGCGGTGGTGTAGCGCAGGAAGGTGCGGCGCTCGAATCCGGCTGATCTCAGCTCGGGCACGGGGTCCTCCAGGGACGTCGGCAAAGCTCGATGAAGCTTGATGAAGGGGAACGCGGGGCGGGGAAGCAGCCGAGGGGAACGCAGGATCGCGGGGGACCGTGCAACCTCAGGCATCAGACGTCAGATGTCTGATGCCTTGATAGCGTGGGAACGTAGCTTGACAATCGAAAGGGGTCAAGAGGTGGGGAGTTCACCCATGTCCGGTGCGAAGCCCGTGCCCGGTGCGCAGTCGGTGTCCGGCGCGAAGCCCGGGCGGCAGCTGCTCCGGCAGGAAGTCGTCGAGGGCATCAAGCGCTACATCCTCGAGGAGCGGCTCCGCCCCGGGGACCCGCTGCCCACCGAGCCGGCTCTGTGCGAGGCGCTGGGCGCCAGCCGCTCCAGCGTCCGCGAGGCCGTCAAGATCCTCAACGCCCTTGACATCGTCGAGGTCCGTCACGGCCACGGCACCTACGTCGGCAGGCTGAGCCTGTCGGCCCTGGTGGAGAGCCTGACCTTCCGCGGTCTGCTCTCGCCGGGCGACGACTTCCAGGTCCTCGCCGACCTCGTCGACGTACGCGAACTCGTCGAGCGCGGGATGGCCGACCGCATCGTCACGGCGCTGGACCCCGGTCAACTCGACACGCTGCAAGGTCTCGTGGCCGACATGCGCGAGCAGGGAGCGGGGGAGGGGCGCGGTTTCGTGGAGGCGGACCGGGCCTTCCACGCGCTGCTCGTGGAGCCGCTCGGCAATGAGCTCGTCGAGCAGCTCTCGATGGCCTTCTGGGACGTGTACGCGATCGTCGCGCCGCATCTGGACGGGTTCACGCACGCCGACGAGACCGAGACCATCGCCGCGCACCAGAGCATCGTGGATGCCGCGCGGGCCGGTGACGTCGCCGGTTTCATGAAGTCGCTCGGCGAGCACTACGCGCCGGTGCGGCGCCGGATCTCCGAGGCTCGCGCGCGGGACGCCGCACAGGCCTGACCTGGCAACTCGTCCTCCTGGAGGCTCTGCCGTGGCAAGTGTCCGGCAGAGCGGAGCCCTTGACGACCCCTGAGAGCGCTGCCTAGGGTCCCGTCAGCCGCCAGGACATCAGACGTCTTCTGTCTGGTGGTCCGGCGTTCAGCATCCCGGTCCCACCCCAGGAGGGCACCTCCATGCCGCTGACGGACCTCTCACTGGCGGACTGCCGCGCCTACCGGCCCGAACTGGCGGAGCCACCCGACTTCGACGCCTTCTGGTCGCGCACCCTGAACGAGGTGTCCGCAGGTGGAGCGAGCCCGCCGGAGTTCACCCCCGTCGACACCGGGCTCACCCAGATCCGTACGTACGAGGCGACCGTGGGCTCGCGGGTGTGCTGCCCGACGTGCCCTTCCTCTGCAACGTCCGGCGGGGTGCGGAGATCGCGGCCGTGCCGCCGTACACGGAGATCGCCGAGTACCTGAGGCTCCACCGCGACCGCGCCGAGATGGTGTTCGCGACCCTCTCGTACTTCGACGCCGCACTGTTCGCCGCCCGCGCCACCGCTCCCGCGCTGTTCTCCATCGCGCTGATGGACGAGGTCTGCCCGCCCTCCACCTGCTTCACCGCTTACAACCGCTACGCGGGCCCCAAGGACGCGCGGATCTACGCGTTCAACGGGCACGAGGGCGGCGGCGCTTACCAGCAGCGGGAGCAGCTCGCCCGGGTGCGCTCCCTCCACCCCGATGCGCGGGGCGGTCACCACCGTGTGGTCGCCGCCCCGCACTAAAGATGATCAAGCCCCCTCCGGCCAAGCCCCCTCCGAGAAGAGAGATCGTCCATGCAGCGAAGAGTCCCCCTCGCCCTGCTGTCCGCCGCAGCGCTCCTCGTCACCGTGACCAGCACCGCGCACGGCGCCCCCGCCGCCTCCGGTGAGCTGACCTCCCAGGACCTGACCACCAACGGAGTGGGCTCGCCCTACTACCGCATCCCCGCCCTGACCACCTCGGTCAAGGGCACGCTGCTCGCGGCCTACGACGCCAGGCCCACCCTGGGCGACCTGCCGGGCAACCTCGGCATCGTGCTGCGCCGCAGCACCGACGGCGGTGCCACGTGGAAGGCGCAACAGGTGGTGCGCAAGGACGCCGCGCCCAAGGGGCACGGCGATCCGAGTCTGCTCGTCGACCGCACGACCGGCCGGATCTTCGTGTTCTACGCCTCCTCGGTGAACCAGGGCTTCGCGGGATCGGGCACCGGTAACGACGAGAGCGACCCGGACATCCTCCAGGCCGACTACAGCTACTCGGACGACGACGGGGTGACCTGGACCCACCGCCGCATCACCAAGCAGATCAAGAACCCCGCGTGGGCCGGCATGTTCGCGGCATCGGGCGAGGGCATCCAGCTGCGGCACGGCCCGCACAAGGGCCGGCTCATCCAGCAGTACGCCGTCCGCATCAACGGCGCCAACTATGCGGCCAGTGCCTACAGCGACGACCACGGGGCCACCTGGAAGATGGGCAATCCGGTGGGCCCCGGCGGGGACGAGAACAAGACCGTCGAGCTGTCCGACGGCACGGTCATGCTCAACAACCGTTCCAAGCCGTACCGGACGATCGCGTACTCGTCCGACGGCGGGGTCAACTACACCCCGTTCAAGCAGGACACCGAGCTCACCGACCCCGCGAACAACGCCTCGATCATGCGGTACAACCCCGGGGCGCCGGCCTCGAATCCGCAGTCCTCGTGGCTGCTCTTCAGCAACACCGAGGACGCGACCACGCGGCGCAACCTCACCGTCAAGATGTCCTGCGACAACGGCGAGACCTGGCCGATCAGGAAGGTCGTCGACCCCGGCAGCGCGGCCTACTCGACGCTGACGAAGCTGCCGGACGGGCGTATCGGACTGCTCTACGAGCGCGGCGACTACGCACACATCACGTACGCGTCCTTCGGCCTGGACTGGCTGGGCGGCACCTGCGCCGACATCACGATCGCCCCGCCCACTGCCCTGAAGGCGGACGCGAGCGCGGAGGTCGAGGTCCGGGTGGTCAACCGGATGGACAAGCGGCGCGCTCAGGGCACCGTCGATCTCGCCGTGCCCGGCGGGTGGACGACGCGCCAGGTCACCGTGCCCGCGCTCGATCCGGGCGAGGGGGCCACCGTCAGGGTCCCGGTCACCGTGGCGCCGGACGCCTCGGGCAGCGCCAAGCTCACCGCCACCTACCAGACCGGCGGCAAGCGGGCCTCGGGCAGTGCGACGGTGGCGATCACTTCGTAGCCGGTTCCAGGCGGGTGCGGATGCCGTCGAAGTGGGTCCGCATGGCGCGCACCGCGCGTTCGCCGTCGCCCGCCGCGACCGCGTCGACGATCTCGCGGTGCTGGGCGCAGGTGACTGACGGGTCCTGGTGGCCGTCGTCGAGGTCTTCGCGTACGCGGTCCATGGCGGCCCAGAACGCGTCGAGAACCTCGCTGAGCAGATGGCTGTCGAGCGAGGCGTAGAGCGCGAGGTGGAAGGCGCGGTCGGTGGAGCGCGCGACGCGGCCCTCGCGTGACTCGGTCTCCATCTCGCCGACGAGGGCGCGCAGGACGGCGAGGTCCTCGGCCGGTATCCCGGCCGAGACCGCGCCGACCAGGCCCGCCTCCAGCGCCTCGCGCACCTTCATCAGCTCCAGGAGCCCCGGCTCGCCCAGGCGGTGCCGGACGGCGGCCCGGAAGGCCAGACCCTCGGCGAAGGGCGAAAGGGACAGCGAGCCGACGAAGGTGCCGTAGCCCCGCCGGATCTCGACGACGTTGACGGCCTGCAGCGCCTTGAGCGCCTCGCGCACCGACACCCGGCCGACCCCGAAGAGCTCGGTCAGCTCGGTCTCCGTGGGCAGCGGGTCACCGGGGGCCAGCCTGCGCTCCAGGATCAACTCCTTCAGCTGGCGCTCGGTGTCCTGGGCCGTGGTCGGGCGAGCCACAACATCCTCCTGAGGTGCGATTGCCCCTTGACCGGTGGCGGGAGCATCTGTTTAAGGTGAGGCAAGACGTAGGACATCTTACGTCCCATGTTCCGGTCCACGCCATCGCGGTCATCGCTGCGAGCGGCGGACCGATGTCTTCACCTGAGCTGGAGCCCTCACCATGTCTCTGTCCGCACCGCTGCGCGGCGTCGTCCCGCCGGTCTGCACCCCCCTCGACACCCGCGGAGAGGTCGACACCACGTCCCTCGCCCGGCTCGTCGACCACCTCGTCGACGGGGGAGTGCACGGCCTGTTCGCCCTCGGCTCCACCAGCGAGGTCGCCTACCTCACCGACGAGCAGCGGGCCACGGTCCTGGAGACCGTGGTCAACGCCGCCGACGGCCGGGTCCCGGTGCTCGCAGGAGTGATCGACACGACGACCGCACGCGTCGTCGAGCACGCCAGGGCCGCCGCCCTACTCGGCGCGGACGGCCTCGTCGCGACCGCGCCCTTCTACACCCGCACCCACGAGAAGGAGATCGCCGGGCACTTCCGCCGCCTGCGCGCGAGCGTGGACCTGCCGCTGTTCGCCTACGACATCCCGGTGGCCGTGCACAGCAAGCTCTCGACCGGCCTCGTGCGCGCCCTGGCCGAGGACGGCACCCTTGCCGGACTCAAGGACAGCAGCGGCGACGAGGGCGGACTGCGCCGCCTGATCGTCGAACTGGGCGGACGCGAGGGCCGCGCGCAGGGCCCCGCCCCGCTGTTCAGCGTGCTCACCGGATCCGAACTGACCGTGGACGCCGTCCTCCTGGCCGGTGTCGACGGCGTCGTGCCGGGCATCGGCAACGTCGACCCGGCCGGATACGTGCGCCTCTACGAAGCCGCGCGGGCCGGTGACTGGGCGCTCGCCGCCAAGGAGCAGGAGCAGCTCGTCGAGCTGTTCGGCATGGTCGACGTGGGGCCGGAAGCGGACATGGGCCGCAGCTCCTCCGCGCTCGGCTCCTTCAAGGCCGCCCTCCAGCTGCTCGGCATCATCGAGTGCGGGGACACCGCCTTCCCGCAGATCCAGCTGTCCGCCGAGTCGGTCGCCCTGGTCGCACAGCGGCTGCGCGCCGCCGGTCTGCCGCCGGTCCGATGAGCTCCGGCTCTTCCGCAGGGGCCGCGCTCATAGGCCTCGACCTCGGCGGCACGAAGATCGCCGCGGCGCTGGTAGGCGCGGACGGCAGCGTCCTGGCCCGGCACACCCGGCCCACGCCGGCCGCCGCCGGTGCCGATGCCGTGCTCGACGCGCTGGCCGCGGCCGCCGCCGAGGTCGATCCGGACCGCGGCGCCACGGCGCTCGGCATCGCCGCCGCCGGAGTCATCGACCCCCGCACGGGCCGGGTCACCAGCGCCACCGACTCGATCAAGGGCTGGGCGGGCACGGCCCTTGCCGCCGGGCTCGCGGACCGGACCGGACTGCCGGTGGCCTGCGACAACGACGTACGGGCCACGGCAGGTCCGGAGCTCGCGGCGCTGGACGCGGAGCACGGTTCGCTGCTGTTCGCCGCGATCGGCACCGGAGTCGGAGGCGCCGTCGCCGTCGACGGGCGCATGCTGCACGGCGCCGCGGGCATCGCGGGACACCTCGGCCATGTGCCGAGCCCGCAGGCGGCCGGTCTTCCCTGCACCTGCGGCGCCACCGGACACCTCGAAGTCATCGCGTCGGGGCCCGCGATCACCGCCCACTACCAGCGGCTCACGGCCACCTCCGCGGACCGTCTGGAGACCGTCGCCGCGCGGGCAGCGCAGGGCGACACGGACGCCGTCCACGCGATCACCACCGGCGCCGTCGCCGCCGGACAGGCGCTCGGCGGACTCGCCAACACGCTGGGCCCCGACCGGGTCGTCGTCTCAGGCGGCGTCCCCCGCCTCGGCGCCCTGTACACGGACGCCCTCGCCGCCGCCTTCGCCGCGGAACTGATGCCGCCCCTGCGCGGCCTGACCCCGCGGGCCCCGCTGTTCGGCGCCGACGCGGCGGTGCTCGGCGCCGCCGCCCTCACCGCGAGCCTGCCCCTCCACCACCCCGGAGCCCTCCGATGACCACACGAGGAGCCTCCGCCGACCACGCAAGGAGCCCTGCGATGACCACGCAGCAGACCTGGACCGCGCCCGAACTGGCCGCCGCGCTCCGGGGCAGCCTGATCGTCTCCTGCCAGGCACCGCCCGGTGACCCGATGCGGGAGACCGGCACCCTCGTACGGCTCGCACGGTCGGGGGCGGCCGGGGGCGGCGCCGCCATCCGCGCCAATGAACCCGACGTCGTCGCCGCGATCGCCGACGCCGTCGACCTGCCGGTCATCGGCCTGTGGAAGGACGGCGACACCGGCGTCTACATCACCCCGACCGTCGCGCACGCCCTGGCGATCGCACGGGCCGGAGCGGCCGTCGTCGCCGCCGATGCCACTGACCGGCCGCGCCCCGACGGCTCCACGTTCGCCGAGCTCGTCACCGCGGTCCACGCGGCCGGCGCGCTCGTCATGGCTGACGTCTCCACGCTCGACGAAGGCATCACCGCGGCCGCACAGGGCGCCGACTTCGTCTCCACCACCCTGTCCGGATACGTACCCGGAACGCCGGAGCAGACCGGCCCCGACCTCACCCTTGTCGCCGACCTCGCCGCCGCGATCGATGTCCCGGTCGTCGCCGAAGGCCGCATCAACACCCCCGAGGACGCCGCCGAGGCCCTGGCCCGAGGCGCCCACAGCATCGTCGTCGGAACCGCCATCACCGCACCCACGGCCCTGACCGCCCGCTTCGTCGCGGGCCTCACAAAGCACTGACCTGTCCCTCTAGGCGACCGGCCGCTCAAGGACGAGCACCGCCCCGCATCATGGAGTCACCGTGCAGACCTCATCACCCGCCAAGCCCCGCTGGTACCGCGAGATCAGCGGCAGCCAGTGGAAGTCGTTCTTCGCCGCCTGGATCGGATACGTCCTCGACGGCTTCGACTTCGTCCTGATCACGCTGGTCCTCACCGAGATCAGTGACGAGTTCGGCCTCAGCACCGTGCAGGCGGCCAGCCTCATCTCCGGCGCGTTCATCACCCGCTGGCTGGGCGGCGCGGTCCTGGGAGCGCTCGGCGACCGCTACGGCCGCAAGGCGTCCATGGTGCTGAGCATCCTGCTCTACTCCCTGGGCACGTTCGCCTGCGGATTCGCCTGGAACTACCACAGCCTCTTCGCCGCGCGGCTCGCCATCGGCATGGGCATGGCCGGTGAGTACAGCGCGAGCGCCACGTACGTCATGGAGAGCTGGCCCGCGAAGCTGCGCAGCCGGGCCAGCGGCTTCCTGATCTCCGGCTTCTCGGTCGGCTCGGTGCTCGCCGCGCAGGTCTACAACTGGGTGGTGCCCTCGCTCGGCTGGCGGTGGATGTTCTACCTCGGTCTGATCCCGATCGCCGTCGCGCTGTGGATGCGGCGCGCGCTGCCCGAAGCGGCGGAGTGGAGCGAGTCGGTCGCCGAGAAGGGCGCCAAGCCCAACCCCTTCCGTCCGCTCTTCGCGACCCGTGGCAGGGCCACCGCCAACGTGGTCCTGACCGTGGTCGCCACGCTCTCCCTCTTCCTGGTCTTCACGCCGGGCGGCGCGGGCATGGTCCCCGTGCTTTCCGTGGTCGCAGGGCTTTCCCTGGCCGCCTTCGCCGTCCAGCTCGGCGGCAAGCGCGGCTGGGCGCTGTACCTCTCGATGATCGTCACGCTGTTCTTCGCGTTCCTCTACTCCTGGCCCATCCAGGCGCTGCTGCCCACGTATCTCAAGACCGATCTGGGCTACAGCACCGACCAGGTCACCGACGTCCTGTACTTCGCGGGCTTCGGCACCATGGTGGGCTGCTGGACCGCGGGTTTCCTGGGCGACCGGATCGGTGCGAAGAAGGCGTACGCGCTGACGCTCCTGGCCTCCCTCGCCTTCGTCTACCCGGTGTTCGCCGTGCACGACAACCTGCTGCTGCTCGGCGTCCTGCTGTTCCTGCTCCAGGCGACCAGCTTCGGCATCTCCGGTCTGCTCCCGCGCTACATCGGCGGCCACTTCCCCACCGAGAGCCGGGGCGCGGCGCTCGGCTTCACCTACAACGTGGGCGCGCTGGGCGGCGCCGTCGCACCGGTCCTTGGGGCGCACCTCGCCTCCGGCATGGATCTGGGGCAGGCCCTTGCCGTGCTGACGTTCGCGGGCACGGTGATCGTGGTGCTCCTTGTGGGCTTCGACGTCCCGGCCCGGCTCAACCGGCTCATGGACCCGGACGGGGCGAGGGACCACCTGGCGGACGAGGCGGCCCAGCTGTCCCAGCCGTCCCAGCCGTCCCAGAAGGCGGAGACGCTGGGCGACACTGCCCGTACCTGACACCGGCGCCCGCATCTCGGCCATTTCCCGGCGGCGGGAGCACGCGATGCGTGGTGTTCTGGTTCTTATGAGCAGTCCCGAGGAGCAGACGGACCGGAGCGGGGCAGATCCGAGCGGGGCGGACCGGAGCGGTGCGAGCCGTGGTGTTCCCGCGGCGGATCCCCACTCCGGTCGCCGCTGGTGGGCCCTGGCCGTGATCGCGCTCGCCCAGCTCATGGTGGTCCTGGACGCGACCATCGTGAACATCGCCCTGCCCTCCGCGCAGCGCGAACTGGGCCTCACCAACGGCAACCGGCAGTGGGTCATCACCGCCTACACGCTGGCCTTCGGCGGTCTGCTGCTCCTCGGCGGCCGCATCGCCGACCTGATCGGCCGCAAGCGCACCTTCATCATCGGGCTCGTCGGCTTCGCCGCGGCCTCGGCGCTCGGCGGCGCCGCCACCGGACCCGCCATGCTCTTCGCGTCCCGCGCCCTGCAGGGCGTCTTCGCCGCGGTCCTTGCTCCCTCCGCGCTTTCGCTGCTGACCACCACCTTCACCGACGGCAAGGAGCGCGCCAAGGCGTTCGGGATCTACGGCGCCATCGCCGGCGCGGGCGGTGCGCTCGGTCTGCTGCTCGGCGGCATCCTGACGGAGTACCTGGACTGGCGCTGGTGCCTGTACGTCAACGTCCCCATCGCCGTGCTCGCCGTCTTCGGCGCGATCTCCCTGCTCGAGGACCGCGTGGGCCACAAGGAAGCCCGCCTGGACGTTCCCGGCGTGATCCTGGGATGCGGAGGGCTCATCGCCGTCGTGTACGGGCTGAGCGAGGCGGAATCCCGCGGCTGGACCTCCGTGATGGTCCTCGGCCTGCTGATCGGCGGCGTCGTGCTGCTTGCCGTGTTCGCGTGGTGGCAGACACGGACGACGCGCCCCCTGCTGCCGCTGCACATCGTGAAGGACCGCAACCGCGGCGGCTCGATGCTGACCATGGGACTCGCCACGATCGGCATGTTCGGCGTTTTCCTCTTCATGACGTACTACCTGCAGAGCATTCTCGGCTATTCACCGGTGAAGACCGGCTTCGCCTTCTTCCCCATGTCGCTGGCCATCATCATCGGTTCGACCCAGATCTCGGCCCGGCTGCTGCATCACGTCCCGCCGCGTCTGCTCATGGGGCCGGGACTGCTGCTCGCGGCGGCGGGTCTGTTCACGCTGACGTTCCTCGGCACGGAATCCAGCTACGCCGGGCACATCCTGCCCGGCCTGCTGATGCTGGGTCTCGGCCTCGGCCTCACGTTCATGCCGGTGATGGCGACCGCCACCGCCGGGGTGGCCCCCAAGGACGCGGGCGTCACGTCGGCGACGGTCAACACCGCCCAGCAGGTGGGCGGTTCCATCGGTACGGCGCTGCTCAACACCATCGCGACGACGAGCACCGCCACGTATCTCTCGTCGCACCTGGCGGGACCTGCCCGCACCGGACAGCTCACGCCGGAGCGCAAGGCCCAGATCGTCGACTCCGGTGTGGTGCACGGGTTCACCGTGGCCATCGGCTGGGCGGCCCTCATTATGCTCGCGGCCTCCGCGGTCGCCTTCCTGCTGGTCAACGCCCCCGCGCCGCGCCACCGCCAGGAGGATGCGGGGACGCCCGAGGTGACCGCGGTCTGAAGTTCCTCGTGGTTCTGAAGCCGTCTTCCTGGTTCGCCGGGCTCCTGGCGGGAACCCGGCGACGCGAACCATGCGTCCGGCCGATCCGGGAGGCGGGTGCTCCGGCGCGCCACTACGTTGAACGTGACCCCTCACTCGTCCGCCGAGGCCCCGCGCCTGCGCCGGGCCGGCCGTCCCCCTCTTAAGGAGCAGCCATGGGCGACCCCGCGGTGACCCCGGCCGCAGCCGCCGAACCGCCCTCCGATGCCGAGCTCCAGGAGCTCGAACGGTATTGGCGGGCGGCCAACTACCTCTCGGTGGGGCAGATCTACCTGATGGACAACGCCCTGCTGCGGCGGCCCCTGGAGGTCGAGGACATCAAGCCGCGGCTCCTCGGCCACTTCGGCACCTCGCCGGGACTGAACCTGGTGCACGCCCACCTCAACCGCGTCATCAAGGCGCGGAACCTGGACACCGTCTGTATCTGGGGCCCCGGCCACGGCGGGCCCGCGGTCCTGGCCAACTCCTGGCTGGACGGCACGTACACCGAGACCTACCCCGACGTCACCCGCGACGGCGAGGGAATGGCCCGGCTGTTCCGCCAGTTCTCGTTCCCCGGCGGAGTGCCCAGCCATGTCGCCCCCGAGACACCCGGCTCCATCCACGAGGGCGGCGAGCTCGGTTACTCCCTCTCGCACGCCTACGGCGCCGCGTTCGACAACCCGGACCTGCTCTCGGTGTGCGTCATCGGCGACGGAGAGTCCGAGACCGGTCCGCTGGCCGCCTCCTGGCACTCCAACACCTTCCTGGACCCGGTGCACGACGGCGCGGTCCTTCCCGTCCTGCACCTGAACGGCTACAAGATCGCCAACCCGACGATCCCGGCGAGACTGCCAGGGAGCCAGCTCGACGAGCTGATGCGCGGATACGGATACGAGCCCGTGTACGTCACCGGCGACGACCCCATGACGGTCCACCGGGACTTCGCCGCCGCCCTCGACCGCTGCCTCGACGACATCGCCGCGATCCAGCGCACCGCCAGGGCCGAGGGGGACGCCGAGCGCGACAAGGACGTTCCCGCACCGCGCTGGCCCATGATCGTGCTCCGCACCCCGAAGGGCTGGACCGGCCCCAAGACGGTGGACGGCAAGCCGGTGGAGGGCACCTGGCGGGCCCACCAAGTACCCCTCGCCAACGTCCGCGAGAGCGCCGAGCACCGCCGCCAGCTGGAGGAGTGGCTGCGCTCCTACCGGCCCGACGAACTCTTCGACGACCAGGGACGCCCGGTCGCCGGGCTCGTCGACACCGCCCCGCGGGGCACCCTGCGCCTGGGCGCCAACCCGCACGCCAACGGCGGGCTGCTCCTTCGCTCGCTGCCCCTGCGGCCGCTGGAGGAGTTCGCGGTCGGCGTGGACAAGCCCGGCGGCAGCGTCAACGAGCCGACCCGGGTGCTCGGCGGCTACCTGCGCCAGGTGATGGCCGACACCGCCGAACGCCGCGACTTCCGGCTCGTCGGCCCGGACGAGACCGCCTCCAACCGGCTCGACGCGGTCTACGGAGCGACCGGCAAGGCCTGGCAGGAGGAGATCCACGACGTGGACGAACACCTCTCCCGGCACGGGCGGGTGATGGAGATCCTCTCCGAGCACACCTGCCAGGGCTGGCTGGAGGGCTATCTCCTTACGGGACGCCACGGGCTCTTCTCCTGCTACGAGGCGTTCGTGCACATCGTCGACTCCATGGTCAACCAGCACATCAAGTGGCTGCGCACCACCCGCGACCTGCCCTGGCGCGCGCCGATCGCCTCACTGAACTACCTGCTGACCAGCCATGTGTGGCGGCAGGACCACAACGGCTTCTCGCACCAGGACCCCGGATTCATCGGCCACGTCCTCAACAAGAGCCCCGAGGCAGTACGGGTCTACCTGCCGCCGGACACCAACACGCTGCTCTCCACCGCCGAGCACTGCCTCACCTCACGCGACTACGTCAATGTGATCGTGGCCGGCAAACAGCCCGGCTTCGACTGGCTGAGCCTGGACGAAGCGCGGGAGCACTGCGCGCGGGGCGCGGGAGTGTGGACCTGGGCCGGCAACGAGACGCGCGAGCGGGAGCCGGACGTCGTACTGGCCTGCGCCGGGGACGTGCCCACCCTGGAGGTCCTCGCCGCCGCCCTGCTGCTGCGCACCTACCTGCCGGAGCTTTCGGTGCGCGTGGTCAACGTGGTGGACGTGGCGCGGCTGATGCCGGAGGGGGAGCACCCGCACGGCATGCCCGACGCGGAGTTCGACGCACTGTTCACCCGCGACAAGCCGGTCATCTTCGGATTCCACGGCTACCCCTGGCTGGTGCACCGCCTGGCCTACCGGCGCGCGGTCCACCCGCACATCCATGTCCGCGGATACAAGGAACGCGGCACGACCACCACCCCGTTCGACATGGTGGTCGCCAACGACCTGGACCGCTTCCGCCTTGTCATGGACGTCATCGACCGGGTGCCGGGCCTCGGTGTGCGCGCGGTCGAGGTGCGCCAGCAGATGGAGGACAAGCGGCTGCGCCACCACGCCTACGTACGCACCCACGGCGTCGACCTGCCGGAGGTACGGGACTGGTCCTGGCAGGACTGATCCCGTGACGGCCCCGGCCCGCCCCCCCCGGCCAGACGGGTGGGCCCATGTGGGCCGCACGGGGGACTTGCGGCGTGCCGCCGGTAGCGACACGCCGCAGGACGGGAGTGCTGTTGGTAGGGCGCGGTCGACGCCGGCAACACATTCCGGGGCACGAGAGCTTCGGGGGGCCGTGTCCGTACTGGAGGTACAGACATGCGTTCCATCCGAGTGCTGACCGGCCTTGCCGTTGCGGGCGCCGCGCTGGCGATCACCGCCCCCAACGCGCAGGCCGTGACGCCGGGTTGCCAGAAGGCCCTGGACGACGCGGAGATCACGCAGAAGAACGCCGACACGGTCGCGGCCGACCCGAACGCCACCGCGGAGGAGAAGAAGGCCGCGGAGGACGAGGCGAATATGGCCGCCTCCACCGCACAGCGGATCTGCGACTCCACGGACCCGGCCGTCAGGGGCGGCGTGCACGCCGGTTCGGGTGGATCCCAGGGCAGCTCCAACCCGGTCGAACTGGCCGCCGGGGCCGCGGTCCTGGCCGCCGGAGCGGGCGCCGTGTACTGGCACCGCCGCAAGTCCGCCGGGCAGCGCTGACCTTCCGCCGCCGGTCCGGCTGAGCTGCTTCAGCCGGTCGACCGGCCCCGCCGGGCCGAGCCCGGACTCGCCCGGCGGGACCGCAGGACCTCCCTCTCCACCCGGCCAAGGACGGCAGCACCATGAGCTACCCCCACGCATCGCCGGCCCGATCCACGTGGCGCCGCACCGGGGCCTGGGGTGCGCTCATAGCCCTCGCGGCCGGTGCGTGGTTCTGGACGGCCGACGACGAGAAAGCCGACGAGCCGCCCAGGCCCTCCGCCGCTCAGGCCAAGGCCCCCGACTCCGGCGCCGGTGAAGGCGCCGCGCCTGCGGCGGTCTCGCTGTCCGAGTCGCTCCCCGTCCGCGTGCAGATCCCCGCCCTCGACGTGGACGCCGCACTCGTCGACCTGGCGAGGACCGAGGACGGCGGACTCAGCGCACCACCACCCGACGACGCCGACCTCGCCGGCTGGGACGCCGCAGGCACACCGCCCGGCAGCACCGGCACCGCCGTGATCGCCGGACACGTCGACACCCGCGAGGGACCGGCCGTGTTCTACGGACTCGGTGCCCTGAAGAAGGGCGCCGAGGTGAAGGTGATCCGGGAGGACGGCCGCACCGCGGAGTTCACCGTCGACGGCGTGGAGGAGTACGAGAAGGACGACTTCCCCAGCGACAAGGTCTACGCGCCGCGGACACGCCCCGAACTGCGCCTGATCACCTGCAGCGGCACCTACGACAAGACCGACGGCTACTCCGGCAACGTCGTCGTCTACGCACACCTGACCGGGCGCCGGTGAGCTTTCCGGGCCCGTAGAGTCTCACCCCTGTTGTCGACGACACAGGAGGAACACGTCGAGGCAGCCGCGGGCTCGACCACCACCTGTTCTGGCGCAAGTGACGCTGCTCAAAGCCATGTTGTCGCCGGCCAGAGGCTCACACCCGCAGCGAGAAGGAGCGTGATGTTCAGGGCGATCCGACGGTCGCCGAGGCGAAGGTGGACCCTGGTCGCGCCGATCTGCAGGACCACGAACCCGACGGCCGCGACCAGGGCCAGCCAGGGCGCGATGCCGGTCAGCGGCGGGAGGACAAGACCGATCGCCCCGAGCACTTCGATCAGCCCGATGGCCCTGACGGCGGGCATCGGCGTGCTGTCCACCCAGGCCATCATCGGCCGCAACCGCTCACGGCTCCGCACCAGCTTCACCCCACCCCCGTAGAGATAGAACAGCGAGAGCAGGCCCGCAAGGATCCAGTAGGCGATGGTCATGACGTCCGTCCACCGGCGAAGTCGGCGACGGGCTCGGTGGCGTATCGGCTCATCACGCGGATGTCCGCCCCGGGAACCAACGCCCGGCCGTCGGCCATCATCGCCCGCAGGTCCCGGAAGTACTGCACGTACAAGTCCGGCGTGAAGATGCTGAGCATGACGGCCGGACGGTCGGTCACGTTGGCGAAGGTGTGCGGTGCGCCGGGCGGGATCATCACCAGCGTCCCGGCGGTCGCGTCGTGGTCTCTCTCGCCGACCGTGAACCGCACCGTGCCGGAGATGACGTAGAAACCTTCGTCGTGCTGAGCGTGCCGGTGCTGCCGCGGTCCGGGCGTGTGCGGCGCGAGGACCGACTCGGCGAGCCCGAGGCGGTGCTCGGTGTGGGTGCCGTCCTCCAGGACGCGCAGCCGCGTGGTGCCCAGAACGATCGTCTCGCCGTCGCCAGGACCGACCACCGATACGGCGGGGTGGGCGATCGGCTCACTCGTCATTGGTTCGTCACTCATGCTCCGATCCCACCGCCGGCGCACCGCAACCGTCCAAGACCTGTTCCGCGACCCCGATACCGAACGGGTATCGTCGCAGCATGGAGCTACGTACGGTGCGTTATTTCGTGGCGGTGGCCGAGGAGCTGCACTTCGGGCGTGCGGCGGCCCGTCTGCACATGAGCCAGCCGCCGCTGAGCCGGGCGATCAGACAGCTGGAGACCGAGACCGGCGCCGCGCTGTTCGACCGGTCGCCCACCGGTGTCACACTCACCGCCGTGGGCGCGGTACTGCTCGACGAGGCGCGCGCCCTGCTCGACCAGGCAGAGCGGATGCGCGAACGCGTGGCCGCCGCAGCCGGCGCCGCGACCCTCACCGTCGGCATCCTGGGGGACAGCGCCGATCCGGGCGCGACCCGCCTGGCCGGCGCCTACCGCCAAAAGCACCCGGGGGTCGAGGTCCGCATCCGCGAGACCGACCTGACCGACCCGACCTGCGGGCTGCACGCCGGTCTCGTCGATGTCGCCCTGACCCGGGCGCCGTTCGACGAGACCGGCCTGACCGTGCACGCACTGCGCGCCGACCCGGTGGGCGCACTGCTGCGCACCGACGATCCGCTGGCCCGCCGCGACAACCTGAAGTTGGCCGATCTGGCCGACCGCCGCTGGTTCGTCTTTCCCGACGGCACCGATCCGCTCTGGCAGGCGTACTGGAGCGGCGCAGAACCCCGTCAGGGTCCCGTCGTGCGCGCCGTCGCGGAGTGCAGGCAGGCGGTGCTCTGGAACGGCACCGTCGGCATGACCCTCCTGGACCACGAACCGGGGGATGGGCTCCGGGTGGTGCCGCTGCTCGACATGCCCCCGAGCCGTGTGGTGGTGGCGTCGAAGGAGGGCGACACGAATCCACTGCTCCGCTCGTTCGCCCGGACCGCGATCGCCGCATACCGGGACTGACCTGGCGGGGATGCCGGGCGAGTCGAGAGAGGTCGTCGGATAATTCCGTGCCGTGGCGTCGATGAAAGTGCAGACTCGCTGCATGGCGGACATGCGGGCGTTCCGGGACGCGGTCAATGGCTGGGCGGCAGGCGGCCCCGGTCGACCGGCGAGTGAGCTGGCCGTACGAGTGGGGGTGCGCACGGCGGTGCTGCTGGAAGGCCCCAGTGACCTGGCGGCCGTTGAGGCGCTCGCCGCGCGGCGTGGCCGGGACCTGGCCGCCGAAGGGGTGTGTGTCGTGTCGATGGGCGGGGCGATGAGCATCGCCCGCTACGCCGAACTCCTGGGGCCGCCCGGCCTCGGGCTGCGCCTGGCAGGACTGTGCGACGAGAACGAACGGCGCTTCTACGACCGCGGCCTGGAGCGGGCAAGGGCACCGCGCGATGGCTTCTTCGTGTGCGTGTCGGACCTGGAGGACGAACTCATCCGCGCGCTGGGCACGGCCAGGGTCGAGGAGGCCGTGCGGGCCGAGGGCGACCTGCGGGCCTGGCAGACCTTCCTGCGCCAGCCCGCCCAGCACGGCCGCCCCCGGCAGCAGCAGTTGCGGCGCTTCCTCGGCACCAAGAAGGGCCGCAAGATCCGCTACGGCCATCTCCTCGTCGAGGCCCTCGACCCCTCCGTGACCCCGGCCCCGCTCGACGACCTCCTTGCGAGCCTGTGAACTGCCCCGCCCCCACGTCAACTTCGCCCGAGACCACGTAACCAAGAGGGCCTACGTTTGAGGATTCGGGCTTGGCGGGATTCGATTGAGCGCAAGATACGGTTATGGACCGATTGACCATCCGGGAGAGCGTGTCCGACAACCCGCCGTTTCTCACGCTGGTCCTCTCCGGCGAGCTTGACGTCGTCAATGTGGGCAAGCTGAGTGACACCGTCGTCTACGAGCTGGAGGCGGGTCAGCGGCATCTGCTGATCGACCTCACCGGGGTGACCTGGTGCGACATGGGCAGTCTCTTCACGCTCCTGGGCATGCGGCATGCGGCCGACCACGCCGGCGGCAGCCTCTCGCTCACCGCGGCGAGCGCCTGCGTCCATGAGGCGCTGGGACTTGCCCGGTTGGCTGAGCTCTTGCCGTGCGTCGAACGACGTTAGCCGTTCGACGCCGATGAGCGAGCGGGGCGGTGCCTACCAGCGCACCGGCACCTCTCGCAGGCTCCGCATCAGGCTGGTGCGCCACTGCGGCGTGCCGTCACCGTCGAAGGCCAGGTCGGGGAAGCGGTCCAGCAGGATGCGCAGGGCCAGGGTCGCCTCCAGTCGGGCCAGCGGGGCGCCCAGGCAGTGGTGCAGGCCGTGCCCGAAGGCGAGATGGGCGCGGGTCACGGCCGGATCCCGGCGGATGTCGAACCGCTCGGGGTCGGGGAAGCGCGCGGGGTCGCGGTTCGCGGCGGCGATGGAGAGCACGACACGCGCGCCCGCCGGTATGCGGACGCCGCCGAGGTCGAGCGGTTCTGCGGCGTAGCGGTACGTGCCCGCCGGCGCGGGTGACTCGAAGCGCAGCGTCTCCTCCACTGCGCCCTGCAGCAGTTCGGGGTCGGCGCGGAGGGCGGCGAGCTGCTCGGGGTGGCGGAGCAGCAGATGGACGGCGCTGGCGATGAGGTTGACGGTCGTCTCGTGCCCTGCGACGAGCAACAGGAAGGCCATACCGAGGAGTTCCTCCGGGGCGAGCCGGTCGCCGCCGTCCCCGTCGTGGGTGCGGACCAGGGCATGCAGCAAGTCGCTCTCCGCCGCGTCCGGCAGCTGCCGCTTCTCCTCGGCGAGGCCCGCGAGGTAGACGGCCATTTCCTGCGAGGCGCGGGCGGACTGCTCCGGGTCGTCCAGGGAGACGACCTTCGTGGACCACTCCCGGAAGGAGGGCCGGTCCGCTTCCGGCACGCCGAGCAGCTCGCAGATGATGGTGAGCGGCAGCGGATAGGCGTACGCGGTCACCAGGTCGGCGCGGCCGTCGGCGGCCACGGCGTCCAGGAGCGCGTCGGCGGCCTCCTGGATGCGGGGCCGCAGCGCCTGGACGCGGCGGGACGTGAACTCGCGGGCCACAAGCGTCCGCAGGCGGGTGTGGTCGGGCGGATCGACCTGGAGCATGTTGCTGCCCACGGCGTACAGCCCGTCGTCCTCGAAGTCGGCGGAGTGCCGCACGTCGTTGCGCAGCCGCGGGTCCGCGAACGCGGCGCGTACTTCCTCGTGCCCGACCACCAGCCATGACTCGTCTCCGGTGGGGAAGCGGGCGTGGTGGACGGACCCGCGGGAGCGCAGGGCCGCGAAGGCGGAGTAGGGGTCGGCGGTGAAGTCGTCGGTGAGGTCGGTGAGTTGAACGGTGGCGTGCTGCGTGCGCATGGTCGGCTCCCGAACTGAAGTGGGGATTGCTCCCCGTTTACGCTTCAGGGGTGACCCTAGCATGAAGCGGGGAGGGGTCCCCGGTTAGGTCTCGGAGGGAACTATGGCCAGGCCCGCCGCCCGCGTCGTCGCTTCACCGAGGAGCAGCCGTCGCTCGTGCGGACCGGCCTGCCCCCCCGATGAACAGGTCAGCCTGGACACGCACATCTGGATCGCGTGGTCGGAACTGGGCTCGCTGTCCGACCCGGTCGAGCCGCCGCAGTTGCCGGCCGTGCTCGGCGCCATGCTGCCGGACGGCCCGTGGCGTGATCGTGCCGGCGCCTGACGGGCGGTCACAGTGCCTCCGGGGGACGGCTGCTGGACCGCACACGCCGGGCTTCTTCAGGAGGTCTGAGCGCCGGCCCACGCCGCCAGTGCGGGGGCGGCGTCCGCCGGGGCGTCGGTCCCGCCCGCCCAGGCGACATGTCCGTCCGGACGGATCAGGATCGCAGCCACGTCCTTGAGGCCCGGGTGCTCCGGCCAGTCCTGCACCGGGACCACGCGCACGTGCTCGGCCAATCCCCGGGCCGCTGACGCCAACTCCGTCTCCCCGCGGGTGAGCAGTGCGAAACGGCCGTCCGTCAGCAAGCCGCTGACATGGCTCACCGCGCCGCCCGTGCGCACCTCGACGTCCGGCATCCGGTGACCTGTCAGGGGGTGTTCGCCCGCCGGGGCCGCGTACGCGGTCGCCAGCGCCGAGACCCGCCCCGCCAGTCTGCGGTTCACCTCGGGGATCTCCAGCAGTTCGTCCATCAGTGAACGCAGGGAGAGGCCGGGTCCCGAATGGCTTTCCAGGAGGGGGAGTTCGCCGAGGAGCAGCTGCACCTCGGTGTCCCGGGCGACAGCGTGGCCAACCGGCCTGCGCTCCGCGTCGTAGGTGTCGAGAAGCTCGTCGCCGGCCCACCCCTTCACCGCCCCGGCGAGCTTCCAGCCCAGGTTCATCGCGTCCTGCAGCCCGGTGTTGAGACCCTGCCCCGCCGACGGGAAGTGGATGTGCGCGGCATCGCCGGCCAGGAAGACGCGTCCGGCCCTGTAGTGGGCGGCCACGCGCGTCGCGTTCCCGAAGCGGGACATCCAGACGGGCTTGTCGACGCCCAGGTCATTGCCGCACAGCCGCACCAGCGCGTCGCGGAACTCGTCGAGGGTCACCGGCTCCCGCGAGGAGACCCGCATCCGCTCGGGGTCGATGTACGCGAGGCGGGTCACGCCGCCCTCCAGGAGCGCCACCAGAATTCCCTGCGAGCGTGCCGCGGCGAGTGTCTCCGCGTCCGCCGGCAGGTGCGGGAAGTCTCCCAGGACGCCGGTCAGGGTCTCCTCGCTGCCCGGAAACGGAATCCCGGCGACCGACCGCACGCGGCTGCGCGCTCCGTCGCATCCGACCAGGTAGGCGCAGTGCACGGTTCGCTCGGTTCCCTGTGCGTCGCGAACCCGGACGAGGACGCCGTCGCCCTGTTCCTGTGCGGTGACCAGTTCGCTGCCTCGCTCGACGGTGACCCCCAATTCGAGGGCCCGTTCCTCCAGGAGTTCCTCCGTGCGGGCCTGCGCCAGGAACAACGTATGTGCCTGACGTGTGTCCAGGGCGGTGAAATCGAGCTGCGTCGCCAGGGCGGCGAAGTGCCAGCCCGGAGTGGTGCGCCCGGCGGCGAGGAACCGTGGGGCCAGGCCGCGCAGCTCCAGGATCTCCAGGCTGCGCGGGTGCAGGGTCAGGGCGCGGGAGTTCTGCTGGCGCTCCAGCCTCGGCTCGACCACGCGCACCTGCACGCCCGCCAGGGCGAGCTCGCAGGCGAGCAGCAGCCCCGTGGGCCCGGCTCCCGCAACGACTACATCTGTATCCATGCCGACCTCCATTTAGTGAACAACGTTCACGTGAACGATGTTCACTATACTCAGGCGCATGATGAATGAGTCAAGAACTCCGCAGCGCGGCCGCCCCGCACGCCTGGACCGCGCCGCCGTGACCGCAGCCGCGCTCGACCTTCTTGACGCCGTCGGAGTGGAAGACCTCACGATGAGGCGCCTGGCGGAACGGGTCGGCGTGCAAGCCGGCGCCCTCTACCGCCACTTCGCCACCAAGCACGACCTGCTCACGGCGATGGCCGAGCACATGCTCAAGGGCATCGGGGCGGAGATGGGGGCGGACGGCGGGGCGGAAGCTGCGACGGGCGCAGAAGGATCAGCGGAGGAAGAAGGATCAGCGGAGGAAGCGGAAACCGTCGATGATCTGGCCCGCGCGCTTCGCGGCGCACTGCTGGCCAGGCGGGACGGGGCGCGTGTCTACGCAGGAACGCACCCGGTGGGACCCAACACGCTGGCCTACGGAGACCGCCTGGTCGCGGCCCTCATGCGCACCGGCCTCGACGTCCAGGACGCCGGTGGCGCATTCCTGGCGGTGGTGAACTACACCGTCGGGCACACACTTGAGGAGCAGGCCTCCATGCCCTCGGCGGACGGAATGGCCGAGGGCGTGCAGGCGCTGGGCCTTGCTGTCCGCGAGGGCGGCTACGCGCACCTCGCCTCGGTCCTGCCCGCGCTCACCGAACCGGACTTCGAGCAGCACTTCGCCCTGGGGCTCCAGCTGCTGATGGACGGCGTACGTACACGCGCGGGCGAGGAAGGCCGTCCGGTCACGCCGTGATGGCGGTGCGCGGTGATATCAGCGCGCCGTGATGCCGGTGCGGGGTGCGGCGCTCAGAAGGGCATGCGGCCGCGGGTGCGCCGACCGGCCGCGCCGCTGCGGCTCACGGCCTTGGAGCTGCTGCGGAAAGGCTTGCTGAAGATCCGGCCCAGGACGCCGGGAGCCTTGCCGCCGGCGCGCGAACCGGCACCCAGCGTGCGCTGGGTGCCGCGCTCGGGGTGCCGAGAAAGACGAGGCACGAAGAAGGCGAGGACGGCCAGGACGACGCAGACACCGACGATGCCGACAATGATCACGAGGGGCTCCCTGGGTCGAGGCGTGTCTGCCGGGTGCCCTGCCGGACGAGGTGTATGCGCCGGGCCCCGGTCGCCCGGCGGTGGATCACTTGGTGATGGCTCCGGTGAACTCCGGGAAGTCCAGGTTGGAGGCGTCGCTGCTGCGCTGCACCGTGACGACGACCTTCTTGCCGTACTTCGTCTCCAGGACGTTGTCGTTGGTCTTCGTCGCGGACACCCCGGCAGCCAGGCGCCCTTCGAGCGGTGATGCCCCCTTCTCGAACGCGGTCTGCGCGGCCTCGCCGCCATTCGTGGCGCCCTCGACGATGAGGGACAGGTCGTCGAGGGCGACGGCGGACTTGCCGGAGTTCGTCAGCTTCAGTTTCACGCGGAAGTCGGTGTTGCCGGGCTTGGCGGACTCCATCAGCTCGGAGTCGTAGTCCGTGAACACCTTCGCCTCGGCGACGGACACCTTGAGGCCGTCAGGCCACGTGTAGGACCCGCCGAACTTCAGGCCTGTCGCCTTCTTCTCGGTCCCGTCCGCGTCGCTGTCGGCGCCCTCGTCGGAACAGTGCTTCATCCAGTCGGACTGACTGATGTCGCTGTCGCCGCAGTCGACTTCCTTCGACGCCGAGCCCTTCGAGCCGCCCGACGACTTCGCGTCGGTCTTGTCGCCGTCGTTGCCGCTGTCGCTGCCACCGCACGCGGTCAACGCGGCAAGAAGCATGGCGGCCAGGGCCGTAGTTGTGGCCGTAGTAGCGCGAACGCGCATATGTCCCCCCAAGGTTGAGCCAGGCGGATCACGATAGGCCACATGCGGTTGAAACACGGAGGGGGTGATCAGGTTGTGATGGATCGGGGCCAGGTGGACGCCGATGAGGCGCAGCCGCTCGCCGAGCTGTCGGGTGCCGGCCGCCCGCATGTCCGGATGTGACAGGGAATCGTCATTGCGGCCATCGGCGGCGGCGTCAAGGATGGGTGCATGCCCACTCCGCACCGTGTCGTCATCGCGGTCTTCCCCGATGTCGACCTCCTGGACGTCACCGGCCCGGCCGAGGTCTTCGCGCTGGCCAACCGGGAGACCGCGGGCCGCGCCGGCTACCAGGTCCGCCTCGCCGGGCCGCTCGCCGGTGAGGTCCGTACGTCGGCGGGGGTGCGCCTGATCGCAGACCTGGGCTTCGACGAGGTCGGCGGACAGGTGGACACCCTGCTGGTGCCCGGCGCGGTCGACATGACCGACGAGGGCCCCATCGCCCGTATCGACTCCGACGTCGTGGAGTGGGTGAAGGCCACCGCCCCGCAGGCGCGCCGAGTGGCGTCGGTGTGCGTGGGCGCGCACGTGCTGGCCGCGGCAGGACTCCTCGACGGGAAGACGGCGACCACCCACTGGTCGACCGCCGCCCAGCTTGCGGCCGAGCACCCGGCCGTCACGGTCGACCCGGACCCCATCTTCGTACGCACCGACCGGGGCCGGCTGTGGACCGGGGCCGGGATCAGCGCCTGCCTCGATCTCGCCCTGGCGCTCGTGGCCGAGGACCAGGGCGAGGACGCGGCTCTCGCGGTGGCGCGGCACCTGGTGATGTACCTCAAACGCCAGGGCGGTCAGAGCCAGTTCTCGGTGCCGCTGAGCCGTCCCGCGTCCGCCCGCCGCGACATCGACGAACTGCGGCTGTGGATCGCCGAGCACCTCGACGACGACCTGTCGGCGGCGGCCCTTGCGGCGCGGATGTGCCTGAGCGAGCGGCACTTCGCCAGGGTGTTCAAACAGGAGACCGGCACCAGCCCGGCCGACTACGTGGAAGCCGCCCGCGTAGAGGTGGCGCGCCGCCTCCTCGAGACCACCGACAGTCCGCTGGACCAGGTCGCGACCGCTGCCGGGCTCGGTTCGGTCGAGACGCTGCACCGGGCCTTCAACCGGCAGCTCGCCACCACCCCGGCGGCCTACCGCCGCCGCTTCCGCATCCAGACCCCCTGACTCCTTCTCCTCCGCCAACACCACACCTCTGGGCATGCAGGCGAGCCCTGCGGCTGCGCCATGCCGTAATGCACCACGAACACGAAAGGCACCCCATGAACACGCGCACGCACACGGACCAGCCCTCCACGACCCTGCGAGACGTGATCGGCCTGGACAACCAGCTGCCCCGGCTGAGCGAATCCGCCCTGATCATGATCGACTTCCAGAACACCTACCGCACCGGCGTCATGGCCCTGGACGGCGCCGAGACGGCACTCGCGGCGGGCGCCCGTCTCCTGGAGCGTGCCCGCGCCGCGGGCACGCCGGTCATCCACGTACTCAACGACGGCGGCGAGAACACCCCCTACGACATCCGCGCCCACATCGGGGCCATCAGCGACGAGGTCGCCCCGGCGGACGGCGAGGCGGTCGTGGTCAAGCAGTTCCCCAACTCCTTCCATGCAACCGACCTGGAAAAGACGCTGGACGGGCTGGGTTTCGCCCCGGGCAGCGGGAAGGATCTGGTCCTTGCCGGCTTTATGACACACATGTGCGTCAACTACACGACGCAGGGTGCCTTCAATCTGGGCTACCGCCCCACAGTCGTCGCCGAAGCCACCGCCACCCGTGCCCTCACCGCCCCTGACGGCACCGTCGTGACCGCCGCCGCGCTTCAGACCGCCGCTCTGACCAGCATCATCGACCTGTTCGGCACCGTCGTCCCCACCGTCGGGGCGCTGCCCGCCTGAGCCCGGGCCGGGGGTGCGGGATGCCACGGGTGGTCTCTTGAGTGACGTAGGACACGTCATTACGGGGCTTTGTTCTGGGTAAGCGCGGCATGATCGCCTGGGCTAGTGCCCGGGAAGCAACACCGGAACCACGGAGGTATCCATGTCCTCGAAGCGACGTCGCAAGAAGAAGGCCCGCCGCAAGAACGGCGCGAACCACGGCAGCCGCCCCCAGTCCTGAGGACGGGCGTGGCACTCGGGGGCGGCACCATGCGGTGCCGCCCCCGAGGCGTTCCACCGGCACCCGCAGGCGGTCACGCCACCCCCGGCCTCGGCTGTCTCGGTGCCGAGACCTGTGCCGAGACCAGTGCCGAGACCGGTCAGGAATCGAGAAGCGCCGGCCCCATGGCCGGATCTAGCGTGATGGCCATGGACGTCACCCTTTACGCGAGCTTCCTGCCGCACAGCGACCCTGACGCCTCCCTGGCCTTCTACCGCGACACCCTCGGCTTCGAGGTCCGCGCCGACGTCGGATACGACGGGATGCGCTGGATCACCGTCGGTCCCGCCGACCGGCCCGGCCTGTCCCTCGTCCTGCAGCCGCCCGCTGCCGACCCCGGCATCACCGACGCCGAGCGCACCACCATCACCGAGATGATGGCCAAGGGCACCTACGCCGGGATCCTGCTTGCCACCGCCGACCTCGACGGCACCTTCGCGCGGCTGCAGGCCAAGGACGCCGAGATCGTGCAGAAGCCGACCGAGCAGCCGTACGGCGTGCGCGACTGTGCCGTCCGCGACCCCGCGGGCAACCTGCTCCGGATCCGGGAACTCCGCTGAGCCGGCCCCGGTGCTGGCCGCGGCTCGCCGCCACGGATGTCGGCTGAGCGTTGCCGTAGTCATGCTGAACGAAGTAAAACCTGACGTACTGCTCGATGATGATCAGATCGGGCCAGGCGATAACGACGGAGACCGCGCACACGGCTCCGCCCGACAGATGGAGAGGCACCATGAGCCCGGCCAACAGGAAGACCACGCAGTCGCCTGCGCTCCACGCCGCCGACAGCCACGACCTGATCCGCGTGCACGGCGCGCGCGTGAACAATCTCAAGGACGTCAGCATCGAGATCCCCAAGCGCCGTCTGACGGTGTTCACCGGCGTCTCAGGTTCGGGCAAGAGCTCGCTGGTGTTCAGCACGATCGCCGCGGAGTCCCAGCGGATGATCAACGAGACCTACAGCGCCTTCGTGCAGGGCTTCATGCCGACGCTGGCACGGCCCGAGGTCGACGTACTCGACGGTCTGACGACCGCGATCATCGTCGACCAGCAGCGGATGGGGGCCGACCCCCGCTCCACGGTCGGCACCGCCACCGATGCCAACGCGATGCTGCGCATCCTGTTCAGCCGGCTCGGCAAGCCGCACATCGGCCCGCCCAGCGCGTACTCCTTCAACACCGCGTCGGTCAGGGCGAGCGGCGCGATCACCGTAGAGCGCGGCAACAAGACGAAGGCGACGAAGGCGACCTTCAACCGAACCGGCGGCATGTGTACCCGCTGCGAGGGCCGGGGCTCGGTCTCCGACATCGATCTCACCCAGCTCTACGACGACTCGAAGTCGCTCGCCGAGGGCGCGTTCACCATCCCCGGCTGGAAGTCGGACAGCCAGTGGACCGTGCAGGTCTACGCCCAGTCCGGTTTCGTCGACCCCGACAAGCCGATCCGCCGGTACACCAAGAAGGAACTGCAGAGCTTCCTCTACGGGGAGCCGGTCAAGGTCAAGGTGAACGGCGTCAACCTCACCTACGAGGGACTGATCCCCAAGATCCAGAAGTCGTTCCTGTCGAAGGACAAGGAGGCGATGCAGCCGCACATCCGGGCGTTCGTGGAGCGGGCGGTCACCTTCACCACCTGCCCCGAGTGCGACGGCACCAGGCTCAGCGAAGGAGCCCGGAACTCCAAGATCAAGCGGCTCAGCATCGCCGACGCCTGCGCGATGGAGATCCGTGACCTCGCCGAGTGGGTGCGCGGCCTCAAGGAGCCGTCGGTGGCACCGCTGCTCACCGCGCTGCAGCAGACCCTCGACTCCTTCGTGGAGATCGGCCTCGGCTACCTCTCGCTGGAGCGTCCCGCGGGCACGCTGTCGGGCGGCGAGGCGCAGCGCGTCAAGATGATCCGCCACCTCGGCTCCTCGCTCACCGACGTCACGTACGTCTTCGACGAGCCCACCATCGGTCTGCACCCCCACGACATCGAGCGGATGAACAACCTGCTGCTGCGACTGCGGGACAAGGGCAACACGGTCCTCGTCGTCGAGCACAAGCCCGAGGCCATCGCGATCGCCGATCACGTCGTCGACCTGGGCCCCGGCGCCGGTACGGCGGGCGGCACCGTCTGCTTCGAGGGCAGCGTCGACGGGCTGCGGGCCGGCGACACCGTCACCGGGCGCCACCTCGACGACCGGGCCTCGCTCAAGGAGGAGGTGCGCAAGTCCACCGGCACGCTGGAGATCCGCGGAGCCACCCGCCACAACCTGCGGGGTGTCGACGTCGACGTCCCTCTCGGAGTGCTCTGTGTCGTCACCGGCGTCGCGGGCTCCGGCAAGAGCTCACTGATCCACGGCTCCGTCCCCGCGTCCGAGGGTGTCATCGCGGTCGACCAGGCGCCGATCAAGGGTTCGCGGCGCAGCAACCCGGCGACGTACACGGGACTGCTCGACCCGATCCGCAAGGCGTTCGCCAAGGCCAATGACGTGAAGCCCGCGCTGTTCAGCGCCAACTCCGAGGGCGCCTGCCCCAATTGCAACGGCGCCGGTGTCATCTACAGCGACCTGGGGATGATGGCCGGGGTCGAGAGCACCTGCGAGGACTGCGAGGGCAAGCGTTTCCAGCCCTCGGTCCTCGAATACACCTTCGGGGGCCGCGACATCAGCGAGGTGCTCGCGATGTCCGTGGCCGAGGCCACGGAGTTCTTCGGCTCGGGAGAGGCGCACACGCCGGCCGCGCACAAGATCCTCGACCGGCTCTCGGACGTCGGGCTCGGCTACATCAGCCTCGGCCAGCCGCTCACCACGCTGTCCGGCGGCGAGCGGCAGCGGCTCAAGCTGGCCACCCACATGGGAGACAAGGGCGGCGTCTACGTACTGGACGAGCCGACCACCGGCCTGCACCTGGCCGACGTCGAGCAGTTGCTGGCGCTTCTCGACCGGCTCGTCGACGCCGGGAAGTCGGTCATCGTCATCGAGCACCACCAGGCCGTCATGGCGCACGCCGACTGGATCATCGACCTTGGTCCCGGTGCCGGTCACGACGGCGGCAAGATCGTCTTCGAGGGCACTCCGGCCGACCTCGTCGCGGACCGCTCCACTCTCACCGGCGAGCACCTCTCGGCGTACGTCGGCGGCTGAGCGAGGGCCTGCGGGCACGGGGCGGATACCAGGACCGCCGCCCGGATTCTCTCGTTTGGGTACGAAATCGCAGATTGCACCCAGGCGATGCGCGGAGTCAGTAACCTGCATTTGCTGGGCCATAAAGCCCGTGGCATGCGCATGCCACGGGCTTCATGGCGTAAAGCGGCGTTGCCGCGACCGGAGAGGATCGTTGTACTGGGCATGAGCGATGCGGGGAGCGGGGTTCCTTCACCGCGGCCGCCCCGTGCCGAAACAAGGACCGGTGGCGGGGGCGCTCCTTCGCAATCCCCCATCTATGACGCGCTGGTGCGCGAGTGGCTCGACCAGGACCGGGAGGTGCCGCGTGCGCCCGCCCCGCGCTCGCGCTGGGAGCGTGTCGATCCGCAGGACCTGTTCCACAGGGGCTGACCGGCTGTCGCGCCCGCCGCGCGGGGGAGCGCGGTGAGCGTTCCCGTCGCGTCACGTGAGCGGGGTCGCGGGCTGGGCATGGGTGCTGAGCCAGCGGCAGATCGCGAGAGCGACCGTGTCGTCGAGCGTGCTCAGCGCGTCGATGGCCCTGGTGTCGTCGGGGTGGGGCGGGATGCCGGCCGTGGTGAGCGTGGCGTAGAGACTCAGACGGTGCCGGTCACGGGGCGCAAGGAGTGGCGGGGGCGCCATGTCCAGGCGCTGCGTCGGGTCCGGCGGGGGCAGCATGAAGTCCGTCTCCGCGTCCCGGTCGACGGTCGGCAGAATCGTGGCAGGTGGAGTCATGGCGGCTTCCTCACGACGGGCGGGCGGTGCCTGTGTCGGACAGGAGGCGGTCGGGCGGTCCGCTGGTTGCACCGGAGCCGCCAAGCCACCCGAACGCGCTAATCGCCGGGCGTCGCGGGCCATGCCAACTGCCCGTGCGGGCGGGTTGAGTTGCCGGAGGACCCGCACGGAGCAGGGGGGAACTGCGTAACGGCGCCGACGAGTTCCCGGCCGCCGCTCCACGCGACCCGGGACCTGACCGAGGTGACGCGGACCCTGACTCCGCTCGGGGTCCCGCCCGGCGTCCGCTCCTCCCAGCGGAGTAGAAACAAACGCCGCAAGTGCCACGTGAGTTGGAGGAACTCGGGCTTCCGGGATGAGTCGCGCGGCCCTGCGACGGGACAAGATCGATCATGTCCCGCGATGTCCATCGGAAGGACCCTCCGCATGCAGAGACGACCGCTCGTACCGCTGCTCGCAGTGAGCCTGCTGGCAGCTCTGGCCCCCGGTCTGGCCGCTGCGGCCCCGGCCGCCGCGACTCCCTCGGCCCGCTCGGCGGCCCCCGCCTCCGCCGACGCCCTGCGCCCCTACACCCGGCAGAAGCCGGCCTGGAAGCGGTGCGACGCCGACAAGCCCGCCGCCTTCCAGTGCGCGACCCTCAAGGTTCCGCTGGACTACCGCAAGCCCGGCGGCAAGACGACCGACGTGGCGATATCCCGGCTCAGGACCAGCGACCCCGGCAAGCGCCACGGCGTACTGCTCTCCAATCCCGGCGGCCCCGGCGGGCCCGGTCTTGATTTACCGCTCGTACTGGACGAGTTGCTGCCCCGGCAGGTGAAGGAACGCTACGACCTGATCGGGTTCGACCCGCGCGGGATCGGCCGCAGCACACCCGTGGACTGCGGTCTCGGCCCCGACGAGAACACGCTGCTGCGTCCGCTGCGGACCTTCGAGAAGAACGTAGCCTGGGCCAAGGGCGTGGCCGACAAGTGCCGTACGAAGGCGGGCGGCACCATCGCGCACATCACCACCCGCAACACGGCACGCGACATGGATGTCCTGCGGGCGGTCCTGGGCGAGCGGAAGATCTCCTACCTCGGAGTCTCGTACGGCACCGCGCTCGGCGCCGTCTACATGCAGTTGTTCCCCCACCGCACCGACCGGTTCATCCTCGACAGTGCCATCGACCCGGAGCTGATGTGGCGCGAGATGTTCCGCGTCTGGGGCCCGGAGGGCGAGCGGGCGTTCAAGCGGTGGACGAAGTGGACCGCCGCCCGCGACACGACCTACCGACTGGGCGACACACCAGCCGCGGTGAGCAAGAGTTTCTGGGACGTGATCGCCAGGGCCGACCGTGACCCCCTCGTCGTCGACGGGGTCCCGCTCGACGGGGCCGGGGTGCGCGACCTGGTGCGCCCGGAGTTCGTCACCGTGCGTACCGCGGCCGAGCGGGTGGTGAAGCTGAAGGAGGCCGCCGGCGGCGGAGGCAGTGTGCAGAGCCCCGGGCCCTTCGAGCCCGAGCCGGAGGAGGACGTCTCGGCGACCATGGCCGTGGTGTGCGGCGATGTCTCCTGGCCGCGCGACCCCGGCACCTACCTCAAGGACTCGATCCGCGACGCGGCGAAGTACCCGCTGTACGGCGACTTCGCCGCGAGTGTCACTCCCTGCGCCTTCTGGGACAAGCCCGTCGAGCCCGTCACCGTGGTGAACAACAAGGTCCCGGCGCTGATCGTGCAGAACGAGTGGGACTCGCAGACCCCTCTGTCCACCGCACGGGCCATGCACCGGCAGCTGAAGGGCTCGCGCATGGTCACGGTCGACGAGGGAGAGGGCCACGGCGTCTACGGCACCAACCCCTGTGCGGACTCCGCGACCAACTCCTACCTGGCCACCGGCAGCCTCCCGGCCGCCGACGTGACGTGCCACGCGAACCCCGGCCGGCGGAAGGCCACCTCTCCGCTCCCGGCTCCGGGCCTCCTGCGATGACCGCCCGCACCGCGTCCTGACGGCTGACCGGAGCGGACGGCGACGATCGCCGTCCGCTCCGGTGCAACCAGAGCCGCACAGGGGCCGCACACACTGCCCCGTACCCACGGAGCGAGCTGCTCCATAGCCCCAACTGGCGGCAGAACGCGGTCAGTCGGCGGGATGAATATCCGGAGAAACCAAGGGCGCGTACAACCCTTGTGCCCCATCCGGTGTCGAACAGGGCGCCGGACAAGGAACGGGCCCTTTCCGGACACCCTCGCGCTTGCCCGGCCACTTTCCTTTACAGGAGCCGCTCGTGCGCAAGAACCGTTCGGCCGCCCTCGCCGCGGCCTCATTCCTCCTTCTGTCCGGAGCGGGCATCGTCGCCGCCCCTTCCGCTTTCGCCGGTACCCCCGGGGGTACGCACGCCGACGACCGCAACAGTGACTTCAACGGCGACGGATACGAAGACGTGCTGGTCGGAGCCCCCGGGGCGACGGTCAGCGGACAGAAGGGCGCCGGTCTCGTCACGGCGCAGTACGGCTCGTCCAGAGGCATGAACACCACCTCCGTCGCCCGGTTCAGCCAGTCGACGGCCGGTGTCGCGGGCGCCGCGGAGGCGGCTGACGGCTTCGGGAAGGCCGTCGCCACCGGTGACCTGGACGGCGACGGCTACGACGACGCGATCGTCGGCATCCCCGGCGAGGACATCGGTGACACGGTCGACGCGGGTGGTGTGGCGATCCTGTGGGGCTCCAAGCAGGGCCTCAGCGGCGACAACAGCGACTGGCTCGAGACCCAGGAGCCCACCAAGGGCGAGCAGTTCGGCCTCAGCCTCGCCGCCGCGCACCTCACCGGCGAGACGCCGGGCGACATCCTCGCCGTACTGGACCGTGACGACCTGGAACTCTTCGCCTACGACGCCGCACCGCAGGCCGACGGACAGGTGCCGCTGCGGCGGCAGGCGACCGAGCGGCTTTCCGCGGCGGCCGAGGAGCGCGACATCACACCCAAGTCGCTCACCACCGGCGACTACGACGAAAACGGCTACGCCGACCTCGTCGTGTCCGGCGTGACCGTGGGCGACGAGCCGGGACACGGCTGGTCCGCGTACTTCTCGGGCAACGCCGACGGACTCAAGTACGAGCACGATCTGCGCGGCGGGCCCGTGGCCGCGTCGGGCGACATCGACCACGACGGCTACGACGACCTGGTGACCGGCGAGCCCAACTCCCCCGACGACGGCGGCGAAACGCTGACCGGCGGCCTGGTGGGCGTCCGGTACGGCGGCGCGGACGGCCTCAAGGACGAAGCCAAGTGGTGGACGCAGGACAGCGTCGACGTGCCCGGTGTCGCCGAGCGCGGTGACGGCTGGGGCGCCGATCTGTCCGTGGCCGACACGAACGGCGACGGGTACGCGGACGTCGCGATCGGCGCACCGGGCGAGGACATCGGCACGGTCGCCGACGCGGGAGCGGTCTGGGTGCTGCGCGGCTCGCAGGCCGGGATGACGGGGGTCGGCGCCAAGTCCTTCGACCAGGACTCCGCGGACATCCCCGGCGTCCCCGAGAAGGGCGACAAGTGGGGCGCCCAGGTGCGCCTGACGGACCCCAACCGCGACGGCCGGTTCGGTCTCCTGGCCGCAGCGCCGGGCGAGAACGCCGGTGACGGTGTGGTGTGGGTCCTCTCGGCAGGAGCGAGCGGCGTCACCGCGGCGGGGTCCTGGACGTACGGCGCGGAGTCGCTCGGCGCGCCGGGCAAGGGCGCGGCGTTCGGCGCGGCGATCGACGAGTAGGTCCGCTGAAGGCCCTTCGGTGGGTCTTCCGGCAGGCCCTCGAACGCAGTCGTGAGCGGCCCATATGTGCCTACATGTGTCTACGTGCGCCTACGTATGATCACGGCCATGTGCTCACGACTGCGTTCGGAGGCTGAACAGGCATGACAGAGAGCCGAGTTGTGATCGTCACCGGCGGCGGCACGGGCATCGGCGCCGCCACGGCCCGGCAGCTGCGCGCGGCCGGGCACCGTGTCGTCGTCTCCGGGCGGCGCCCCGAGCCGCTGCGGCGCGTCGCCGAGGAGACGGGGGCGCTGGCCCACCCCGCCGACGCGGGGAATCCCGAGGAGGTCGCCGGGCTCGTCGATGCGGCCACGGAGGCCTACGGCCGCATCGACGGGCTCGTGCTCAACGCGGGCGTCGGGCGCAGCGGAGCGGTCGGCGACCTCTCTGACGAGGACTGGGACGCCGTGCTGCGCACCAACCTCACGGGGCCCTTCCTGCTGCTGCGGGCCGCGCTTCCCCACCTCCTGGAGACGCGCGGCTCGGTGGTCGCGGTCGCCTCGGTCGCCGCACTGCGCAACGGCGTGGCGAACGCCGCGTACGCCACGTCCAAGGCGGCGCTCCTCCAGCTGTGCCGCTCCCTGGCCGTCGACTACGGCAAGGCCGGGCTCCGTGCCAACACCGTGTGCCCCAGCTGGGTGCGGACCGAGATGGCCGACCGGCGGATGAACCGGTTCGCCGAGGAGGCCGGGCTCGGGGACGGCGGTGCCGACGCGGCGTACGAGGAAGCGACGCGGCTCGTCCCTGCGGGCCGGCCGGGAGAGCCTGCGGAGGTCGCCGAGGCGATCACCTGGCTGCTCTCGCCCGCCGCGTCGTTCGTCAACGGTGCGACGCTGACCGTAGACGGCGGGGTGACGGCGGTGGACCCCGGAACGTCCGCGTTCGACTTCAGCATCGCACCGCGCGCCTAGGCGTCGGGGCGGACCTGTGGGTCAGCCGAAGCGTTCCACGCGGAGCTGGGCGGGTGGGTAGGGCGAGAAGGAGGTCGTGCCCACCGACCAGTGGCCGCCGTCCGTGCCGGGGATGGGGGCGATGGCCTCGGGCAGGTAGGTCGAGGGTGTCTCCGGTCCGCGTTCGCTGACCCAGGCCGTGCCGTTCCAGCGCAGATAGTGGGCGCGCTTCTGGTCCCAGAAGTCCCAGCCGGCGATCCGGTCGGGCCGCCCCGCGGCATCGGCCGTGATGCCGGTCAACGAGCCGACGGTGAAGGGGGATTGGGCGTCGGTCCACTCGGTGCCGTTCCAGTGTTGCAGCGTGACGCCGGGCGGTTTGCCGGGCGGCCCGCCCACGCCGTACGCGAATCCGGTGAGCCAGATATCGTCGTGTGCGACCGGGAGCAGACCGGTCACCGAGGCGCGGATGCCGAGATTGCGGGGCACCACCGTCCAGGCGCCGTCCCAGCGGGCGATGATGTCGCCGAAGACCCACACCTCGCCGCCGGGGGTCACGCGGACGCCTGAGGGAGTGGGCGCGGCCTCGTCCGGCAGCGGCCGGGACCAGCGCCATCCCTTGCCGTTGCCGTGCATCAGACCGGCGCGGTCGGCGTGCCGCCCCGACACCCAGAACCGGCCGCCGGGAGCGGACGCCACCCCGGTCAGCCGTGTCCCCGGCTCGCCCCGGCCGGGGAAGTCGGCCTCGTGCCAGGTCGTGCCGTTCCACCGGAGGAGCTGGTCGTGCCCCGCGGTGTTCGTGCCGATGGCCCAGGCCGCGCCGCCCGTACCGGCGGCGACCGCCCGCAGGCCCCCGCTGTATGCCAGGTGGGAGACGTCGGCCAGTGACCAGGCCGAGCCGTTCCAGCTGAGGGCGAGGGGAGTGCCGATGGTGCTTCCGTTGCGCCCCTGTTCGCCCACCGCCCAGGCACGGTCGGGACCTGCGGTGGCGACCGCGATCAGGTGGGCGGCCGGCTGCCCGTCGGGGGCGGCGACCTGCTGCCAGGCCGCGGCGGCGGACACGGGTCCGCCGGTGGCGGCGGATCCGGGCCGGGCGGTGGCGGCGCCGACTAACGGTACGGGCAGGGCCAACCCGGCCCCGGTGAAGGCCAGTCCACGGGCAAAGGAGCGTCTTCGCATGAAGGGGTCCCTTCTTGAGGTCTTCCTTGCGGTCTTCGTTGCGGTCTTGAGGTCTTGCTCGCGTTCCTTTCCCGGGAACCCTGAACCGGGCAGGCGGAGCCGTCAATGCACGCGGGTGCGCAATTCGTGGCAGGCTCTGGATCCGCCGTTGACGCGGCGCGCGGAGCTAGGGGTGGACGCGACACATGACATCGAGCACTTTCCGTATCGGCGGCGAAATCGAGGTGCGTCGGATCGGGTTCGGGGCGATGCGCCTGCCGACCGAGGCCGGGGCGCCCAGGGAGGCCTCCATCGCGGTGGCCCGGCGCGCCGTCGAGCTTGGCATCACGCTGATCGACACGGCGTACATGTACGGATGGGGTGCTAACGAGGAACTCCTCGTCGAAGCGCTGTACCCCTATCCGGACGACCTGCTCATCGCGACCAAGGTCGCCATCGAGCAGTCGGCCCCCGGCGAAGAGGCGTCGGTCAACGGACGTCCGGAGTTCCTGCGTGCGCAGGTCGAGCAGGCGCTGCGCAGGCTTCGTGTCGAGCGGATCGGACTGCTCCAGATGCACCGCCTCGATCCGAAGGTGCCGCTCGCCGATCAGCTCGGCACGCTGCGGGAGTTCCAACTCGACGGCAGGATCGGCCATATCGGTCTCTCCGAGGTCACCGTCGACGAGCTCGACGAGGCGCGCCAAATCGTCGACGTGGCGAGCGTGCAGAACCGCTACAGCCTGCTCGACCGCGAGCATGAGGCCGTGCTCGACGCCTGCGAGGCGGCAGGGATCGCCTTTCTGCCCTGGCGGCCGGTCCACCCGGCGGCTTCCACCGCGACGGCCTCCTCCGAAACGGCCTCCGCCGCGACGGCCGAGATCGCGGCCGTCGCGGCCGAACTCGACGCCACCGCGGCGCAGGTCGCCCTGGCCTGGCTGCTCGACCGTTCCCCGGTCGTGCTGCCGATCCCGGGCACCGCATCGCTCGACCACCTGGCGGAGAACGTCGCCGCGGCGGGCCTGCGGCTGAGCGACGAGCAGCGCGGGCGTCTGGACCGGATCGCGGAGGCCTGACCTCAGTCCGACTCCGGGCGGTCGATCCGCAGGAGGTAGTGGGCGCGGTCGTCGACGGGGTTGTCGGGTTCGAGCGACACCTCGGCGACCCGCCGCAGGCCCGCCTTCTCCAGGACCCGCCAGGAAGCCTGATTGCCCACGTGTACGGGGACCAGGATGGCGGCGGCATCGGGATAGTCGGCCCAGGTGGCCCGGACGATCGCCCGGATCATGCGCGTGCCGAGCCCCCGGCCCACCCGTAGGGGGTCCCCGATCAGGTAGTCGATGGTCACGGCGCCCTGCGGGACATCCACTTGGTCGGCCAACTCCTCCCCGTACTCGGGGTAGTCGGCGAAGCGCGAGCGCTGGACGAGGCCGAACGGTTCGCCGTCGAGCAGCATGAGCAGGTCCTCCGACGGCTCCTCGCCGCGGGCGGCCCGGCCAAAGTCACGCGCCACCGCCTCGGGTGAGGTCTCGTGATTCCACCAGCGTGCGACGTGCGGTTGCTCCAGCCAGGTCCGGAGCAGCGGAAAGTCCGGTTCGGCGAGTCGCCGCCAGCTGATCATCGGGCACCTCGGGGAGTTGAACTCGGGGGCGGCGCATGAGAGATGGTGAGTCCATTGTCCTGGCCTCGGACTCAACCCCCGTACGTAGCCTCGGACTCACCGAGCGCCGCCGCGAAGTCCGCGGCGAACCGTGCCGCTTCCGACACCTCCAGCGTGGCCGTGGTGACCCGCACGGCCGTGGGTGTGGCGATACGGAAGCGGGAGCCCGCGGCCACCCACCACCCGCGCGAGCGCAGCCCGTTGACCACCGCGGACTCGTCGCGCACCGGCACCCATACGTTCATCCCGCTCGCTCCGTGCGCCGCGATGCCGAGCCGCGCGAGCTCGCCGGTCAGCGCCTCGCGCCGCTCGGTGTAGGTCCGCTCGGCCTGCCCCACCAGCGCTCGCGCCGCGGGATCGGTCATCGTGCGTTCCAGTGTCTCCTGCAGTACGTGACTGACCCACCCCGAAGTGAGCAGCATCCGCCCCTCGTGCCGGGCCAGCGTGGTGGCGTCGCACGCCAGTGCCGCCCATCGCAGGTCGACGCTCAGGTGCTTGGACACGGTCCGCACCTGGGCCCAGCGTGCGAGCCCGCCTGCCGCCAGCGAGGACGAGGGTGCCCCCGCGATCTCGGCATTGTGGTCGTCCTCGATGACAAGCACTTCCGGAAAGCCGCCGAGGACGTCGAGCAGGGCGTCCCGCCGGGCCTCCGAGAAGCTGCCGCCCACCGGGTTCTGCGCCCGCGGGCTGCACACCACGGCCCGGGCCCCGGCCCGCAGCGCACCACGCAGCGCCTCCGGCCTGATCCCCTCGTCGTCCACCGTCACCGGCACCATGCGCAGACCCAACGCCGGTACCAGGTCCAGCAGATGGTGGAAGCCTGGGTCCTCGACGGCCACCGCGTCGCCCGGCCTCAGCTCCGTGGACAGCAGCCGCGCCATGCAGTCAAGGGCGCCGTGCGAGAAGGTCACCCGGCTGTCCGGCACCCCGTCCCGCGCGAACCACTGCCGTGCCAGTTCCTCAAGGGCCGCACGGCGCGGCGAACCGCGGTGCGAACCGCTGACCGGGTCCACCTGGCCGGGCGGAAGCAGCACCGGAAGCAGCGCCGGATCCGGGTGCCCGCCTGCCAGATCGCACACCCCCGGCGGCACCCTGGGCGGCCGGCGCGCTCCGACCGCCGGGGCCCGGGCCACCACCGTCCCGCCCCGGCCGCGCGTCACGACGATTCCGCGCCGCCGGAGTTCTTTGTAGGCCGTCGCGACCGTGCCCGCGCTGACCCCGAGTTCATCGGCGAGGCGTCGCACCGGAGGCAGCGCGTCGCCCGGTCCCAAGCCGCCCTCGGCCACGCCCTGTTCGACCGAGGACGTAATGCCCTTGGCGGTCGTACCGCTGATCGCATATTGTGCTGCCACGTAATCAAGTATGTATCAATACAAAATCAAGAGTCAAGCGGGACAAGCGGGACGCCGGGAAGTCACATCACGGAGCAAGGGGGAGTGGTGAGCCTCAGTCGCAGGCGGACCGCACTGTACGCACGGATACCAGGGGGCCTCGACGGCCGGCGCATGCTCTGGATCGCCCTGATCAACAAGGTGGGCACCGGACTGTGGATGGGGGCGGCGGCCCTCTACTTCACCCTGGTCACCGGACTCTCCGTCGCCGAGGTCGGCATCCTCATGGGTGTCTCGGGGGCCGTCGGTATCGCGGGCGCGCCGCTCGCGGGCCATCTCGCCGACCGGTTCCCCGTCACCCGCGTCATCATCGGCTCCCAACTCCTGCAGGCCATCGCCCTGTTGGCGCTGCTCACGACGGACAACTTCTCCCTGCTCCTGCTCTACTCGGCCGTCAACAGCCTCGGCGATCGCGGCGCCAACGTCCTCACCAAGCTGTACGCCGCCCGCATCGCGGGCCCGGACCGCACCAAGTACCAGGCCGTGCAGCGCTCCGTCTCCAATGCGGGCTGGGCCATCGGCGGCCTGGCCGGCGCGCTCGCCCTCGCCGTCGGCAGCACTTACGCCTACCAGTCGCTGCTCGTCGGCAACGCGGTCAGCTTCCTCGTCGCCTCGATCCTCACCCTGCGCTGTTCGGAACCGCCCTCTCCCTCCCGGGTGGTCACCGACTCCACGGCCGCCGCCCTCCCGGCGCAGCCCTCCAACCCGTGGCGCGACCGGCCCTACCTGCTGTTCACCGCCACCGAGGCGGCGCTCTTCCTCGACGACGCGGTCCTCCAGGTCGGCATCCCCCTGTGGATCGTCCACGCGACCGACGCCCCGCACGGCCTCGCGCCGCTGCTCATGGTCCTCAACTGCGTGCTCGTCGTCTGCTGCCAGGTCCCGCTGTCCCGCTTCGGCAGCACACCGGACGGCGCCCGCAGGCTCCTCGTCCCCCTCGCCGCCTGCTTCGTCGTCGGCTGCGCCGCCATGACCGCCTCGGTGGCCGGCGGCACCTGGCTGGCCGTCACCGCCCTGGTGGTCGCGGCGATCGCCTTCACCTTCGCGGAGATCCTGCATGCCATCGCGTCCTGGGAACTCTCCATCGCGCTGGCCCCCGACGACGCCCAGGGCGCCTACCTCGGCGTGCACGGCCTGTCCTCGTCCGCTCAGCGCAGCGGGGGGCCGCTCCTGGTCACGGCCGTCATCACCGCGGGCGCCTTCGCGTGGCCGCTGCTCGGCGCGGGCGTGATCGTGACGGTCGCGGCGCAGAGCCGTCTCGTGCGGGGGCGGCTGCGGCCCGCGACGACGTATCGCCCGCCACGGTTGCGTGGCGGGCGATACGCGGGGAGGCGTTGAGTGCCTGCGGCCTCAGGTGGCCTCAGGTGTTTTCAGGTGTCCTTAGCGGTCAGCGGTCAGCGGTCAGCGGCCGATGCGGATGCGGTGCGCCTGGTCCTGGCCCTCGGGGCCGGTGCCGGACTTGTCGACCACGTACGCCGTGCCGTCCTTCACCTGGACATGGTTGGGGTTGGCGCCGGTGGCCAGGGTCTCGACGACGGCGCCCTTGGCTGGGTCGACGACCGTGACGGTGCCGGGCGTCCGGTTGGCGACCAGGACGCTGCCCGTACGCCGGTCGGCGGCGACGGACAGGGCGCCCGCGCCGGTCGGCACGGACTTGGTCACGGTGCCCTCTTTGAGGTCGACGACCGAGAGGCCGCCGGCGGCCTGGTCGGCGGTGTACGCGGTGCGGCCGTCCTTGGAGAGCGCGATGGAGATGGGGCCGTCACCGGTGGGGATCAGGCGAGGGCTCTCGCTTTTGCGGGTGATCTCGATGATGCGGTCGCCGTTGAGGTCGGCGGCGTAGGCGGCGCCGGTCCGTGCGTTCACGGCGAGGCCGGTCGGGCTCGACCCCTCGACCGTGACGCGCTTCTTCTCCTTGAGGGTGCGGGTGTCGAAGGCGACCACGGTGCCGTCGCCGAAGCTGCTGGCCCACGCCGTGTTGTGCTTGGCGTCCACGACGATCTCACGGGCGTGGTTCACGCCGGGCAGCGAGACCAGGTGCTTGCCGGTGCGCTGGTCGTAGACGGCGACGGAGTTGTCGCGGGTGTTCGTCGTCCAGACGGTGTTGTGTTCGTCGTCGACGGCGACTCCGTAGACGGCCTCGACGGCGCCGGTCTCGGCGTTGGTGACTGGAGGCGTGTAACTGGCCTTCACCTTCAGCGTGCGCGGGTCGACCTTCAGCAGGCTGGAGGTGGTGACCGGGGGCCGGCCCACCGCGGAGGTGGCCCACAGCACGTTGTTCCGCTCGGAGTACGCGGACTGGTAGAGCCCCTTCACGAGCGGCGCGGACTCGACGGTCGAGCCGGAGCCTTTGCCGGTGCTCTGGCCGGGCTGCGCGGACGCGGTTCCGGTCAGGGCCAGCGCACTGCCCGCGGCGAGGGCCACGGCAACTGCGGCGGTACGGCGGATGCGGCAGGTGAGTGAGGTCATGCTGCGTCAATCTCCTTGACTGAGGCGCCTCCAGGAGAGGCGATCACTCGCTAACTTAGCTTAGCCTAACCTAAGTCTCACACCTTTAATTGTGTGGCGCCCGCCACATCCGACTCTATGACCCCTAGGGGGAAGGAGGGGGCAAACCCCCTCTCCCAAAGGCCAGTTGGCCGGATGTGGCCGCCGGAGAAGATCGGCGAAGCTCCTGTCCATGACGAAGACCAAGCGCAACGCAGCCCTGCTCGCCGCCTCCGCGGCCGTCCTCAGCCTCACCGCACCGGTGGCCGCCACGGCCTCGACTCCCGCCGCCCCCGACGCTGCTGCGACCGCCGAACCCCTCGACTGGAAACCATGCGAGGGCAGCGGCCTCGACCCCCGCCAGGAGTGCGCGACCGTCGAGGTCCCGATGGACTACGCCGACCCTCGGGGCAAGCAGATCGGCATCGCCGTCTCCCGCATCCCCGGCGAGAACCCCGGGGCGCGCCGCGGCGCCCTGCTCCTGATCCCCGGCGGACCCGGCGGCTCCGGCATCAACAACCCCTCGGGCAAGGGCCAGAAGCTGCCGCAAGCGGTCCGCGACGCCTACGATCTGATCGGCTTCGACCCCCGTGGCCTCGGCCGCTCGTCGCCGGTCAGCTGCGGCTTCGAACACGCCGACCTCGCCACGTCCGCACTGCGCCCCTGGCCGGCCGCCGACGGTTCCATCACGGGGAACATGGCCACCGCACAGCGGACGTCGGACGCGTGCGCACGCAACGGCGGCGAGCTCATCCGCCACATCAACACCGCCAACCAGGCACGCGACCTCGACCGCATCCGGGCGGCTCTCGGCGAGCGGAAGATCTCGGCGTGGGGTGTCTCCTACGGAACGTACGTCGGCGCGGTCTACAGCCAGCTGTTCCCGCACCGTACCGACCGTGTCGTCCTGGACAGCAACGACGACCCCGACCCCACACGGGTCTCGCGCGCCTGGATCGCCGGACACGAGCAGGGAGTCGAGGACACCTTCCCGGAATTCGCCAAGTGGGCCTCCGAGCCCGGCAATCCGGACCGCCTGGCCAAGACGGCCGCAGAGGTGCGCCCCCTGTTCCTCGAACTCGCCGCCGGGCTCGACCGCGAGCCGATCCCGTGGCCCGGCGCAAACCCGGAGGAACTGAACGGCAACGTCCTGCGCCAGACCCTCCTGAACACGCTCCACGACCCCGACGGCTTCCCCGGCCTGGCGAAGCTGATCCAGGCCGCGCGGCAGGGCACGGTCCCGCCCGCGCCGCAGGCACCCCCGGAGCCGGCGCTGCAGAACGCCGTCGCGGTGGGCTCCGCGGCCCTCTGCAACGACATCGCATGGCCCGAGTCGACGGACGCGTACGAGAAGGCGGTCACCGAGAGCCGCACCAAGTACCCCCTGACCGCGGGCATGCCGAGGAACGCGATGCTGTGTGCCGCCTGGCCGTTCCGGCCCAAGGAGGCGCCCGTACGGATCACCGACGACGGCCCGTCCAACATCCTCCTCGTCCAGAACGAGCGCGACCCGGCCACCCCTCTCGCCGGAGCCCGCAAACTCCGCGCGGCCCTGGGCAAGCGGGCCACGATGGTGACGGTGAACTCGACCGGCCACGACGCCTACCTCGCCAACGGCAACGCGTGCGGCGACCGGACCGTCTCCCACTACCTGGCGACGGGCGAGAGGCCCGGGCGGGACACGTACTGCGGCTGATCCGGGACACCGAGCGGGGCGCGTGGCCGTCCGGCCGTCGCACATCGCCGCCCCTTCAGACCAGCAACTCCGCACTGTCGAGAAACGGCCGCCCCAGCCTCTCCGCGCCGAAGCCGAGCACATAGAGCCCGGTGGACACCCGCTCGAGGAAGCCCCACTCCCAGATCGCCCGCTGATCCACCCCGGTCCGATCCGCGAGCAGCGCGCAGTACGCGCGGATGAGCCCGCGGGCCGCGACTGCGTCCCTGCCCCTCAACTCCGCGCACCAGTCACGGAGTACGACACCCAGGTCGTACGCGGGATCGGAGAGGAACCCGTCGGGATCCACGAAGACGAAGCCCGCCTCGGCCCCGGCCCGCGGTGTGGTGACTTGCAGCGCGTTGCCGGGATGGGGGTCGCCGTGCACGACGACGCAACGCCCGGGGTCGAACGCGGCGGCGCGACGCTCGGCGAACGCCAGCGCTTGACTGACGACCCGCTCCGAGCAGGGCCGATCGAGGCTCTCCCACAACCCCCCGACCATCTCACCCAGGGCACGGGCCTTCTCCTGCACCGGATCGACGGTCAGCCCCGGAGCACGCGGCACCCGCCAGGCACTCCGGAGCATGGCGCACAGCGTCTCGATCTGCTGGCGCGGCGCGAGACCGAGCCGGTCCAGGGACGGCCCGAGGGCTTCCTGGAGCATGGCGTGCCGCTCGACATCGCAGGCAAGCAGTCGCGCGTAGCCCTGGCCCTCCGCCAGTCGAAGGGTTTGCACCTGACCCGCGAAGTCCGCTGAAGGGAGCGAGAGTTTGAGCACCGCGTCCCGACCGTCACGGGTCCGCGCCCGCGCCACATAGGAGGAACTCCCGCCGGACAAAGGCGGCCCGACATCAATGGACCACCGCCGCTCCAGATCCCCGACAAGCCCGGAAACCCCCGCAAGCCACCGCTCCCCGAGGACACCAAGACTCCGGGCCTTCTGACGTACGAGGGGCTGCACTTCGACGGGCGGCTTGGTCACGGCGTCGATTATGACGCCGGGGAGAGAGCAGATGGCACCCGGCGTGATCAACACCCCTCTACGCTGGCTTACATGGGCGGGATAGATGTGGCCAACGGAGTCGTCGGCGCCGTACTGGGGATGCTGTTCGCGGTGCTGTTCCAGCAGCCGTTGCAGAACGGCCTGTACCGGCTGCGCACACGCTCCACGCGCGCGGTACGCACCCTGCGCCGGCGGGAGGAGTCCAGCCCCGCCTGGCGGACCTTCTCCCTGGGGCCGCTGCACACCTCGGCGCTCATCGTGGAAGGGGACGGCGAGACATCAGTCCCCGCCGAAGCCGTCTACATCCAGGTGCTCGACGAGGAGATCGAGTTGCCGTCCGACATGCTCGCCTGGCGGGCCGAGATCGAGGAGCAGAGCGAGCGGTTACGGGCCGAAGGCCGCACACCGCTGTGGAACGGTCCTCGCTATGCCGTCGAGTCCTTCGACGTCTCACGGACCGCGCTCGACGAGCAGCCGGAAGTCCACCTGCGGCTGCGCCCGACGGACTACTACACCTTCCTGGCCGCACAGCAACTGGACCGCCGGCTGGCCGACGGGTCGACACCCCGCTCCCGCCATCTCGACCCGGACGATCCGCTGCGGTCCCCGGCGTTCCTGCAGTGCAGTTTCGCGGTCAACGTCGCGGTGGTGACCGCCGACGACATGCTGGTCGTCAGCCGGCGCAGCGACCGGGTCCGGATGGCGCCGGGAGTGTGGAACTCCTCCGTCAACGAGGGCATGTCCCGGCACATCGACTCATCCGGCAGGAGCGCCCCGGACCTGCACGCGGTGGCCCGGCGCGGCATGCGCGAAGAACTGTCCATCGAACCGCACGAGTACTCCCTCGAACTTCTCGCCTTCGTCCTGGACATCGACAAGCGCCACTGGAGCGCCCACTACTACGCCCGGCTGAAGGAGCTGACCCGCGAGGGCCTGCAGGCGCGCATGAGCAGGGGAGTGGCGGACCGGTGGGAGCACCAGACCATCGACTACGTGCCGTTCCGTCCCGCGACCGTGATCAAGTACGTACTGCGCGCCGACCGTATCCACCGATGGGCTCCGCTCGCCCCGGCGCTCTTCCATCTCGCCCTGGTGCACGTCTACAGCCGTACGCCGGTCGAGCGGGTGGCGGCGCAGATCGTCCGGCGGCTGTAGGAGCGCCTAGGGCAGCGGGCCGCCGCGGGCCGTGGTCCACAGGTCGTACCACTCCTCGTGGGTCAGCTCGGGCTCGCGGTGTGCGGCGTCGCGGCAGGCGGCGATGCGGTCGGGGCGGCTGGTGCCGATGACCGGGGCGATCCGGGCCGGGTGTCGTTGGAGCCACCAGAGCAGGATGGTTTCCGGTGTCGTCTGCTTGCGGGTGGCCAGGTCGGTGACGAGGCGCGCGGTCGGTGAGTCGCCGCCGTCGGTGTAGCGGCCACGGGCGAGTGATCCCCAGGCCTGCAGCTGGATGCCCCGGGCGGTGCAGTATTCGAGGGTGCCGTGCGGGAAGCCGGTCTCGGCCGCGGCCGGTGTGTTCACCAGGACGCCGGCTTCCACCCAGTCGCGGCGCTCCAGGCTCATCTCCAGCTGGTTGGCGACCAGCGGTACGTCGAGGTGCGCCTGCAGGTGCGCGATCTGCGCGGCACTCATGTTCGACACGCCGAACCGCCGGACCAGGCCCTGTCCGTGCAGCGATGCCAGAGCCTTCGCGATCTCCTCGGGGCCTGTCAGCGGATCGGGCCGGTGCAGGAGCAGTACGTCGATCACGTCGGTGCGCAGCCGGGTGAGGCTCTCCTCGACGCGCTGGACGATGCCGGGCCCGCGCAGGTCGTAGAGACCGGGCCGGTCGCCGTCGGCCAGGCGGATGCCGCACTTGGTCTGCAGGACGATGCGCCCGCGCAAGTCCGGTGTCCTGGCGAGGACTTCGCCGAAGACCGCTTCGGCCTTGCCGTGGCGGTAGATGTCGGCGTGGTCGAACACCGTGATGCCGGCTTCCAGGGCTGCTTCCACGGCCGCTTCGGCGGCCGTGATGTCTGTGACGGTGTAGGGAGAGGTGTCCCAGGAGCCGCCCAGCCCCATGCATCCGTACAGCACACGGCTGGTGCTTACCTCATGTGCGCCGGTGTGCGATGCCATGTCTTCTCCTCCGTGTCCGGCCGTGCTGAACCCCGCCATCCTCGCTCAGTCCCGCGGCGGTGCGGCGGCCATGGCGAGGAGTCGGTCCCTGGTGATGACGTCCGTGCGGGTGGAGGGGACGGTGCAGGCGTACGCGCCGGCGATCGCGCCGTAGCGGGCGCACACCAGGGGGGACTCGCCGGTCAGCAGGCCGAAGAGATAGCCGGAGGCGAAGGCGTCACCGGCGCCGTTGGAGTCCACCACCGGTGCGGGGGGCGTGACGGTCGGCACGTGGGACAGTTCGTCCCCGACGAGGAGGTGGGCCCCCTCGGCTCCGGCCGTCGCGATGACCGCGCGGGCCCGCCCTCGCGCGGCGATCTGCCGCATGGTCCTCTCCGGGTCCTTGAGGGCGGTGGTCGAGAGGAAGACGAGGTCGGCTTCGTAGGCGAAGGCCTCGTGGTAGGTCTCGACGCCGTCCCAGTTGTGCAGGTCGGTCGAGACGGTCACCCCCTTCGCGCGGAGTGCGGGCAGGGCGAAGGCGCAGGGATAGGTGATCGAGACATGGGCGTGGCGGCTCACCTCGGCGAGCGCCTCCACCGTCGCCGTGGGCAGCCGGTCGGCTTCCAGGGAACGGCTGTTGTCGTACAGCGAGAGGCGCCGCCCGTCGGGGCCGACGAGGTTCACCGCGCGCTTGGTGCCGCCGCGCTGGGGCACTTCGGTGAAGGGGATGCCCCGCTCGCGGTGCAGCGCGCGGACCAGGTCGCCCTCGTGGTCGTCGCCGATCAGGTCGATGTGATGGGTGCGCAGACCCAGGGCCTGTACGCCCATCGCCACGAAGTCACCGGTCTGCCCGGCGCGCATGTCGATGCCGGGCACCATGTAGCTGTCGGCGTAGGGGAGCGGAAGCTCGGGGACGTACACGATCGAGTCCACGCCCGCCCCGCCGAGCACCAGGACGTCGATTTCGGTTCCGGCAGTGGGCACAGACACTCCTCGGGCTCCGGGTCAGGCCGAACGCTGCTCCGGGCGGCCGGAGGCGGTCGAGTCGCGGACCACCAGTTCCGGCATGAAGAGGAATTCGCTGTGCGGGGCCGGGGTTCCGCCGATCTCCTCGAGGAGGGTGCGGACCGAGGCCTGGCCCATCGCCTGGACCGGCTGGCGGATGGTGGTCAGCGGGGGATCGGTGAAAGCGATGAGCGGGGAGTCGTCGTAGCCGACCACGGAGATGTCCCGCGGGACCTGCAAGTCCCTTTCACGGGCGGCCCGGACGGCGCCGAGCGCCATCATGTCGCTGGCGCACACGATCGCGGTGCAGCCCCGGCCGATCAGCGTGCCCGCAGCGGCCTGGCCGCCCTCCAGGGTGTAGAGGGAGTGCTCGATGAGCTGCTCGGAGTCCGCGGGCGACATCCCCAGGCGCTCGCGCATGCCGAGCTGGAAGCCCTCGATCTTGCGCAGCACGGGCACGAAGCGCTTGGGACCGACCGCGAGCCCGATGCGGGTGTGGCCGAGGGAGGCCAGGTGCGTGACGGCGAGGCGGGCCGCTGCCCGGTCGTCGGTGGAGACGAAGGGGGCCTGCACCTTCGGGGAGAAGCCGTTGACCAGGACGAAGGGCACGCCCTTGCCGCGCAGCACTTCGTAGCGCTCCATGTCGGCGGTGGTGTCGGCGTGCAGCCCTGAGACGAAGATGATCCCGGAGACGCCGCGGTCCACCAGCATCTCGGTGAGCTCGTCCTCGGTGGAGCCGCCGGGCGTCTGGGTGGCCAGGACCGGGGTGTAGCCCTGGCGCGTCAGGGCCTGGGCGATGACCTGGGCGAGGGCGGGGAAGATCGGGTTGTCCAGCTCGGGCGTGATCAGGCCGATCAGCCCTGCGCTGCTGCGCTGGCGCAGTCGCGTGGGTCGTTCGAAGCCGAGCATGTCCAGGGCGGCGAGGACGGATTCGCGGGTGGCCGCGGCGACGCCTGGCTTGCCGTTGAGCACACGGCTGACGGTGGCTTCGCTCACCCCCGCCTGCGCTGCGATGTCGACGAGCCGTGCGGTCATGCAGGGACTGTACCGGTGATCTGCCGGATTGCACACCGGTTGCGAAAGCTTGCAGAAAGAGCCGGTTCTGCAAGCTTCTTGCGAGGGCTGCGGGCGAGGGCAGGGGAGCGCGCCCCCCACATCAGGGGCCTGTCAAGCGCAGCAAGGGCAACCGTAAGGACACACGGCGGTAACGATCAGCAGACCTTGCAGAAATATCTCGCAAGGTCTTTCGGGCGCTTTTCAATCCTGTTACGTTCCCTGGCAACCCGGTGCCGCGTCGGTGCGGCTCGCAGGAGGCAGCTCTGTCGGGGGCTTCGCCTCCCCCTGTTCCGGGATCAGTTGAAGGAGTGCACATGCGGCGTGGCATAGCGGCCACCGCAATGGTCGGGGCCCTGGTTTTGACAGCGGCAGCGTGCGGTGGCGATGACGGTGACAGCGGCAAGAACAGCTCGGGCAAGCTGTCCGGCACCGTCACCTTCTGGGACACCTCGAACGACGCGGAGAAGGGGACCTACGAGAAGCTCGCCAAGGGCTTCGAGAAGCTCCACCCCGACGTCAAGGTCAACTACGTGAGCGTCGCGTTCGGCGAGGCCAACGCCAAGTTCAAGAACGCCGCGGGCGGCAACTCCGGCGCCCCCGACGTGATGCGCACCGAGGTCGCCTGGGTCGCGGACTTCGCCAACCTGGGCTACCTCGCCCCGCTGGAGGGCACCGCCGCGCTCGACAAGGCGGACGACTACCTCCCGCAGGCCGCGGCAAGCACGAAGTTCAAGGGCAAGACCTACGCCGCCCCGCAGACCATCGACACCCTGGCGCTCTTCTACAACAAGAAGATGCTCAAGGAGGCCGGCGTCGAGGCGCCCAAGACCTTCGACGAGGTGAAGAGCGCCGCGAAGAAGATCAAGTCGAAGTCCGGCAAGACCGGCCTCTACCTGCGCGGCGACGATCCGTACTACTACCTCCCCTACCTCTACGGCGAGGGCGGCGACCTCCTCGACACCAAGAGCAAGAAGGTCACCGTCGACGACCCCCAGGGCGCCGCGGCCTTCAAGGTCATGAAGGACCTGGTCGACTCCAAGGCGGCCACCACCGACGCCAGCGACGGCTACAACAACCAGCTGAACGCCTTCAAGGACGGCGACGTCGCGATGGCTCTCGACGGCCCCTGGTCGATCGAAGGCGCCCTGCAGGGCAAGGAGTTCAAGGGCGACAAGGGCAACCTCGGCATCGCCCCGGTCCCCGGCGGCAGCGACCGGCAGGCCTCCCCGCAGGGCGGCTGGAACCTCGCGGCCTACGCGGGCTCCAAGAACCTCGACGCGAGCTACGAGTTCATCAAGTACATGAGCTCGGCCAAGGTGCAGCAGCAGACCACCGAGAAGCTGAGCCTGCTGCCCACCCGCACCTCCGTCTACGACGTGCAGTCCGTCAAGGACAACCAGATGGTGCAGTTCTTCAAGCCGGCCGTGGACAAGTCCGTGGAGCGGCCCTGGATCCCCGAGGCCAACGCCCTGTTCGAGCCGATCCGGCTGCAGATGGGCAAGGTGCTCAGCGGCAAGACCTCGCCCGACAACGGGGCGAAGGGTGTCGGCGACGCCTACCGCAAGCTGCTGAAGGACTACAAGTAAATGGCTGTTGACAGCAGCCAGTCTCTGGCCAAGGCCGCGGACGCCCACAGCGTCCGCGGCCGCGGCCCGCGGACCGGCAAGACCCCCGGACGGCTGCGCAGGTCGCTGTCCACCCACTGGTACGCCTGGAGCATGGTCGCCCCCGTGGTGGCCGTGATCGGCGTGATCATCGGCTACCCGCTGGTGCGGGGCCTGTACCTGTCGACGACCGACGCCAACGAGGCGAACGTCGAGCGCACCATCGGTGTCAACCACATCCCGGCGACCTACGAGTCCGTCGGCCTGGACAACTACACCGCGATCTTCTCCGACACCGTCTTCTGGGACCGGCTCACCTGGACGATCATCTGGACCGTCTCCTGTGTCGCGATCTCCTTCACGCTCGGCCTGGTCCTGGCGAACATGCTCAACCGCAAGCTGGCGGGGCGCTCCCTCTACCGGATGGCGCTGATCCTGCCCTGGGCGGTACCGGCCTTCGTCTCCGTGTTCACCTGGCGCCTGCTGTTCAACGAGAAGAACGGCATCCTCAACAAGATCCTCGCCGGCGGCGGCATCGACGCGATCCCGTGGCTCAACGACCCCACCTGGGCCAAGTTCTCGGTCATCACGGTCAACGTCTGGCTGGGCGTCCCCTTCATGCTGGTCGCCATGCTCGGCGGACTCCAGTCCATCCCCGGCGAGCTCTACGAGGCCGCGGAGATGGACGGCGCGAACGCCTGGCAGCGCTTCAGGCACATCACCCTGCCGGGCCTGCGCTCCGTCAGCAGCACCGTGATCCTGATCAGCGGCATCTGGACCTTCAACATGTTCCCGGTGATCTTCCTGCTCACCCGGGGCGGTCCGGGCGACTCCACCGAGATCCTGGTGACGTACGCCTACCGGCTCTCGTTCGTCGTCAGCCCGCGCGACTTCGCGGGATCCGCGGCCTGGGGCGTCGTCATTCTGCTGCTCCTTTCGCTCTTCGCGGTCGTCTACCGCCGCGCGCTCCGCAAGCAGGGAGAAGTGTGGTGACCACCATGACCGACGAGAAGACCTCGTCCCAGAGTCCGCCGAAGTCCCCGACCCGGCCCAAGAAGGTCCGCGAGCGCGGCGAGCGCGGGCCGCTGGCCTCGGTCGCCCTCCACGTGGGCCTGCTGGTCGCCTCCGCCACCGCGGTCCTCCCGCCGCTGTGGCTGCTCGTCACCTCGTTCAAGCCGACGAGCGAGGCGTTCTCCACCGACCTGGTCAAGGACTTCACGCTCCGCAACTACGACCACGTCGTCAACGACACCGAGTTCCTGAGCTGGCTCGCCAACTCCCTGCTCGTCGTGGGCCTGACCACGGTCATCGGCGTCTTCATCTCCGCGACCACCGGCTATGCCGTCAGCCGCTTCAAGTTCCCCGGCATGCGGCCGCTGATGTGGCTCCTGCTGATCACCCAGATGTTCCCCGTCGCGGTGCTCATCGTGCCGCTGTACAACCTCCTGGCCAGCCTGGGCCTGCTCAACCAGCCCATCGGCCTGGTCGTCACGTATCTGACGATCGCCGTGCCGTTCTGCGCCTGGATGATGAAGGGGTACTTCGACACCATCCCCGTGGAGATCGACGAAGCGGGGCGCGTGGACGGGCTCAACCCGTTCGGCACCTTCTGGCGGCTCATCGTGCCGCTCGCCAAGCCCGGTCTCGCCGTCACCGGCTTCTACAGCTTCATCACCGGCTGGGCCGAGGTCGCCTACGCCTCCGCCTTCATGACCGGCGAGGAGAACCTCACCCTGGCGGGCGGCCTGCAGACCTTCGTCAACCAGTACACCAGCGACTGGGGCTCGCTGACGGCCGCCGCCGTGATCGTCGCGGTGCCCGCAGCGGTGATCTTCGGCTTCGTCCAGCGCCACCTCGTCGGTGGACTCACCGCCGGCGCGACGAAGTCCTGACACGGCACATACCCCCCTCGCACTCGACCTCTCGATCTCAGGGAAGACATGACCCAGCATCTCGCTGCCCCTGCAGCCCCCGCCTCCGGCACCCACACGGACTGGTGGCGTGGCGCGGTGATCTACCAGGTCTACCCGCGCAGCTTCGCCGACGGCAACGGTGACGGCATGGGTGACCTGGACGGCATCCGAGCCCGCCTTCCCTACCTCAGGGACCTGGGCGTCGACGCCGTCTGGCTCAGCCCCTTCTACTCCTCGCCGCAGGCCGACGCCGGCTACGACGTCGCCGACTACCGCGCGATCGACCCGATGTTCGGCAGCCTCCTGGACGCCGACGCCCTGCTGCGCGACGCCCACGACCTGGGCCTGCGCATCATCGTCGACCTGGTGCCCAACCACTCCTCCGACCGGCACGACTGGTTCCAGCGCGCCCTGCGCGAGGGCCCCGGCTCACCCCTGCGCGAGCGCTACCACTTCAAGGCCGGCAAGGGCGAGAACGGCGAACTGCCGCCCAACGACTGGGAGTCCGTCTTCGGCGGCCCTGCCTGGACCCGGGTCGAGGACGGCGAGTGGTACCTCCACCTCTTCGCCCCCGAGCAGCCCGACTTCAACTGGGAACACCCCGCCGTCCACGACGAGTTCCGCTCGATCCTGCGCTTCTGGCTCGACATGGGCGTCGACGGCTTCCGCGTCGACGTCGCCCATGGCCTGGTCAAGGCCGAGGGCCTGCCCGACATCGGCACGCACGACCAGCTCAAGCTCCTGGGCAACGATGTCATGCCGTTCTTCGATCAGGACGGTGTGCACGAGATCTACCGCAGCTGGCGCAAGGTCCTCACCGAGTACGCGGGCGAGAAGATCCTCGTCGCCGAGGCATGGACCCCCACCGTCGAGCGCGCTGCCGCCTACGTCCGCCCGGACGAGATGCACCAGGCCTTCAACTTCCAGTACCTGGGCACCCACTGGGACGCGGCCGAACTGCGCGAGGTCATCGACGTGTCGCTGGCCGCGATGCGCCCCGTCGGCGCCCCGGCCACCTGGGTGCTCTCCAACCACGACGTCACCCGCCACGCCACGCGGTTCGCCAACCCGCCCGGCCTCGGCACCCAGCTGCGCACCGCCGGCGACCGCGAGCTCGGCCTGCGCCGCGCCCGCGCCGCGACGCTGCTGATGCTGGCGCTGCCCGGCTCCGCGTACGTCTACCAGGGCGAGGAGCTCGGCCTGCCCGACGTCACCGACCTGCCCGACGAGGTGCGCCAGGACCCCTCGTTCCACCGCGCGAGCGGTCAGGACGGCTTCCGCGACGGCTGCCGGGTGCCGATCCCGTGGACCACCGAGGGCTCCAGTCACGGATTCGGCGCGGGCGGCAGCTGGCTGCCGCAGCCCGAGGGCTGGGGCGGGCTCAGCGTCGAGGCCCAGACCGGAGACCCCGACTCGACCCTGGAGCTCTACCGCAGCGCACTCGCCGTGCGCCGGGAGCAGCCGGGGCTCGGTGCGGGCGACTCGCTGGAGTGGCTGGAGGCTCCCGAGGGGGTTCTCGCCTTCGGCCGTGAGGGCTTCGTGTGCACGGCCAACACCACGGGTGCGGCGGTGCGCATCCCGGTCCCGGGCCGGATGCTGCTTGCCAACGCCGAGGTGGAGACGGTGGACGGCAAGGTCGAGCTGCCCGCCGACACCACCGTGTGGTGGGCGGTGTGACCCTTTCCCTGCCGCGGTCCGCCGACCGGGGCGAGGGGGGAGACCGGCCGGACCGGGGCGCCCCGCGCCTCGCTGACATCGCGGCCCAGGCCGGTGTCAGCGAGGCCACCGCGAGCCGGGTGCTCAACGGCAAGCCGGGTGTTGCCACCGGCACCCGGCGCCGGGTGCTCGCCGCTCTGGACGTCCTCGGCTACGAACGGCCGATCCGGATCAAGCGGCACAGCGCCGGTCTGGTCGGCCTGGTCATCCCCGAGCTCAGCAACCCGATTTTTCCCGCCTTCGCGCAGGTCGTCGAGCAGGTCCTGTCCGGGCACGGTTATACGCCGATGCTGTGCACCCAGATGCCGGACGGGGCCAGCGAGGACGAGCTGGTCGAGCAGCTGGAGGAGCGCCGGGTCAGCGGCATCGTCTTTCTCTCGGGGCTGCATGCCGACACCACGGCCGATCCCGCCCGCTATCTCGAACTGCACGCCCGCGGTGTGCCGTTCGTCCTGATCAACGGCTACAACGAGCACATCCCGGTGTCCTTCGTCTCGCCCGACGACCGTGCGGCGGCGCGGATGGCGGTGCGCCACCTCGTCGACCTGGGTCACCGGCGGATCGGTCTGGCCATCGGGCCCACCCGCTACGTCCCCTCGCTGCGCAAGGCGGAGGGGTTCACCGCGGCGCTGCACGCGCTGCTCGGCGTGGGACAGGAAGAGGCCGAACAGCTCGTGCAGCGCACGCTGTTCACGGTCGAAGGCGGGCACGCGGCGGCCAGCGCCCTGCTCGACCAGGGGTGTACGGCGATGGTGTGCGGCAGCGACATGATGGCGCTCGGCGCCGTACGGGCGGTGCGCGAGCGCGGCCTGTCGGTGCCCGGCGACGTCTCGGTGGTCGGCTTCGACGACTCGCCCCTGATCGCGTTCACGGACCCGCCGCTGACCACGGTGCGCCAGCCGGTGCAGGCCATGGCGAGCGCCGCGGTGGGCGCGCTCCTCGAGGAGCTGCACGGAAACCCCGTACAGCACACGGAGTTCGTCTTCCAGCCGGAGCTTGTGGTGCGCGGTTCCACGGCGCAGCCGCCGCGCTGAGACATGCCCGTCCGGACCCCGCGCCGGGACTGCCCGCGCAGGCGCCGGATGGGGAGAGAGGCGCCCGGTGCCGGCCCTGTTCGGGGCAGCGGGGTCTTGATGTGGCTCCGGGGCCTCTCCGTCCATGCTCCGGTCCGCACGGCCGGGCGCGTGGGGCCCGTTGTCCGGGTCCCCCGGCCGTCCGGACCGGAGTTGTGGTTGAACGTAACACCGTCGCAATGTCTTGCGAAAGGTTTTGCGGCGCATGAACTCCCGGATCCCGCATCTGGCGCGAGAGTGTGCGCGGAGGGTTGACCGGGGTTCCCGGGGGTCGTACGGTCTCGACCGAAATCGGCGTTGAAATGTTTCTGCAACATCCTTCAACGACCTGACGGGCACGGCGCGTTGCCATTCAAGGTCACACCTCACTCGTGCAGGAGGCCCACATGGCTGGCCGAAAGACCAGAGTCCGCAGACCCGTCGCCGCCGCCCTCGCCCTGGTGGCGGGCGCCGCGGGCGGCATCGTCGCCGGAGCCCCGCAGGCGCAGGCGGCCCCGCCCGGCGCCAAGGACGTCACCGCCGTGCTCTTCGAGTGGAAGTTCAGCTCGGTGGCCAAGGCGTGCACGCAGCAGCTGGGCCCCGACGGCTACGGCTACGTCCAGGTCTCCCCGCCCCAGGAGCGCATCCAGGGCGAGGCATGGTGGACCGCCTACCAGCCCGTCAGCTACAAGATAGGCAGCCGGCTCGGCGACCGGACCGCGTTCAAGAACATGGTCGACACCTGCCACAAGGCCGGGGTGAAGGTCGTCGCCGACGCGGTCATCAACCACATGACCAACGCCTCCGGCACCGGCTCGGCCGGCTCCACGTTCACCAAGTACGACTACCCGGGCACCTACTCGGGCTTCGACATGGACAACTGCCGCTCGAACATCAGCAACTACCAGGACCGCTGGAACGTCCAGAACTGCGAACTGGGCGGCCTCGCCGACCTCGACACCGGCGAGGAGTACGTGCGGGGGAGGATCGCCGCCTACCTCAACGACCTGCTGTCCCTGGGTGTCGACGGCTTCCGGGTCGACGCGGCCAAGCACATCCCCGTGGACGACCTGAAGAACATCAAGTCCCGGCTGACCAACCCCGGCGCCTACTTCAAGCAGGAGACGATCTACGGCTCGGGTGAAGCGGTCTCCCCGAGCGAGTACATCGCCACCGGCGACCCCCAGGAGTTCCGCTACGGCTGGGACCTCAAGCGCGTCTTCAACGACGAGAAGCTCGCCTACCTGAAGAACTACGGCGAGGGCTGGGGCTACCTGCCCGGCAACTCGGCCGCCGTCTTCGTCGCCAACCACGACACCGAACGGCACGGGCAGACCCTCAGCTACAAGGACGGCGCGAACTACACCCTCGCCCACGTCTTCATGCTGGCCCTGCCCTACGGCGCCCCGGACGTGCAGTCCGGCTACGAGTTCAGCAACATCGACGCCGGACCGCCCAACGGCGGTCAGGTGAACGCCTGCTACAGCGACGGCTGGAAGTGCCAGCACGCCTGGCCCGAGATCAGGAGCATGGTCAAGTTCCGCAACACCGCGCGCGGGACGGCCATGACCAACTGGTGGGACAACGGCAACGACGCCATCGCGTTCGGCCGCGGCGACAAGGCCTATGTGGTCATCAACCACGAGGGCTCCACGGTCGACCGGACCTTCCAGACGTCCCTGGCCGCGGGCAGTTACTGCGACGTCCAGAGCGGCAGGAGCGTCACCGTCAACGGCTCGGGCCAGTTCACGGCTTCCGTCGCCCCGAACACCGCGCTCGCGCTGCACGCGGGTGCCAGGAGCTGCTGAGCGCAGACCCGCCCTGCCTGACCGGCCGCCCGGCATCCGCTTCCCCGCCGCCGGGCGGCCCACCCGACCCGGGGCTCCGCCCCGGACCCCGCTCCTCCATCGCCGGAGGGGCTGAATGATTTCGTACCTCCGCACTTCACAAGGAGAAGCTCCCCTTGACCGGCTCCCCCCGCCGCACCCTCGTCACCGCGGCCCTGGCCCTGCTCGCCGCGGTCGCACCCCTGACGCCCTCGGCCATCGCGGCACCTCAAGCACCGGCCGCGGCCGACGCGCCCGCCGACCTCGATCTGTCCAAGTCGGCGGCGCAATGGATCGACAAGAACACCCTCGCCTGGGACGTCCGGGGCGACGCCGCATCGCAGGAGCTGGTGTACGCCCGCGACGGACAGCTGACCGTCAAGGACGGCGAACTCGCCGGCGAGGGACGGCGCATCCGCCTCGCCCCGGCGGCGGGCGGCCTCACCGACGCCCAGCGCAAGAAGTACCCGCACCTGAAGGACTACGCGGCCTTCACCGTCGACCCGCGCGACCGCGACCAGGTCCGCACCGCCCTCACCGGCCAGCTCGTCGCCGCCCGCAGCAGCGCCGACGGCACCCTCCTTGCCGCCACCGGCGTGCAGACGCAGGGCATACTCGACGACATTTACGGCGCCAGGGCCACCAAGGCCGCCCTCGGCCCGCAGTTCCGCGGCGGCCGTCCCACCCTGGCCGTGTGGGCGCCCACCGCCCAGTCCGTCAGCCTCGAACTCGACGGCAAGCGTGTCGCGATGCGGCGCGACGACGCCAGCGGCGTGTGGTCCGTCAGCGGCGACCGCAGCTGGTCGGGCAAGCAGTACCGGTACGTCGTGAAGGTGTGGGCGCCCAGCGTCCAGAAGGTCGTCACCAACAAGGTCACCGACCCCTACTCCACGGCGCTCACCGCAGACTCCGAGCGCAGTCTCGCCGTCGACCTCGACGACCCGAAGCTCGCGCCCAAGGGCTGGGAGCAGCTGAAGAAGCCGAAGGCGACACCGCTGCGCGACGCGCAGATCCAGGAACTGCACATCCGCGACTTCTCCGTCGAGGACCGCACGGCCAAGCACCCCGGCCAGTACCTTGCCTTCACCGACACGGCCTCCGACGGCATGAAGCACCTGCGCAAGCTCGCCGGGTCCGGCACCTCCTACGTGCACCTGCTGCCCGCCTTCGACATCGGCACCATCCCGGAGCGCGCCGCCGACCAGGCCAAGCCCGACTGCGACCTGACGGCACCCGCACCGGACTCCGAAGAACAGCAGGCCTGCGTCACCAAGACCGCGGCCAAGGACGCCTACAACTGGGGCTACGACCCGCTGCACTACACCGTGCCCGAGGGCAGCTACGCGAGCGACCCCGCCGGGACCCGCCGCACGGTCGAGTTCCGGAAGATGGTCCAGGGTCTCAACGGCTCCGGACTGCGCACCGTGATGGACGTGGTCTACAACCACACCGTCGCCAGCGGCCAGGCCGACAAGTCCGTCCTCGACAAGATCGTGCCGGGCTACTACCAGCGGCTCCTTGCCGACGGCACGGTGGCCACCTCCACCTGCTGCGCCAACACCGCCCCCGAGAACGCCATGATGGGCAAACTCGTGGTCGACTCCCTGGTCACCTGGGCCAAGGAGTACAAGGTCGACGGCTTCCGCTTCGACTTGATGGGTCACCACCCCAAGGCCAACATCCTCGCCGTCCGCAAGGCCCTGGACGCGCTGACCCCCAAGAAGGACGGCGTCGACGGGAAGAACATCGTCCTTTACGGCGAGGGCTGGAACTTCGGCGAGATCGCCGATGACGCGCGCTTCGTCCAGGCCACACAGAAGAACATGGCCGGCACGGGCATCGCCACCTTCTCCGACCGAGGCCGCGACGCGGTGCGCGGCGGCGGCCCCTTCGACGAAGACCCCGGGGTCCAGGGCTTCGCCAGCGGCCTGTTCACCGACCCCAACGCGTCCAAGGCCAACGGCACCCCGGCTGAGCAGAAGGCCCGGCTCCTGCACTACCAGGACCTGATCAAGGTGGCCCTGACCGGCAACCTCGCCGACTACACGTTCACCGACTCCGCCGGGAAGCGGGTCAAGGGCTCCGAGGTCGACTACAACGGCGCACCGGCCGGATTCGCCGCCGCCCCCGGCGACGCCCTCTCCTACGCCGACGCCCACGACAACGAAGCGCTCTACGACGCGCTCGCCTTCAAGCTGCCCGCGGACACCACGGCCGCCGAGCGCTCCCGCATGCAGGTGCTCGCCATGGCGACCGCCACCCTGGCCCAGGGCCCGTCCCTCTCCCAGGCCGGCAGCGACCTGCTGCGCTCCAAGTCCCTTGACCGCAACTCCTACGACAGCGGCGACTGGTTCAACGCCCTGCACTGGAACTGCCGTGACGGCAACGGCTTCGGCCGCGGTCTGCCCCCGGCCGCCGACAACAAGGACAAGTGGGCCTACGGAAAGCCTCTGCTGGCGTCCGCGTCGCTGACCCCCGGCTGCGCGGAGATCAACGGAACCTCGGCCGCCTACCAGGACCTGGTGAAGCTGCGCGCGAGCGAGCCCGTGTTCTCCCTGGCCACCGCGGGAAAGGTCCAGTCCCGGCTCTCCTTCCCGCTTTCGGGCACCGCGGCCGAGACCCCCGGCGTCATCACCATGGAGACCGGGGACCTGGTCGTCGTCTTCAACGCGACCCCGGAGGCACAGAAGCAGAGCGTCGCGGCCCTGAAGGACACCGCGTACAGGCTGCACCCCGTCCAGGCGAAGGGCGGCGACCCGGTGGTCAAGTCGTCCTCGTACGAGCGGAGTTCAGGCACCTTCAACGTCCCCGCACGGAGCGTCGCCGTCTTCGAGCGAGGCTGAACGACGGGCCTGACCGGCCCTGAGACCCGCCCGGGCTGATGGCGCGTCGGCCCTCCCGCGTACCCCACTACGTACAGGAGGATCCATGACGCATCTGCATGCCGCCCGCAAACCAAGAGCGCTTCTGGCCGCTGCCCTGGCCGCACTGTTCCTGACGCTGCTACCCGGTGTCGACGGCGCGGACAGGGCGGCGGGGGATGCCCGGAGCGTGGCCGCCGAGGCCGAGTCCGCGAGCATGCTCGGCGGGGACCCGCGCGCCGACTCGATCTACTTCGCGATGACCGCGCGCTTCAGCGACGGCGACACGTCCAACAACCGCGGCGGCAACCAGCACACGTCGTCCGGGAACGCGGCCAACGACGACCCCATGACCCGCGGCGACTTCAAGGGACTCGCAGAGAAGCTGGACTACATCAAGGGTCTCGGCTTCTCGGCGATCTGGATCACGCCGGTGGTCATGAACCGGTCGGACTACGACTACCACGGCTACCACGGATACGACTTCTACGAGATCGACCCGCGCCTGGAGTCCGAGGGCGTCTCCTACCAGCAGCTCATCGACCGGGCGCACGCCAAGGGCATGAAGATCTACCAGGACGTCGTCTACAACCACAGCTCGCGCTGGGGCGCCAAGGGCCTGTTCACCCCGACCGCGTTCGGCGTGCAGGACGAGGAGTGGGGCGACTACTACGACGACAAGGTCGAGGGCAAGGAGTACGACCCGCTCGACGAGGACGCGCAGGGCAACCCCTACAACGGTGATCGCTGGTCCACCGCGGAACCGGCGGGCAACACCTGCAAGGACTGGGGCAAGCAGTCCGGCACCGGATCGGACGGCCGGAAGATCTACAACTGCCAGTGGCCGAGCCCCACGTCGGGCATGTTCCCCAAGGACAAATACCACCAGTGCTGGATCGGCAACTGGGAGGGCGAGGACTCACGCAGTTGCTGGCTCCACGACGACCTGGCGGACTTCAACACCGAGAACGCCGACGTGCAGCAGTACCTGATCGACGCCTACAACAAGTACATCGACATGGGCGTGGACGGCTTCCGCGTCGACACCGCCGTGCACATCCCGCGCACCACCTGGAACCGGCGCTTCCTGCCCGCCCTGCACGACAAGCTGGTGGCGAAGTACGGCGCGGACAAGGCCGACGACTTCTATGTGTTCGGCGAGGTCGCTGCCTTCGTCAACGACAAATGGAACCGCGGCTCGGTCAACCACTCCGCGCAGTTCTACACGTGGAAGGAGCGCAAGGAGTACGCCGCCGACGATGCGGCGGCAGCCCTGGAGATGTACCAGTACGAGCAGGCGCAGGGCACCGGCAACCAGCCCACCAGCAACAACGCCTTCCTGGACGGAAACACCTACCACGCGCCCGACCGCACGAAGTTCTCCGGCATGAACATCATCGACATGCGGATGCACATGAACTTCGGTGATGCCCCGAACGCGTACAACAACGGCAAGGACTCCGACGACTCCGTCAACGACGCCACGTACAACGCGGTGTATGTCGACAGCCACGACTACGGACCGAACAAGTCCTCCACCCGTTATGCGGGCGGCACCGATGCCTGGGCCGAGAACATGGCCCTGATGTGGACCTTCCGCGGCATCCCGACCCTCTACTACGGCTCGGAGATCGAGTTCCAGAAGGGCAAGCAGATCGACTGCGGACCCAAGTGCCCGCTGGCCACCACGGGACGCGCCTACTACGGCGACCATCTCGAAGGCAGCGTCACCGCAACGGAGTTCGGCACGGTCGACAGCGCGAGCGGCGAGGTCGCCAAGACCCTGGACCAGCCCCTGGTCAAGCATGTGCAGCGGCTCAACCGGATCCGCAGGGCCGTGCCCGCGCTCCAGTCGGGCCAGTACTCGACCGAGGGCATCAACGGACAGATGGCCTACAAGCGCCGCTACACCTCGGGCTCCGTCGACAGCTTCGCCCTCGTCACCGTCTCCGGTGCGGCGAGCTACAGCGGCATCCCCAACGGCACCTACACCGACGCCGTCACCGGCGACAAGAAGACCGTGACCGACGGCAAGCTCTCCGTCGCCGCTCCGGGCAAGGGCAACCTGCGGGCCTACGTGCTCGACCTGCCGGGCACCCCGGCTCCGGGCAAGGTCGGCGCGGACGGTCCGTACCTGAAGTAGCACTTCTTAAATGTGTTGCCCGGCCTGCGGGGCGGTTGTTACCGTCCCGCAGGCGCGAGGGACGCGCTGTCACCGGACCGGGAGGTTGATGAATATGGCTGCCGCAGGCCTTCATCAGCATGCCCTCGTCCGGGCCGCGCGATAGCCGAGCGCGGATCCGGTCGTCACATCGAACGACCAGGAGAGACACATGTCTTCCTCTGCTTCATCCACACCCGCATCTGCACCCGCACCTGCGCACGCCGACGTGATCACCGAGCGTCTCGTCCTGCGGTCCTGGACCCCGGGCGAGGCCACCGCGGTCCTCGGCGACGACAGGTCCGCCGACTGGGCGGTCGACTTCCCCGCCGAAGGCGACCGTGTGGTCGCGGGCCTCTTCGAGCAGTTCCCCGACTGGCTCGGTGCCTACGGCCACCGTCTGGTCGTCGAGCGCGAGAGCGGCTCGGTGGTGGGCTCGATCGGCCTGTTCTGGCCGCCCAGCGAGGGCGTCCTGGAGATCGGGTACGGCATCGTGGCCTCGCGCCGCGGCCGTGGCTACGCCTCCGAGGCCACCAGGGCCCTGGTGGAGTTCGCCCTGACCGCACCGGACGTCCACACGGTGTCCGCCGGCGTGGAACTGTCGAACCCTTCCTCGGTCCGAGTCCTTGAGAAGGCGGGCTTCCACCGGCAGTCCACCGAGGGGAACGTGGCCAGGTTCACCACCGAGAGATGAGGTCTGACCACCGGCTCAGCTGATTCCCGGTTGATGGCCCGGGGGCCCTGGAGGCGATGCCTTCAGGGCCTCTGCCACTGTCAGGTGGCGCGTCCCACGCCACGTTCACGAACCCGACCAGGACACCGTCGCAGTCGCGGGCCCCCACCCAGCCCAGGCTGTGTTCCTTGACTCTGTCCCACCAGCCGGCGACGGCAGCACCGCCGTGCGACCGGACCAGGTCGGCCAGCTCCTCGTCTGTGATGGGGTCGCGCCATGCACAAGAGATCGCTCCGCTCATCGCGTCAGCGTCACCGACCGGCCCCCGCGGGACAACTCTTTAACGCTCACGAAGCCCGCTCCTGGCCGGCCGGGACGAGCCGGTAGGTGTCGCCGTCAGGGATCACGTGGCCTGCGGTGGGCGGCGGGAAGTGGCTGCCGAGGAGCAGGGTCCGGGTGCCGGAGAGGGCGCCGAGGAGTTGATGACGGGTCCTGGCCGCGGCTGCGGGGTCGATGTCCACGCAGCTGCCCAGGTCGGGACGGACCAGCTGGACGGGGTGGTGGATGCAGTCGCCGGTGATGAGCGCGCTCTCGCCGCGGCTGTTCAGTTCCACCGCCACCTGGCCCGGTGTGTGGCCCGGAGTGGGGAGCAGACGGACGCCGGGGGCGATGTCGGCCCCATCGAGGGGTACGTCGACGAGGTCGAGCAGCCCTGCGTCCTTGATGGGGTGCACGGAGTCCCGGAACATCTGGCGGCGTGCCTCGTCCATGTCGGTGTTGGCCCAGTAGTCCCACTCGGTGCGGGTCGTCAGGTAGCGGGCGTTGGGGAAGGTGGGCACCCAACTGCCGCCCTGGGCGCGGGTGTTCCAGCCGACGTGGTCGGTGTGCAGGTGGGTGAGGACGACGAGGTCCACCGTCTCGGGCGCGAAGCCGGCCTCCGCCAGGCGGCTCAAGTAGTCGGTGTCCAGGTTGTCCCATGCGGGATTGGCCCGCTGTTTGCCGTTGCCGATGCCGGTGTCCACGAGCACGCGCAGTCCGTTGACCTCGACCGCGAAGCTGTGGCTCGCCAGCCGCAGGACATGTTGTCCGTCCGCGAAGTCGGGTTGCAGCCAGGGGGATCGGGCCACGACCTGCGGGGTGGCTCCGGGCAGCAGCCAGGGGCCCGTCTGAGGGGGCAGGTGCACCTCGTCGATACGGCGGACAGTGAGGTCTCCGACGGTCCAGGCCGGGCTCTCGGGGGTGCTGGCGGCGTCGTGCGTGGTGGTGGGCATGCGGGGCTCCTCCAAGTGGTGCGTCGATCGAGGTGCTCGATCTAAAAGCAACGGGTTTGCGTTAAGTCGAACGTAGGGCCTATCGTCCTGCTAACGCAAACCGTTAGCTTTTGAGCGTTGCAGGGCGGGCCGCCGCCCCCACGGCGCAATGGGCCGAGTCGAGAGGGCACGTATGGACACCGCCGAACTCACCCCGCAGGAGGCCGCGCGCGGGGCTCTCCGGGCGGGCCTGCCGCTGGAGAACGACCGTCACGAGGCGGTGGCGGCAACCGCCAACCACATCCACTCCGTCATCGCCACACTGCGGGAGCTGGACTTCCGGGACACGCCGCCCGCGATGACCTACACGCCGTGCACGGCAGGCACGACGGAACAGGAGGCCCTCGATGCAGCCGTATGAGCTGTCGCTCGCCGACGCCGCCCGCGCACTGGCCGCGGGTGAGCTGTCGCCGGTCGAACTGACCGATTCAGTCCTTGAGCGCATCGGCGCGGTCGAAGAGCGCCTCCAGGCCTACGTCACCGTCGCCGCCGATTCCGCGCGGAAAGCGGCGGCCGAAGCCGAACGCGAGATCGCACAGGGCCGGTTGCGCGGCCCGCTGCACGGAATACCCATGGGCTGATCGACGCCGAGGGCATGCCCACCACGGCGAGCTCCCGGGTCAGGGCGGACCATGTCGCCGAAGGCGACAGCGCCGTCGCCGCGCGTCTGTCCGCGGCCGGTGCGGTGCTGCTCGGCAAGACCCACACCCACGAGTTCGCCTACGGATTGACCACCCCTCAGACGCACAACGCCTGGAACCACAGCCGGGTCGCGGGCGGGTCGAGCGGAGGCTCGGCCGTCGCCGTCGCGGCGGGAGAGGCCACGTTCGCGCTGGGGACCGACACCGGCGGTTCGATCCGTGTCCCCGCGGCGCTGAACGGCGTGGTCGGCCTCAAGCCGACGTACGACCTGGTCTCCCGGCGCGGTGTGACGTCCCTGTCCTGGTCCCTGGACCACGTCGGCCCCGTCACCCGCACGGTGCAGGACGCCGCACTCGTCCTCGCGTCGCTGGAGGGGCGCGTCCGGCACGCACCAAGTGGCGCCGTCGCCGCGGAGCCCGGCGACCTGACGGGCCTGCGGGTGGGCGTGCCGCGCAACTACTACTTCGAGCGCATCAGCCCGGAGGTCGAGGAAAGCGTGCGCCGGGCCATCGGGCAGCTCAGGGAACTGGGAGCCGAACTCGTCGAGGTCGAGATCCCGATGACGCGTTACATCCAGGCCGTCCAGTGGGGCCTGATGGTCCCCGAAGCAACCGCGTACCACGAGGGGACGCTCCGCTCGACACCCGATCTGTACGCCGCGGACGTCCGTATCCTGCTGGAGGCGGGCGAGTTCGTGACCGCCGGTGACTACCTCCGGGCCCAACGTGCCAGGACGATGATGCGCGACGCCTGGGCGCGGATGCTCGGCCAGGTAGACGTGATCGCCGCCCCGGCGGTGCCGATGACGGCGGTCAAGTCCGGTCAGGACGGCGTGGAGTGGGCGGACGGCACGATGGAGGCCGTCTCCGACAGCTACGTCCGCCTCTCCGCACCGGCCAACATCACGGGCGTGCCGGCACTGACGCTGCCCGTCGGCCAGGATCGCGCGGGCATGCCGATCGGCATGCAGCTGATGGGACGCCCCCTGGACGAAGCGACCGTCCTGCGGGTCGGGCGCGCCTACGAGGTCGCCGGGGCAGGAACGGGAGCGGGAGCCCAGTCCGGATCGGCAGTGGGGCAGCTCGCTCCGATCGCGGCCTGAGGGTGCCCCTCCCGAGAGGTGCCCCTCCCGCCACCTAGAAGCAACGAATTTGCGTTAAGGAGTATGGTGGGGCCATGAGTCCCAAGCCCATGGTTCGGCCCGGAGGGCGCAGCGCCCGTGTCCAGGAGTCGGTCCACACGGCAGTCCGTGAGCTGCAGGCCGAGCTGGGACGCGAGGCGCTGACCGTTCCTCTCGTCGCGGCGCGCGCGGGGGTGACCCCCTCGACCGTCTACCGCCGGTGGGGGGACTTGCAGGAGCTCTTGTCCGACGTCGCCGTGGAGCACCTGCGCCCCGAAGCGCTGCCTGCCGATCTCGGCAGCCTCCGGGCGGACCTCGACGCCTGGGCGGAGCAGTTCCTGGACGAGATGGCCTCCCCGCCGGGGCGCGCGTACATCAGGGACGCTCTCCTCGGGGACCCGGACGGCAGCAACGCCGGGCAGTGCTCCGCCTACGCGGCCGACCAGATCGGCATCGTCCTGGCCCGCGCGGAGGGGCGGGGTGAAACCGTCCCCGACGTGGAACGGGTCATCGACCAGGTGGTGGCGCCGATGATGTACCGCATCCTCTTCCGCCCCAGCCGGCTGGACGCCGCCTACGCGCGCACACTCGTGGAGCACGCCCTCACGGACTCCTGAATCCGGTGGCGCGCGAGCCTGCTTGCCGAACGGATCCAGCGCGGAACGGGGCATCTTCACGCACTCCCGATCATTGAGAGGGGCCGTGAGGTCAGTCAACGGTCACTATCCGTGGGGGCGGGCGACCGTGAGGTACAGACCGTTAACGTTTGCCCCGCACTTGTTCCTGTCGGGCCTCTCGGCTCCGGAGGTGAGAGATGGCGGTAGCCGACTCGGCGTCGGTCGGTACGATCCCGGTTCAGCACCTCCGTGCGGGTGACCATGCCTTCGTCAGTTACGCCGACGACGACGCGGGACGCGACGTAGTCTCCGCCTTCGCGTGGGCGGGGCTCGTGAAGCGCGAGAAGGTGATGGTCTTCGCCGCTCCGCACATGCGGGACGAACAGGTGTGGAACCGCCTTGACGCGCCGGGAGCCCTGCTGGGGGCCGCCCGCAGGAGCGGGCAGCTGGTGCTCAGCAGCATGCGCGCCCTCATCCAGCCGCAGCAAGCGTTCACCCCGCACCGGCAGTGGGAGCGCATCGAGCAGGAGACCGACAAGGCCGTGGACGAGGGCTACAGCGGGCTGCGCACCTATATCGACATGCACTGGGTGGGGCACTTGGGCGCCGATGTCAAGGTGATGATGCACCGTGAGTCCCACGCCCAGCATCTGTTCACCGACCGCCCGTACACCGAGATCTGCGCCTACGACAGCCGCTGGTTCGACCCGGATGTCCTGACCGCGATGCACGAGGCGCACCCCTGCCGCCTGCTGCCCCACCTGGGTGCTCTGCACGTGGAATACGCGGACGGCATGCTGCAGGTGGCCGGTGAGGCGGACCTCGCCACCCGGGAGCAGTTCATCGGCGCACTGCGCCACGCACTCAGGCGCAGCGAGGACTCCCGGTCGCTGACGGTGGATCTCTCCGGCCTCGTCTTCCTCGGCGCCGCCTGCGCGGTGGATCTGCTGCGGCTGGTTCTCGACCATCCGCACCGCCCGGTCAGAGTCGACTGTCCACCGACACCGGCCCGCATACTCCGCCGAGCGGGGGCGAACCAAGTGCCCCACCTGGTGATCAATGAGGTGGGTCGCTGATGTCGACAGCCTCAGGGGCCCGTGAGGTCCTTCCCGTCACCCTGCTGGAATCACGCTTCAACCAGGACGACCTGCCAAGGCTGCGGATGCTCGTCGAACAGTACGCGGACCACCAAGGACTGACCGAGCCACGGCGCAGCGAATTCATCGTGGCCCTGGACGCCGTGGCGGTCAACGCGGTCGAGCACGCGGGCGGTGGCGGCAAGCTGATCCTGCAGCGCAGCAACAGCCATCTGAACTGTCACATCCATGACCTGGGCCCCGGCTTCAGCGCCGACGTCATCCCCGCACAGGCGCCCGGACTCGACTGTGCCGAGAGCGGCCGGGGGCTGTGGCTCGCCGACCTGTTCACCGACGATCTCCGTATCTCGGCGGGTCCCGGCGGAGCCATGGTGACCCTGACCGTGCGACTGCCCTGAGGGCCGGGGTGTCCCGGCCGGGCGGTCAGCCCTGTGGGGTGCGGCGTCGCAGCTTGACGGTGTAGTTGGTCCGCGTGGAGGGCGCTCCGTCGGGGCCTGTCAGGGAGTGCTCATGGGTGTCGCAGACCAGTACGTCCCACTGCCCGTCCTGCAGGTCGAGGGAGGCCAGGACCTTCTGCGGGCTGGGAAAGTCCACGCCGGGACGCGATTCGGTCTCCCAGGCGGGAAAGCCCATGTGGCCGACGATCAGGAGTGTGCCGCCCCGCGCGACGGCCGCCGCGGCGTTCCGCAGGATCTGTTCGCGCGGCATCTCGTGCATGGAGTGCAGGAACTGGGCGCACACCAGGTCGTAGCTGCCGGCCGGGAGCGACGTGCCGAGATCGTGGTGCTGCCAGTCGATGCGGTCGGCGACCCGTGCCTGGTCCGCGTGCCCGGCCGCACGGCCCAGGGCGACACGGGAGATGTCGGTGGCGGTGACGCGCCAGCCCTGGCGCGCGAGCCAGATCGCGTCGCCGCCCTCGCCGCAGCCCAGATCCAGGGCGCTGCCCGGCGCCAGACCCTCGGTCTCGCGGACGAGTGCGGCATTGGGTTCGCCGCTCCACAGGCGGTCGCTCTGGTCGTAGCGCTCGTCCCAGAACGCTTCGGCTGTTCCGGCGGCGGGGGCGTTGTGGGTGCCGGATACGTTCCGGGCGCCGGTGGTCTGCTCGCTCATGAGGGCTCCTTCTGCTCTGCGGCAACCCTGCGCGCACCCACGGCGGCTTGACAAAGATATTTGCCGCATCGGCAAATGGAGGGATGAGCGACGACACCGACCTCACGGACGTGCTGACCGCCGTCGGCCCCCGGCTGCGCGCGCTGCGGAAGGCGCGGGGCGCCACCCTGGCCCGGCTGAGCGAGGAGACGGGGATCTCCCTGAGCACGCTCTCGCGCCTTGAGGCCGGCGGGCGCGAGCCGACCCTGAAGCTCCTGCTGCCGCTGGCCAAGGCGTACGGGGTGCCGCTCGACGAACTGGTCGGCGCGCCTCAGACGGGCGACCCGCGCATCCACCCCCGGCCCTTCCTGCGCCACGGCAACACCTGGGTCCCGCTGACCCGCTATCTCGGCGGAATGCACGCCTACAAGCAGGTCATGCCGGTCGCCAAGAGCGGCGCCCGGCAGGACACGCGCCCCGAGCAGGGCATGCACGAGGGCTATGAGTGGCTCTACGTCCTCTCCGGCCGCCTGCTGCTCGCCCTGGGCGACCACGATCTCGTCCTCACCGCGGGCGAAGCCGCCGAGTTCGACACCCGCACCCCGCACGGCTTCGCCAACGCCGGTGACATCCCCGTGGAATTCCTCGCCCTGTTCGGGGCCCAGGGCGAGCGCATGCACGTACGGGTCAGGCCGGGCGGTGACGAGGCGGGCGGCGGGGCGTAGCGGGGTCAGGCGGTGCGCAGTGCGGGGTCGCTGGTGCCGGGCTCGCCCGTCTCCACATGTCCGGCGAGCCTGCGCCGGTAGCCGGTGTCGCTGTCGGACCGTACGCGCAGGTCGTACCAGCGCTTGCTGTGGCCGAGGTCGACCCAGCGGGTCTGCCGGTCACCGGCCTTGACGGTGACCTTGCTGCTCGTGCCGCCGTAGGCGTTGGTGACGGTGAGCCGGCAGGCGGTGTCGGCGGGGTTGGTGAAGGTGAGTTCGAGGCGCCCGGTGTCCTGGTCGTGGTGGCCGGTGACCTCCGGGCTCACGGTCGCGGCGGTGCCCTCGTAGGTGCGCAGGTAGCCGCCCGGGCCGTGCACGCTCAGGTCGTACGTCCCCTCGGAAGGGCCGGTGCTCCAGGTGTCGGAGAGCTTCTTGCCGGCCGCGGCGGTGTAGGTCCAGGGTCCGTCGGTGCGGTTGCCGGAGGTGACGAGGAAGCAGGCGCCGGTCTCGTCACCCGGCGTGAAGGTGAGCTTGACGGTGCCGTCGGCCGGTTTGACGGCCGCGGTGACCAGGGGCGTGTAGGGGAGGGGCCGGGTGGGCCGTGCGCCCTTCTCCTGCACGGGCAGGGCGGGGGCGGCCGGCGGCGAGGGGGTGTAGCTGTCGTGCCGCTCCTGGTCCGGCGGCTCGTAGGCGTCGGTGTTCGGCAGGTCCGCGCGCTCGGTGTGCTTGAGGCTGAAGTCGAAGGCGGAGGTGAGGTCGCCGCAGATGGCGCGGCGCCAGGGGGAGATGTGTGGTTCGCGCACGCCGAAGCGGCGTTCCATGAACTGGATGACGGAGGTGTGGTCGAAGACCTCGGAGCAGACGTAGCCGCCGGTGGACCACGGGGAGACGACGAGGGTGGGAACCCGCATGCCGAGACCGTACGGGCCCGCGCTGTATTCGTCGTCGCCGGGGAAGACGTCCAGGTCGCTGTCGACGGTGGACGCGCCCCATGAGGAGTCGGCCGGCGGGTAGGGCGGCGGCACGTGGTCGAAGTAGCCGTCGTTCTCGTCGTACGTGATGAACAGGGCGGTCTTGCTCCACACCTCGGGGTCGGACGTCAGCGCGTCCAGGACCTGGGAGATGTACCAAGCGCCGTAATTCGCGGGCCAGTTGGGGTGCTCGGAAAAGGCTTCCGGGGCGGCGATCCAGGAAATCTCCGGGAGTTTCCCGGCCTTGACGTCGGCGCGCAGGTCATCGAGGAGATGGCCGCCCTTCTTGACCCTCGTCCCCTTGCGCGCTCTTTCGTAGAGGGGGTCACCGGGCTTGGAGTCGCGGAACTTGTTGAAGAACATCAGCGAGTTGTCGCCGTAGTTTCCGCGGTAGGCGTCCTCCAGGACGCCCCACAGTCCCTTCTCGGTGAGTCCGTCGCCGATGTCCTGATAGATCTTCCACGACACCCCGGCCTTCTCCAGGCGTTCGGGATAGGTGGTCCAGTCGTAACCGGCTTCTTCGTTGCCCAGGACCGGTCCGCCGCCCTTGCCGTCATTTCCCGTATGCCCGGAGTAGAGGTAATAGCGGTTGGGGTCGGTCGCGCCCATGATGGACGAGTGGTAGGAGTCGCAGACCGTGAAGGCGTCCGCCAGGGCGTAGTGGAACGGTATGTCGTCCCTGGTCAGGTGTGCCATGGTCCCGGACGTCTTGGCGGCTATCCAGTCGTCGTACTTGCCCTTGTTCCAGGCCTGATGGCCGGTTTCCCAGTCATGGCTCAACCCGGCGATGAACTGCATTCCCAGATCGTCCGCGTCCGGGTGGTAGGGCAGGACTTCCTTGCCGCCACCGGACTGATGCCATACGGATTTTCCGCTCTCCAGCATGAGAGGGCGGGGGTCACCGAATCCCCGGACGCCGCCCAGTGTGCCGAAGTAGTGGTCGAAGGAGCGGTTCTCCTGCATGAGCACCACGATGTGCTCGACGTCGTCGATCGATCCCGTCCGGGTGGAGGCGGGGATGTCGAGGGCGCGCATGATGCTGGCGGACAGAGCCGCGACGCCAACGGTGCCACCCGCTGCCTGGAGGAAGCGCCGACGGTTGAATGCGGGCATGAAGACGTACCTCTGAAATGTGGGGGATAGAGGACCGGTCACCCTAGGCAGGACCGCCCTTGAGCCGTCAAATGGTGAGAGTCTTCAGTCATGGCAGAAGAAGTCGACGCCCCCGTCATCCTGAGCAACGCACCCGGCTCCTTCTCCCGGAGCGTGCTCGCCGAGCGGCATCCGGCGCTCATCAAGAAGGTGCGGGACGCCTTCCCCTACGATCCGCGCCGGCACCGCGCCCTCGACGCCCTGCTGACACAGGCCACGGAGGGCGTGATCGAACCCCCGGACCCCGACGCGCACGACCACGAACTGTGGGAGGCATGGGGCCGCGAATACGTCGGCCTGTCCTGGTTCGACGTGCCCTTCCTGTGGTCCGAGAGCTACTTCTACCGCCAACTCCTGGCAGCCGTCGGGTACTTCGAGCCCGGCCCCTGGCAGGGGATCGATCCGTTCCGCCCGTTCAAGCAGGCGGAACTCCGCACGGAGGAGGCCGCAGAGGAACTGGCCGCGCTGGACGGTCTTGCCCGGCGGCCCTTCGACGAGCAGCGTCAGGCGCTCCTCCTTGGCTCACTGTGGGGCAACCGCGCGGACCTGGGGTTCGCCGTGGGCGGCGGCGCGACCGGGGCCGCCGAATCCCGCCTCGTCGCCGACGACTCCGCACTGCTGTGGTCACTGCTGCCCGAGGGCGGCGCGACCACGCTGTGCCTGGTCGCCGACAACGCCGGACGAGAACTCCTGCCCGACCTCATCCTCGTCGACCACCTCCTGCACCATCAGCGCGCCGAGCGGGTCGTGCTGCACGTCAAGCCCTATCCGTACTACGTCTCGGACGCCATGACCGCCGACGTGATCGACTGCCTGCGCCACCTGCACGGCGCGAGCGGCTGCGCGGCAGAGGTGGGTGAGCGCTTGTGGGCGGCCATGGGCGACGGCCGGCTCACCGTCCGCAGCCACCCCTTCTCCTGCGCCCCGCTGCCGTACGCGGACATGCCCGACGACCTGCGCCAGGAGTTCGCCGATGCTGATGTCACCGTCATGAAGGGCGACCTGAACTACCGGCGCCTGGTCGGCGACCGGCTGTGGCCCGCCACCACGCCGTACGAGGAGCGCACCGCGTACTTCCCGGGCCCGGTGGCCGCGCTGCGGACGCTGAAGTCCGACGTGATCGTCGGTCTCGACGCGCGGACCGAGGCGGCGCTTGACGCCGAACACGGCCGGGGCTGGCGCACGAGCGGCACCCTCGCCCTGATTCAGGCACGGCGGTGACCTGCAGCGATGACGTAAAGCTTTGCCTTTCGCTCTCTTGGTGGTTATCGTTTCCAGCGTCCTGTTGTCTCCGATAGAGGTGGACGTTGCGCATCTGAGGTTCGCGATCATCGCGCCGTACGGCCCTCGCCGTACGCCCGTCACGCCGCAGCCGGCCCCGCCGGTGCCGCCCGTGACCCCGCGTGGATGCGACCTCGGTGCATGAGCCGTCCCCCGATCTCCAGGACCGCCGCACCTCTCTCTTTCCCGGCCGGTCGCCGCGTGGTGCTCGCATACGACGCCCCCTGCCCGCGCCTGCGACTGCGAGAACCTTCATGTCTGTACCCACCACCCCCAGCGCGTCCCTGACCTGCTCCGCCCTGTCGTTCCAGTGGCCGGACGGCACAAGCGTCTTCGACGGACTTTCCCTCAGCATCGGCCGGGGCCGCACCGGGCTCGTCGGCACCAACGGCACGGGCAAGTCCACCCTGTTGCGCCTCCTGGCCGGTCAACTGCGGCCCTCCAAGGGGTCGGTGACCGTCGGCGGCAGCCTCGCCTACCTGCCGCAGAACATCACCCTCGACACCACCCTGCGCGTCGACCAGGCCCTGGGCATCGCCGAGCGGCGCGACGCGCTGCGCGCCATCGAAGCGGGGGACGTGCGCGAGCAGCACTTCGAGACGGTCGGCGACGACTGGGACGTCGAGGAAAGAGCCCTGGCCATGCTGGGTTCGCTCGGACTCGGCGGCGTCGAACTCGACCGCACCGTGGGCCAGATGTCCGGCGGCGAGACCGTACTGCTGCGCCTGGCCGCGCTGCTCCTGGAGCGCCCCGACGTCCTCCTGCTCGACGAGCCGACCAACAACCTCGATCTGTTCGCGCGCCGCCGGCTCTACGAGGCCGTCGACTCCTGGCGCTCCGGAGTCCTGGTCGTGGTCAGCCACGACCTCGACCTGCTCGAGCGCGTGGACCGCATCGCCGAGCTGCGCGCCGGGTCGGTGAGCTGGTACGGCGGCGGCTGGTCCGCCTACGAGGAAGCCCTGGCCACCGAACAAGAAGCGGCCGGACGGATGCTGCGGGCCGCCGAAGCCGACGTACGCCGCCAGAAGCGCGAACTGGAGGAGACCCAGATCAAGGTGGCCCGCCGCGCACGGCACAGCAAGAAGATGGACGCCCAGCGGCGCGCCCCGCGCATCGTCGCGGGCGAGAAGAAGCGATCCGCGCAGGAGTCGGGGGACAAACTCCGCGGCCTGCACGAGGAGCGGCTCAGCGAGGCGCGCGAGCGGCGTGAGGAGGCCGCGGACGCGATCCGCAACGACGCCGAGATCCGCGTCAGCCTCCCGCACACCGCCGTGCCCGCGGGCCGCACGGTACTGACGCTCAGTGAACTGCGCCCGCAGTACGGCCAGTTGAAGGAAGGCAGCCTGCACGTACAAGGACCCGAACGGATCGCCCTGGTCGGACGCAACGGCGCCGGCAAGACGACGCTGCTGCGCACCCTCACCGGCGAGCTGGCTCCGCTGTCCGGCGAGGTCAAGACGTCCGTGCCACTGCGGTTCCTGCCGCAGCGCCTGGACGTCCTCGACGACACGCTGAGCGTCGCGGCGAACGTCTCGCGCCTGGCACCCGGGCTCACCGACAACCACATCCGCTCCCAGCTCGCGCGCTTCCTGTTCAAGGGGGCACGCGCCGAACAGCCGGCCGGCACACTCTCCGGCGGCGAGCGCTTCCGCGCCGCGCTCGCGGCGATGATGCTGGCCGCACCGGCCCCTCAGCTGCTGCTGCTCGACGAACCGACCAACAACCTCGACCTGGCCAGCGTGCGCCAACTGACCGGCGCACTGGAGTCGTACGAGGGCGCGCTCCTGATCGCCAGCCACGACCTGACCTTCCTGGAGTCGGTCGGCATCACCCGCTGGGTGCTCGTCGGGGAAGAGCTCCAGGAGACCACCGCGGAAGAGGTCCGCGACCTGCTGGCGGCGCCGCAGGCGAACTGAGCGGCGCCGGAAGGAACATGGGAGGGGTCGCGGGTGCTCGACGGGCGGTCGCTTCCGAGGGGCACGGTGTGCCGGTCAGTCGGGGAGCCCCACACGGACCACCGCCGTGCTCCACTCCTCGGGGTCTCTGTCGGCGCCGCCGGGTTCGCCCTCCACCGCCGCGTACAGCGCGTCGTCGGAGCCTGCGATGGCCTGCACCCCCGCGATCACGGACGACAGTTCGCCGTCGGCCACGCGATGGACGAGCTTGCCGCCGGAGGACTCCTCAAGGAGCTTCTTCTGCGTGGCCGATGAGGCGCCCTCCCAGCGATAGGCGCTGTCCAGGCTCGGCTCGTAGGCCTCACGCCCGTCGGAGTAGTAGACCTCGTCGCGCCCCGCAAGGAGGGTCAGATCGCCGTGCGGATCGACGGTCGAACGCGGGATCTCCGCGTCGAGAGCTCTGCCGGTGCTCTCGAAGGGATCCTTGTCCTCGGCGATCTTGCCGGGAGCGGAGGCCGCGACCAGGGGGCTCAGGGTGCCGTCGTCCTTGATACGGACGATGCCCGCCCCGGTCCTCCAGTACAGGCCGTCCTTGCCGGGGGCGAGCCACCCCGAGTTGAAGACGTCGGTGACCAGTACGTCCTTGGCCTTGGTGCCGGGCGCCGGGTCAATGCCGTTCTTCACCGCGGGGTTGGACCGCTTGTAGGACTCGCGGCCCTCGGGCGGGCGCCCCGCCACGAGCTCGACCGAGTCACCCTCGACCTGGTGGACGTAGGAGGCAATGTCGCCCCAGACCACCTGGTCGCCGAAGTAGACGGAGCCGTCGTCGGTGACGGCCACGCCCGTGATCTGGCCCGTGCAGAACTTGCTGATCGCCGGCCGCGCGTCGAGCTTCTCGCAGCCGCCCTTGACGACCTTGGTCGCCTTGCCCGCGGGAGTGACCTTCCACAGATCCTCCGCCGCGAGGTAGACGGAACCGTCGGGAGCCACCGCGGCCTGCTCTGCCGTGACGCCGTCCATACCGGTGATGGTCGTGCGCTCGGCGGCGCCGGAGGGCCCCCGCTGCCACATCACCATCCCGTCGTTCTCCTGCGTGAACAGGGAGACGGTCCCGTCGGATGCGGCGGCGAGAGCCGCGTACGAACCCCGGATCGCCAGCTTGTCGTCCTTGGCGTAGATGTCGTCGCCGCCCCCGAGGACGAAGTCGACGTGCGGCGGCCCGCCTTCGTCATCCGATGCCATGTTGTGGACAGCAAATCCGGCTATGGCCACGAGCGCGACACCCGCGCCGACCATGGCCCGGCGCCGCCCGCCGGACCAGGTATCAAAGCCGCGCAAGGTAAGGCCTCTCGTCGCTGAGGGATGTGGTGCTGAAGCAGGTGATGAATGTCAGGCCTCAGGGCCGGATCGTCCGACGACGCACCATACGCAGCCCCACCGCGTCCTGTTGCTCCACATCGCTGTCCGTCGCCAGATGGAGAGGAACAAAGAGGACCATCCAGTAGAAGCCGAACAGCCAGCGGCCGAAGAGCCGGAGAAGACCGGGACGTCGGCCGTCGGAGACGCGGACCACGCGCAGCCCCGTGATCAGCTTTCCGAGGCTGGCCCTGGCCGCCAGCGTGAGCAGGACATGGTTGACGCAAGAAACTCCGGCGGCCACGCCGAGCGCGAGGCCCCACACCGTGGGTGACTGCGGCCGCAGTTCGACCACCCCGTCGCTCACCTTCACCCCGGCCGCAACCCCGGCGGCGAGACCGCACGCCAGAGCGATGAGCGCGTCGATGACAGCCGCGGTGACCCTGCGCGCCTGCGAGGGGGCCATATCACGGACGGGGGTGTGCTGCTGATTGACCACGGCGCTACTTTCCGGCCTCTTGCTCGTCCACTGTCCACTGTCCACTGTCCGACGGGCCGGTCTCGGCGACGCCATGGCTGCACGCTACTGTCCGCAGCCTGCCGACTGCCTCGGGGGTACCCGCCTGCGGATACGGTGACGGCGAAAAGAGGGGGCGGTATGGGGGATTGGGACGACGACACGGACTATCACCGGGCTGTGGGCTGCACCTGGGGCATGGTTGCGATCACCGCAGGCTGTTCGCTGGCGGTGCTGGGTCTCATTGTCGCCGCAACCCTTGGCCTGGGCTTCTTCCTGGACATCGCAGAAGCTCTCGGCCAGTAACCACGAGCCACGTAACTTGCGCCGGACAGCGCGCCCGCGACCGGCTCCCGGCCGGGACGGGCCCGAGGGTGATCTCCGTAGGGTGATCACCCGTTGAGCGGACCCGGCCCGGCGCGAGACGCGGGGCTGTGCGGCTCGGTGCCGTCAGTCGTGCAGGGCCACCAGGACGACGGCGGCCGAGACGGCGCCGAGTGCCACGGCGGCGACGCCGTGGGAGAGCCGGTGGGTGCGCGGGACGGGCAGGAAGTGGTCAACGGCGAGCCTGCCGGGGCCGGCAAGCGCCAGGCTCACGCCTGCTGTGAGCAGGACCAGGTCGTACTCGATGCCGGAGGGGTTGAAGAAGCCGCTGCCCCACTTCATGGAGATGGCATTGAGCATGATCCCGACGATCCCCGCCCCGGCGAGCGGGGTGAACAGGCCGATGGCCAGGCCCAGGCCGCCGAACGTCTCGGTCAGGCCGGCGACGGTGGCCATGGTCTTCGGGGCGGAGTAGCCGTCGCTCGCGAAGAATCCCGCGGTGCCGTCGAGGCCGGCGCCGTTGAACCAGCCGAAGAGCTTCTGGGTGCCGTGCACGGCCATGGTCAGGCCGACCGCGCAGCGCAGCAGCAGGAGCCCGATGTCGATGCCGGACCGCGAGGAGGCGAGCGGGGAGCCGGGGCCGCCCGGAGCGGTCATGTGTGTGCCGGCGGAACTGGTGGAAGCGGAAAAGGGCATGCTGATCTCTCCTGTTGGCTGATGCCATCGCTGAAGGTGATGCGGTGCTGCCGACCGGTCGGGTCGGTGGGGTGCGGGTGGAGAGATCCCGTCTACGTTCTGATGACCCGGGTTCTGTAGAGGTCTACGGACGTCGCGTCCGGGGGAGAGGCTCCGGGCAGCACGGGGGCGTCGTGCCGGGGTTCGTACGACACGGGCGCCGCGTCGAAGGCGGGCGCGCTGGTCCGCTCCGGAGCGGGCAACGCCTCGCGGGGGGTCGTGCTCTCGCCCTCGTGACAGCCGCGGCCTCCGTCGCGCACCCGGTCGGAGCCGCTGTCCCGGCTGTCCGCGTACGGGCCGAAGGCGACGGCGGTCGCGCCGCGGTCCTCGGTGACCGAGGCGACGGCCGTGCCCGACGGCCCGTCGATGCCGAGCAGGGCAACGAGAAAGAGAAAGGCCATGGCAAGCAGGGCCGTGCACACCGCACTGCCCTGGGTTCGCATCTCCCGTGTGGCCATCTCCGACTGATGGTAGGCCAGTGTGGGCGGTGAGCACAGGAGGGGCGGCAGTTGACGGACTGGCGCGTGCGCAATGCTGGATGCTGGGCACATGCTGCTGCCGTCCCAAGAGAACATCGAGCTGATCGAGGTCGTCCGCCTCACCGACTCCGTGGCGAACATGGCGGCCGCCGATCTGGTGGGCGAAGACGTCGCGCTGTGGACGGCCGATGAGGTTGGCCAGGCGCTGGCTCTGATGTCCTCGATCCCCGACGACGAACTGCACCGCTGCTTCTTCCCGGGCTGGGGGATCAGGGCCCATAGTTCCACGGGGCTGCTGTACCGCATAGCCTTCTGCTTCCGGTGCCACGGAGCCCGGCTGTGGGGCCCGGGTGTTCCCGCCGAGCAGGAAGGACTCCAGGGCTTCGCCTCGCAGAGCCCTGCCGCCCTCGAACTGCTCCGGCGCTTCCGGGCGGCGAGTTGAGGCCAAGGCCTGCGGGAGGTCAGCCCCCGACCCGCCCATAGCGTCCGGGCGTGGTGCCCACATGGCGTGTGAAGTGCCGGTTCAGATGGGCCTGGTCGTGAAACCCCACGGCGGTCGCGACCTCGGCGGGGCGCCGGCCTTCGAGCAGGAGATGTCGTGCGCGCTCGATGCGCCTGCCGGTGAGGTAGGTGTGCGGCGGGAGGCCGTAGGTCTGCCTGAAGCAGCGGATCAGGTGGGTGGGGTGTGCGTGCAGTGCGGCGGCGGCCTGGTGCAGCGAGAGACCGGCCGAGGTCCGCGAGTCAAGGAGTTCACGCAGCCTGACCGCGAGACGGTTGGCCTCGCGGCCCGGTGTGCGGGGCCGCAGCGCGTCGAGGTGGACGTGGAGCCGCTCACGGACGAAGGACAGGCGAGACTCGGCTTCGAACTCGTCTCCCGGGTGGCCGAGGGAAGCGTGCAGTTGGTGTATCCGGTGGCGCAGCAAGGCGTCGTCGAGAATCGGCCCGTCCACCGCGCTGCCGACCAGGCGCAGGGGAAGCACGGAGTCATCGAGGTAGAGCACGCGCTTCCGGAAGCCCGCAGCGGTGACGGTCCGTCCGTCGTGCGGTACGCCCGGCGGCAGCAGAAGCACATGGGCGGTGCCGGTCGCGTCGTGGCGGCGGCGGTCGAGTGCGAAGTCGACCGCTCCGTCGTCGAGGATCATCAGGTCCCATGTGTCATGGGTGTGCGCCGGGTACGCGTGGTCGGTGAAGTGCGCGTGGAAGACCTCCGCGATGCCCGGCACCGAGGGGCGCCAGGCGGTGACGGACGTACGGGGGCGCTCTTCCTGCATGCCAGGAACGTACAAGACCGGCGGGCTCCGCGAGCGGCAGGCTCATGGCATCAGCCGGACAGCAAGGGCCCGGGAAGGCAGGAGGGCTTCGGGCTGCCGGCCATGAGGAAGGATGCCGCATGTCGAAGAAGTCCGTTCCCGTCAACATCGCCGGGAGACTCGCGGAGTTCAGCGAGTTGTGGTCGCAGAAGACGGTGGCCGTCCTCAACGACTACGAGGTCAAGCTGGCCAAGCTGCACGGGGAGTTCGTCTGGCACAGCCACGAGGACACCGACGAACTGTTCCTGGTGATCAGCGGGCGGCTGACCATTCAGCTCAGGGACGGCGACGTGGTCCTGGCTCCCGGCGAGCTGTTCGTCGTCCCCCGCGGGGTCGAACACTGCCCGGTGGCGCACGAGGAGACCGCCATCCTGCTCTTCGAGCCCGCGGGGACGATGAACACGGGTGACGCCGGAGGGCCGATGACCAAGGCGACCGAGCTCGTCTCGTAGGGACGCGCCGCCGGACGGCGGGCTCCGCGTGATGCTGTCCACATGCTGGACCGCCCCTCCCCGGACGCACTGCGGCTACTCACCCCGATATGAGTAGCCGCCCCCACGCGGAGTCCGCCGAGCGCCGCCTGGCCTTCGGCCACGCCGGCCCTCGGGGATCTGCGCGATCGTCTGCGGCGTCAGCTACCTGTTTGGAATGCGGGGCGACGGGGCAGCCGACCGACGCCGGGCGCGGGCCGGGATCGCGCTCGGCGCGGTGGCCGTCCTTGTGCCGCTGGGCTTGATCCTCTGGGTGGTCTCCGCCCTCGGAGCGTGATGGGCCCGGCGTGACGAGCGCCACCTGCCGGGACATGGGCAGGTCATCGCTTTGTATCCTCGGCAGGCAGTGCCGATGCCCTGGTCGCCGGCCGAGGCTGCCCACCGGCCCCGGCAGCGCCGACAACGTAAGGACAGACACATCATGACCACCGAGCTGAGCCCCGACTCCCTGACCGGGCTCCTTGAGCGGGCCCGCCAGGACTACCAGGACCTCGCAGGACGCGGGCTCTCGCTCGACCTCACGCGCGGCAAGCCGGCGCCGGAGCAGCTGGACCTCTCCGAGGAGCTGCTGAGCCTGCCGGGCGGTCGGCACACCTCCGCCGACGGCACGGACGTACGCAATTACGGCGGCCTGCAGGGTCTGGTGGAGCTGCGCGAGATCTTCGCGGACGTCCTCCAGGTGCCGGCCGAGCAGCTCCTCGCGCTCGGCAACTCCAGCCTCGAGCTGATGCACGACTGCATCGTGCACGCCCTGCTGAGCGTGGTGCCGGGTGGCGAGTCCCGCTGGGTGGACCAGGAGCGGATCGCCTTCCTGTGCCCCACTCCGGGATACGACCGGCATTTCGGTCTCTGTCAGCGGTTCGGCATCGACATGATCCCGGTGCCGATGACGGCCGGGGGCCCGGACATGGACGCCGTGGAGCGGCTCGTCGCCGAGAACCCGAAGATCAAGGGCATCTGGTGCGTCCCGAAGTACAGCAACCCCGACGGTGTCTCCTACAGCGATGAGACCGTGGCCCGCCTTGCCTCGATGCAGACCGCCGCTCCCGATTTCCGTATCTTCTGGGACAACGCGTACGCCGCCCACCACCTCACCGACGAGCCCGTCGAGATCGCCGACCTCCTCGCCGCCTGCGCGGACGCGGGGAACGCGGACCGCGTCTTCGTCTTCGGCTCCACCTCGAAGATCACCGCGGCGGGCGCGGGCGTCGCCTTCTTCGGCTCTTCGCCCGCGAACCTGAAGTGGCTGCTCGCCAACAACGCCAAGCGGTCGATCGGCCCCGACAAGATCAACCAGCTGCGGCACGTGATGTTCCTGCGGGACGCCGAGGGTGTGCGGGCCCACATGGAGCGCCAGCGCGCCCTGCTCCAGCCGAAGTTCGAGGCGGTGGCCCGGATCCTGGAGGCGGAGCTCGGCGGCACCGGTCTCGCCCGGTGGACCGACCCCAAGGGCGGCTACTTCGTCACTCTCGAAGTGACCGAGGGCTGCGCCAAGGAGGTCGTACGCCGTGCCGCCGAGGCGGGCATCGTGCTGACCCCGGCCGGCGCGACCCACCCGTACGGCGACGACCCGCGCGACGCCACCATCCGTATCGCGCCCAGCTACCCGAGTCTCACCGAACTCGAGCAGGCCATGCAGGGTCTCACCACCTGCGTGCGGCTGGTGGGCTACGAGCAGAGCGCCGCCTAGGTCCGACGCCCCGGTACCGGGGTGACAGGGGGAGGGGCGCTGCCCGCCGCGATCACCGATCGCCGGCGCGGGCGGCGCCCCTCCTCCGTTCATGCGTGGTTCCTGCTCAGAGCAGCATGACGGAATCGCGATGAGGCTTGCTGAACGAGGACGCCTCATCGCGGCTCACAGCAACGACCTGACCAGTCGTCACATGCCCTCCCGCCAGTTGTCGTTGTGCGGCCGGTCGATCTCAAGGGCTGCGCAACGGGGGTTGTGAGGAAGGGATGCGGTGAGGTGAGGGGACCGCATGGGTGATCGAGACGTGACGCGCCCGGGGTCAGCCGGCGGAGCCGGACCGATCCCCGGGTTCGGCGAGCACCATCTCGCGCTCCACCTTCGAGGGATCGCCCTTCATGGGGGCGGTTTTACCCGAGCGCACGAAGCCGTACCGTCGGTAGAAGCCCTCGGCCCGCGCATTGTCCTCGTGGACGTACAGGCGCACCCGTGCCACCTCCGCCACCGACCACGCCCATTCGACGGCCGCTTCGAAGAGCGCGTCGATCGCGCCGCTTCCGCGGTGCTCGGGGCGGACGAAGACGCCGACGAGATGTGCCTGGCGCTCCTGTACGGTTCCGCCGAACACGTCGTCGCTGCCCGCGTCCTCGACGAGCACGGTTACCGTGCCGCTCCAGGCCCCGGCCCGGTCCTCGGTCACGAATTGGCGCACCCGCGTTCCGCCGGACGCCCCCTCGGCCCGCTCCTGCCAGAAGGAGTCCGGCTGCGCGGCGGCCTGCTCGTACGTGTCGAGAAAGGCGATCGGGGCTGCCGGATCCTGCAGCGCCATGAGCCGCAGGTTCTTCACCTCGGGCCACTCGTGGGCACGTATCGGGCGGGCGGCGGGGCGGGGAAGCTGGTTCATGCTGCCGCACCCTACGGGACCGATGTTGCGGGGCGCTGCGGTATTTTCCCAGGTCCCCGCGGTGCGATGCGGCGCGATCCGCATACGCCTCACTCCTCCGGTTCGGCCGCCACAATCTCCAGGAGTCCGGGAAAACGCTGCTCCAGATCCGCCCGGCGCAACGTGGCCATCCGGCTGTTGCCGCGGGAGACCTGCTGGATGAGACCGGCCTCGCGCAGTGCGCGGAAGTGGTGTGTGACGGTCGCCTTGGAGACCGGCAGTGCGAAGGAGCTGCATGTGCGCGCGGTGCCGTCGGCCGCGGCAGCCAGCTCGCGCACCACGCGGCGGCGCAGCGGATCCGCCAGTGCGGCGAGCACCGGTCCGAGTTGTATCTCCCCGACGGTCGGGTGGCCCTCGTCATCGGGCATGTCGGACGCCTCCCTGTAGGTATGGCTTGCATCGTACCTCTCTGATCGCTACCGTCCCGATCCATAGGTATGAGTTTCGTCGTACCTATGGATCCGTCATCGCGAGGAGCAGACCTTCATGTCCCAGCCGTTCACACTCGTCGGCACCGCACGCCCCAAGCCCGAGCGCGCCGCCGAACTGCAAGAGCTCCTGCTCTCGTTCGTCGAGCCGACGCGGCGCGAATCCGGCTGCCTGGAGTATCACTTCCACGAGGACCAGGACGAGCCCGGCGTCTTCGTCTTCTACGAGGCCTGGCGCTCCAGGGCCGATCTCGACGCCCACCTCGCCCTCCCGCACATGCGCGCATTCTGGGAGCGGCGGATGGAGTACCTGGAGTCCGACCTCGACATCCGTTTTCTGACCATGCACAGTCCCTACCCGCCCGCCGAGAAAGTTCGTCCCAACTCTTGACCGGTACTCCCGGGCCCCGCACAGTACTCGTTAATGCGCATAACTAATACGCATTAACGACGGAGGGGCAGCGGTGGACGAACCCAAGAAGCGCGCCGGACGAGGCCGGGCGCCCGCCTCGGCAGGGCGCACCGGGCGGCCGCGTCAGGCCGAGGTCGCCCGGCTCGCGGGGGTGTCGCAGGCCACGGTCTCGCTGGTGCTCGCGGGCAAGAAGCAGGGCGTCGCCATCTCGGACGAGACCCGGCAGAAGGTGCTCGACGCGGCCGCCGGCCTCGGCTATGTACCCGACCCGGCCGCCCGGCGCCTCGCGGCGGCGCGCAATGGCCTCCTTGGAGTGTTCAGCTTTACGGCGACCTTCCCCACGGACGTGCAGCACTCGTACTACCCGTTCCTGGTGGGCGTGGAGCAGGAAGCCGCCGCGCAGGGCTACGACCTGGTGCTCTTCACCGGGTCGAGCAGAGGCGGTGCGGGGGCCGGCGGGCCGCACGCGCTCAACAGGGCGCGGCTCGCCGACGGCTGTCTCTTCCTGGGCCGTCACGCACCGGTGGACGAACTGCGCAGGCTCGTCGACGACGGGTTCCCCGTGGTCCACCTCGGCCGCAGGGACGAACCGGAGGGTCTTGCCTGGGTCGGCGCCGACTACGTGAGCGCCAGCCGCGAAGTCGTCCGGCAACTCGCCGCCCTCGGGCACCGTCGCATCGTCCTCGTACGCGAAGACGACGACGCGCCCGCCTCCACCGACCGTGAACAAGGTTTCCTGGAGGGACTGAAGGCCGCGGGGCTGCCCGGCGGGGACGACGCCGTGTTCCGCCGCGCCGATCCGGAGCGCGCGCTCGGCCCGGAGCGGCTGCGGCAGTGGGCCGCGGAGGGCGTCACCGCGTTCGTGGCCGAGGAGACCGACAGCGGCGCGGCCTGGCGGGCACTGAGCACGGCTGCCCGCGAGGCCGGCCTGGACTGCCCCGGCGACATCTCCCTCGCCGTCCTCGGCAGCCCGCCGCCCGACCTCGCGGACGCGCCGCTCCCCACGGGATTCGACATCCCCCGCGCGCAGTTGGGCGCGGCGGCCGTACGCCTGCTCGCCACCCTCGTCGCGGGCGAGGACGCCGCCGCCCCGCTGGTGGCCTGCACCTTCCGGCCCGGCGCCAGCACGGGACCGCCGCCGAAGAAGCTTCCGGACGGCGCATGACGGCGGTGGTGAGCAGCCGCGCCCCGCCACGCGCCGGACTCCCGCGGCACGACCACGTACGGCAACACAGCAGCACACAGCAGCACTGCACTAGGAGAACCGTGATCCCTGAACCGGACATCCTCATCGTCGGCGGCGGCCTGGGCGGCGTGGCCGCCGCGCTCGCCGCCTGCCGGGCCGGCCGGACCGTCGTCCTCACCGAGGAGACGGACTGGATCGGTGGGCAGCTCACCTCCCAGGCCGTTCCGCCGGACGAGCACCCCTGGGTGGAGCAGTTCGGCACGACCGCCTCGTACCGCAAGCTGCGCGAGTCGATCAGGGACTACTACCGCCAGTGGTATCCGCTCCGGTCGGAGGCCTCGTCCCTGACCAACCTCAATCCGGGCGCCGGGCGGGTCAGCAAGCTCTGCCACGAGCCCCGCGTCGCCCTGGCCGTCATGGAAGGCATGCTCGCGCCGCATCTCGCGTCGGGGCGGCTGACGCTCCTGACCGAGCACCGGTCCGTTGCCGCCAAGTCGGACAACGATGTCATCACCTCGGTGACCCTGGAGAACCTGCGCGACGGCGAGCGCACCACGCTCCACGCCCGGTACGTCATCGACGCCACCGAGACCGGTGAGCTCCTCGAACTCGGCGGCGTCGAGCACGCCATCGGCGCCGAGTCGCGCGCCGAGTTCGGCGAGCCGCACGCACCCGAGGAAGCACAGCCCCTCAACCAGCAGGGCATCACCGTCTGCTTCGCGCTCTCCCACCACCAGGGCGAGAACCACGTCATCGAGCGCCCCGTCGACTACGACTTCTGGCGCTCCTACCAGCCCGACTTCTGGCCGGGCCAGCTCCTCGGCTTCCTCGCACCGGACCCGCGTTCGCTCGAAGCCGTCCCGCGTACGTTCGTGCCGAACCCGGAGATCGACCCGCTCGCCGTCAACGCCGACCAGAGCGCCGACGCGGGCGACAAGGAACTGTGGGGCTTCCGCCGCATCCTCGCCCGCAAGCTGCACCGTCCGGGCGCCTTCGACTCCGACATCACGCTGGTCAACTGGCCGCTCAACGACTACTGGTTGAAGCCGCTTATCGGAGGCGGCGAGGAGACCTCGGCGCAGGCGCTCGCGGAGGCGCGCCAGCTCTCGCTCTCGGTCCTGTACTGGCTCCAGACCGAGGCACCCCGCGAGGACGGCGGCACCGGATTCCCCGGTCTGCGCCTTCGCCCCGACATCACCGGCACGGCGGACGGTCTGGCCAAGGCCCCCTATGTGCGGGAGTCGCGGCGCATCAAGGCGGTCACCACCGTCACCGAGCAGGACGTCGCCATCGACGTCGTCGGCCCCTACGGGCGGACCGCCTACCGGGACTCGGTGGGCGTCGGCAACTACCGCATCGACCTGCACCCCTCCACCGGCGGCGACAACTACATCGACATCGGCTCCGTGCCGTTCGAGATACCGCTCGGCGCCCTGGTGCCCCGCCGGGTCCGCAATCTCCTGCCCGCGGGCAAGAACATCGGCACCACCCACATCACCAACGGCTGCTACCGCCTCCACCCCGTGGAGTGGAACATCGGCGAGGTCGCCGGCGCCCTGGCCGCGCACTGCGTGTCCGAAGGCGTCGAACCTCACCAGGTCCAGGCCGAGGACAAGCGGTTCGACGAATTCGCCCGGCTGCTCGACCGAGACGGAGTGCAGCGCCACTGGCCCGACGTACGCGGCTACTGAGAACCGACGGTTCTCAAAAGTGCCGGGTGGGACAGCTCCACCTGTGCCCCCCCGCCCCCCCCCCCCCCCCCAAAACCCCCCAAGGAGGGTGGGGTTTAAAAAAAAGTCCGGGGCCCACAAAAATTTCGTGGTTAAAAAGGGGGTGGGGGGGTGGATTAAAA
>NZ_JBSGSG010000018.1:94079-106660 GCF_053606765.1 Streptomyces sp. NPDC055189
TCCCCGCCCCCGGCCCCTCCGAACCGCTTTAAACTAAACCCCCCTTAAAAAAAAGGGCGGGGGCGCCCCCCCCCCCCCCCCCCCCCCCCCCCCGCCCGCGCACCGCCAACCCGCACAAGGAGGTGCCCAACCATGACCACCCACCGCATCCGCGTCGGCATCGACGTGGGCGGAACCTTCACCGACGCCGTGGCCGTAGATGCCACGACCCTGGAACTCCTGGGACAGGTGAAGGTCCCCACCAGCCACCATCACGAGGACGGCGTGGCCCACGGCATCGTGGAAGCCCTCGACCGTCTGCTGGAAGAGACCGGCCGCGCACCGGAGAACGTCGCTTTTCTGGCGCACGGCACGACACAGGCTACCAACGCCCTGCTGGAGGGCGATGTCGCCACCGTCGGCCTGATCGGCATCGGCGGCGGCGCAGCAGCCGCCCTCACCCGCCGGCTCGCCGCGCTCGGCAAGCTCGAACTCACCCCGGGCAAGAGCCTTCCGCTCGCCTACGCCCATGTCGCGGACCCCGACGACGCACAGGCCGTGCGGCGCGCCGCCGACACCCTCGCGCAGGACGGCGCCCAAGTCCTCGTGGCCACCGAGCCGTTCAGCGTGGACCGCCCCGAGGGCGAGCAGGCCGTCGTGGCCGCGGCACGCTCCGCCGGTCTTCCGCTGACCGCCGCACACGAGATCACCTCGCTGTACGGGCTGCACAAGCGCACCCGTACGGCCGTGGTCAACGCGGCGATCCTGCCGCGCATGCTGGCCACCGCCGACCTCGTCGACAGCTCCATCACCAAGGCCGGGGTCGACTCGCCGCTGATGGTGATGCGCTGCGACGGCGGTGTGATGTCCCTCGACGAGATGCGGCGCAGGCCGCTGCTCACGGTTCTTTCGGGCCCGGCGGCGGGCGTGGCGGGCGCGCTGATGCAGGAACGGATCAGCGAGGGCGTGTTCCTGGAGACCGGCGGCACCTCCACCGACATCAGTGTCGTGCGGCGCGGCAAGGTGGCCGTCCAGCACGCCACGATCCTGGGCAAGAAGTCCTACCTCAACGCCCTGGACGTACGCACCGTCGGCGTCGGCGGCGGTTCCATGGTGCGGATCGGCGGCGGCAAGGTGACCGGGGTGGGGCCGCGCAGTGCCCACATCGCCGGGCTGCCCTACGCGTGCTTCGCGACCCTGGACGACCTGCGCGACGCCAGGCTCGCCACCGTCCGTCCGATGGCCGACGACCCCGAGGACTACGCCGTTCTCGACGCGGCGGGCGGCCGCTTCGCGCTCACCATGACCTGCGCGGCCAACGCGCTGGGCCGCGTACCCGAAGGCGACTTCGCCCGCAGCGACCAGGAGGTCGCCAAGGCGGCGCTCGCCCCGCTCGCCGCCGCGCTCGGCGTGGACATCGCCACCGCTGCGGGACGGCTCCTCGACGCGGGAACGGCCCGGGTCAAGAAGGTCGTCGACACGATGATCCGCGACTACCGGCTCGACAAGGACACCGCGCTCCTCGTCGGCGGAGGCGGCGGCGCCGCGTCCGTCACCCCGCACCTGGCCGAAGTCAGCGGCCTTCAGGGGCGCATCGCCCGCCACAGCGAGGTCATCAGCCCCATCGGGGTGGCGCTCGCCCTGGTCCGCGAGCAGATCGAGCGCACCATTCCCGGAGCCGGGCAGGAACAGATCCTCGCCGTGCGGGCCGAGGCGGAGGCGGCCGTCATCGCGCAGGGCGCAGCCGCCGAGGGCGTCGAGGTAGAGGTCACCGTCGACCCGCAGACCAGCACCGTGCGCGCCGTGGCCACCGGCGCCACCGAACTGCGCACCCGGGACCGGGCGCACCGGGCCGACGAGGAGGAGCGCCTTCGCACGGCGGCGGCCAGCCTCAAGACCGACGCATCGCAGGTCACAGTCCTGGCCAGGACCTCCTCCCACACCGTGTACGGGACCGAGGTGCGCCGCACCCTGCGCGCCACCCGGCATCCGGTACGGATCGTCGACGCCGACGGAGTCATCCGCCTGCACGTCCCCGACGCCCGCGTGGAAACCACCCGGGTCGCCGATGCCCCCGACGTACTGGCGAAGCTGGTGCGCGAGACCACCTCGTACGGCGACGGCGGCGTCCGTGCTCCCGCCGTACGGCTGCTGCTCGGCTCACGGATCGCGGACCTGTCGGGCGTGCTCGACCCCGGGTCGCTGCTCGCGCTGGCCCGCAGCGAACTCGATTCCCGTGCCGGTGACGAGCCGGTCATCGCGGTCCTTGAGGTTCGCATATGAGCACCCCCGCGGCGACCGCGCCCGAGACCCTCGACGACTTGGACCACGCGGTCCACCTCCTCGCCGCCACCCCCACCCACGAGGGCCGCGACCCGCGACTCCTTCGCCACTGGGCGCGCACGGCCGAGGAGTTCGGCGCCGCCCTGGCCCCCGTCCCGTGCCGGGCCAGGATCGTCGAGCGCGCCGACGGCCTGGAGCGCGGCCTGCTCGCCCGCTACACCTCACGGCCGGCCCCGACGGTGGAGCTCTACACCGACACCCTCGCCGCGGCCGAAGCGCTGATCGACGAACGGGGCTGGCGGCACTGGTACCCGCCCGGCTCCGTGCGTGCGGCGGCCCTCGCCCACGAATCCGTGCACGAACACCTGCACCACGGTCCGGCGAAGGACGCGCTGAAGCGGGCCCTGGGCCATGTCGTCCTGCGCGCGGGACGCTTCCGCCTTTACGGGCACGTGGCGGGCGCCGAGGAGATCGCCGCCCACGCCCATGCCCGGACCGTCTGCGGTCTCGGCCGCAGCCCCCTTCTTCTCACGGCCGCGCTCGCCGACGCCGTGACCCACAGAGAGAAGTAGCGCCATGGGCGTTGTCATCCTGATCGTCATGGCGGTGGGTGTCGCAGCGATGCTCACCCGCAAACTCCCCACCGCCTTCGCCCTGGTCCTCCTCGGTGTCGTCATCGCGCTGGTCGCCGGTGCGCCGCTGACCGGCAAGGAGAGCGTCTTCGACACCGTCCTCCAGGAGGGCGCCCCGATGCTCGCCTCGACGATGATCGCGGTGCTGCTCGGCTCGTGGCTCGGCAAACTCCTGGACGAGACCGGCATCGCGGGCACGATCGTCCGCAAGATCGTGGAGTTCGGCGGCGACCGGCCCACCGTCGTCGCGCTCGGCGTGCTCGCCGTCTCCGCGCTGATCGGCACGGTCACCGGCTCGGCCCCCGCCGCCATGCTGGCCGGCATCATCGGCATCCCGGCGATGGTCGCCGTGGGCATCCCCAAAGTCACCGCCGCGGGCACCATCCTGATGGGCATCGCCGTCGGCGTCCCCTTCGAACTGCCCATCTGGCAGTTCTTCTCGACCGCCCTCGACCTGCCGATCCCGACCGTGCGCGGCTTCATGATCAAGCTGTTCCCGCTGGCCCTGGTCGCGGCCGTCGCCTTCGTCCTCGTCGAGTCCCGCCGCCGCGGGGTCGAACACACCTGGGCGCTGAAGACGGCCGTCGACAAGCGCCGTTCACGCCGCGAGCGGCTCGGCGACGCACCCTGGTACGCGCTGCTCACCCCCGTGGTGCCGCTCGTCCTGGCCCTCGGCTTCGAGCTCGCCATCATCCCCTCGCTGCTCGCCGGAGTGCTCTACGCCCTGGTCACCACCACCCGGCCGCGCGAGATGAACAAGCGGCTGCTGCGCACCCTGTACGGCGGCTTCGAGGTCGCCGCACCCCCGATCGCCCTGTTCATCGCCATCGGCATCCTGCTCGCCGCGGTGAAACTGCCGGGCGCCATCGAAGCCCTCGAACCCCTGGTCAAGGCCGTCAGCCCGCAGAATCCGGTGCTGTTCGTCCTGGTCTTCACGTTGCTGGTGCCGCTGTGCCTCTACCGCGGACCGCTGAACGTCTACGGCCTCGGCGCGGGCATCGCGGGCGTCCTCATCGCCGCCGGCATCTACCCCGCCGTCGCCGTACTCGGCCTCGCCGCCTCCTACAACCAGGTCTTCGGAGTCTCCGACCCCACAAGCACCCAGACCGTATGGAGCGCCCAGTACGCGGGCGTCGGCCCCCAGCAGGTCATGGTGCGCACCCTGCCCTACGTGTGGGCCGTCGCACTCGGCGGATTCTGCGTCACAGCCGCCACCTACCTCTGAGCACTTCTCTGACATTCGACTCCCGGGACGGAGCACAGAAATGAACGAGCCGCAGCACCACACCGCAGAGCCGGGCCCCGCACACCAACACCCCTTCCCGCGCCGCGTCTTCCTGCGCGGGGCGGCCGCCACCGGCACCGCCCTTGCGATCGGCGCCGGAGCAGCGGGCACGGCCGTCGCGGCGCCCGGCGGGTTCCCCGACTACACCTACGTGCGAACGGTCCTCAAGCCCTCGGACCTCGCCTACAACCCCACCGGCGAAATCATCTTCCCGTGCCTGCGCGGGACCGTCGGCCGCGTCTCCAACGCCCTGGGCCGCTACTACCTCTACTACGCCCCGCACGACGCCCCCGGCGGCATCTGCCTGGCCTACGGCGACTCGATCGACGGGCCCTTCACCGAGTACACGGCCAACCCCCTGGTCACCAACGACTGGCAGCCGCACTACAAGGTCAGCCACGTCTCCTCGCCCCACGTGCTGTGGAACGAGGACGCCAAGGAGATGTGGCTGTACTTCCACGGCGAGAACACCACCACGCGCCTGGCCCGCTCCAAGGACGGCATCCACTTCACGTACGACAAGGTGGTGCTTTCGACCTCGATGCTGCCGGCCGGTTCGACCGAGACGTCCTACGCCCGCGTGTTCCGTCACGACCTGCCCTCGCGCGGCGCCCGTTACGTCATGCTCTTCATGCTGAACAACAACACCAACCACCGTGACGTCGCCTGGGGTTGGTCGGCCGACGGACGCAACTGGACCTTCGACCAGAAGCCACTGATCCGGCATGCCGATGTGGGCGCGCAGAACGTGGGAGGGCCCCACCTGCTCACGCGCGGGGACAGCGCCTACGTCGTCTACAACACCGACAAGGGCAGCGGCGGCAACATACTGATCACCGAGGTCGGCAAGGACTTCTCCCGCCGTAACCACCTCGGCATCTTCCACGACTCGATGAACGGCGCGCCGGACAACGGACGCAGCGCGTCACCGAGCTTCGGAACGGAGAACGGCGTGCCTTACATGATGTACGAGGCGGGGGAGAGGCTGCAGGGCGCGATCGCTCTGGCGCGCGCGAAGTAGCAGAGTACCTCGGGTAGTTGGACAGCGGCGCCCGAGGACATGGCGGCTCCGGTCATGTCCTCGGGCGCCGTCGTCATGCGGTGACGGTCAGCGCGGTCAGGGCGCCCCCGGAGGAGGCCGTGACGCGGAGCGCCACATAGCGCGCCGTGCGGTCGGTGCGCAGGCTGCCGCGCGCCGACAGTTGCGCCGAGCCTTCGTACGTACGGCCGTCGACGCTGAACTCCACGCGTGAGGCCGGCACGTGACTGCCGCGCCACCGGGTGCGGATCTCGCCGATGTGCTGCTCGGCGCCCAGGTCGACGACCATGCGGTCGTCCTGACCGGCGGTCCACGCGGTTGCCTCGTCGCCGTCCACCGCGGCCTGCGGGTCCGTCATGCCGGGCGGCAGCGGTGCGGTCGGGAAGGTGATGCGGCCCAGTGCCAGGTCCTCAAGGGGGTAGGCCGTGGTCCGGGGCACCGTCACCGTGGTCGTACGGCCCGCGCGGACCGTGGCGCCGATGCCCCTGCCCTGTGCCGAGACGGTGACGCGGCAGGACGGCCCGCTCAGCCGGACGGTGCCGCCGTCGACGACCTCGGCGCGCAGCCCGGCGGGCAGGCGGTTCGCGGAAAGAGTGATGCGTGGCGGCGCCAACAGGGCTGAAGCGGCGGGCAGTTCGACGCGGTATGCCGTGCCGGACTCGGTGAGGGTCTGGATGCCCTCGTAGAGACGCACCTCTCCGGGGCGCGAGCGGGGGATCGTCACCGTCGTGGTCACGGGGTCGGGGGAGAGGTTGAAGAGGCTCAGGTGGTGTTCGGTGAGTGCGGCCTTGACGTCCGCGGAGTTCGCCGAAGGTGTCTTGCGGGCGGCCGCGGCGCGCAGCTCCGTCGGTGTCGCACCCGGCAGCCCTTCGATCAGCAGGCTCTCGGCCGGACCGTCGGAGAGGACGACCGTGTCGCCGTACACCGAGATCGGGTGCGCGCCGCCCCGCACGACAAGGCCGGCACGGCCGTCGACGTCCAGCCACCGGCCGCGGCTGGTGAGATCCGGCTCCGGCCAGGCGACCAGATCCGTCCACTGCTCTCCGTCGGCCGACCCCTGGAGCCGGTAGGCGCGGCCCGCCGCGGCCTCCCAGCGCAGCGTCACCCGGTCGACGGACCGCGAGGATCCCAGGTCGACGGATATCCAGCTGTCCGCCCGCGCACGATCCGCGCGCGACACCGCCCAGCGGCTGGTGCCCATGCCGTCGATCGCGAGTGAGGGCTCCTTGCCCGGGTCGAAGGAGGAGGCGGATGCCTTCGCCCCGCCGGTGCGCGCCAGGTCCTCGCCCGAGGCGCCGTCGCGTATCTCGAAGGAGTAGAGCGAGTATCCGTACGACGGATCGGGCCGTACGCCCAGCATCCGCAAGTGGCGGAACTGCTGCGCGGGGAAGGTGAGTTCGTCGGTGCGCGGGCCGCTGGACGACTGGCCACCGGACCCCGCCTTGACGGTGGTGCTTCCCTCGGCGGCTCGATAGGTACGGCTGCCGTCGAGGCCCGGGACGCCGGGCATGGACAGGTTGCGTACCTCCAGGTGGCCCTCTCCGGCGCTGGTGCCGGACGTCGCGTAGACCACGGCGCCCGAGGGCAGGGTGGTGAACCCGGCATGTCCGTGTTCCAGCGTCAGCACGCTGGCGCTCCCGTCGAAGCCGTCGCGAAGCCGCGTGTACGTGGCCACGTTCCGCTCGGTGACTTTGTTCCGGGTGCTCGGCAGGAACATGGGTGTGGTGCCGCTGAGCGCGAACAGCCAGTCGTCGTGGGCCGGTTGCCAGGCGAACTTCACGAAGTCCGGCTTGCTGACGGTGCCCGCCCAGGCGCCGGGGGACTGGTGGGAGACCAGGCCGGGGCCCGTGCCGTGGTCTTGGACGCCGCTCGCCTGCTCGAAGAGCTCGCCGGTGGACAGGGGCCGCACGGGCGGCTTCCCGGAGCGGGCCCGCCACTCGTGCAGGAGATAGCTGATGGCCATCTCGGCGCGCGCCTCCGGCTCGTACTTGGGCTCGCCCGAGAACTTCGCGATGCGGTACTCCGGCGGGTACTGCTGATATCCCTCCAAGCGTTCGGCGAGGGCGCGTTCGCAGGCGGCCGCGGCCCGGTCGCCCGTGACCTGCGCCAGGAAGGCGAGAGGGATGACATCGCGGCCGTAGAGGTGCTCACGGTCGGCGACCATCGGCATCAGGGGCTCGCCCGCATCGCTCATCACACCGAGCAGCGTGCGCCACAGCGGGACGGCGTTGGGCTGGGCGGTGAGCACCTCGGGCAGGGGCTGACCCGAGGTGAGGAAGTGGGCGGCGTTGCGTCCCGAGGTGCGCCAGAGTTCCTCCTGGTAGTGCGGGCCGAACGATCCGTGGTTCTCGACGATGAAGGTGTCGTACAGGTTCTGCGCGGTGTTCGCGCTCACGGCGACGCCGTCCACCTCGGCCGGGTTGGCGAGGTCGGCGGCAGGCAGCCCCGCCTCGTTGCGGCTCCAGCGGCCGAAGGCGGCGCGCCACGTGTCATGGCGCTGATCGTCGCTCGCCCAGGCAAGGGCGGGGGCGAGTGACTGGGCGTAGATGCCCATTTCCTCGAGCTTGGTGTCACCCTTGAAGCCGCCGCTGAGCCCATGGGGCGACCACTCGCCGGAGTCGGGATCGTCACCCGTCCCCAACTCCTCGGTGTACTGGGCCTGTTCCCGGACGATGGTGTCCACGTTGTGCCGCGTCGCCTCGTCGAGATCGTCCCAGAGCAGGCGTGCCGCCAGGACGAAGTAGGACTGGAAGGTGGTGTCGAAGAACAACTTCCGGCCCCACTGGGCGCCGCCCGTCAGGCGGTTGGAAGCCGCGAAGTGCTTCAGGGTGGCGAGCGTGCGGGTGCGCAGCGTGTCCTGGTCGACTCCGGCGCGCTCGGCGTCGTAGGGGCCGCGGGTCAGCAGTACGGCATTGCCGAGCACGACGGCGAACCCGAAGTCCTTGGCCGTGTAGTGCCCTTGGGTCGCGTCCCATTGGGTCTCGGCCCAGCGGGTGTGAGCCAGCAGGACACGGTAGTAGGTGGCCGCGATCGCGTCCGGTTCCGCGGCGGCCGAGGCCTGCCCCGACCCGAGGGTGAGCGGGAAGGCCGCCACAGCGCCGGAAACCCCGAGCAGCTGTAGGGCTTGACGGCGTGTGAGTCCCCGGACTTGCTGCGGCATCGTGGCGCGACCTTCCTTCGACAACGTTGTCAGAGTGCGGTCATTCTTCGGGGGCTCCCTTGGGCACGTCAAGGGTTCTGCCGCATCACGGGTCACGCATCACGGGTCACGCATCACGCATCAGGCGTCAGGCGTCACGGGTCAGGCGTCGCTCGGCGTTCCGTCCGGATAGGGGGAGGGGGCGGGCGGCCATGCGGGGCGGTGGGCCGGCGGCAGGGACAGCAGGGCCTGGCCCACGGTGAGATAGCGGGGGAAGATCTCCGCGCTGCCGGTCAGGGTCAGGAGTCGGACGAGGTGGCGCCCCGCTCCCGCAAGGAGCAGCTGGCCCTCACGGCGCCGCAGCAGCCACCGGACGCCGAGCAGGCAGTTGAGCCCGCGGGAGTCGCAGAACACAAGCGCCGTCACATCGAGAACGAGATGTCGATGACCCGCCATGACGGAGTCGCCGAGCGTGCGGAGAAAGAACTTCTCGGCGGTCCGGTCGAGTTCACCGCTCACACGCAGTACGGCGCACTCGTCGCACCGCGCGAGCTCGTGGATGATGAGGCGATGGGTCTGCGTCGACATCGCGCCTCCTTGGGGTCGTCGAACGGAAGCCCGTGCGTATGCCGAGGCACAATGTGCCTGGCTGCCGGGTCCCCCGTCCATCCCTCCCTACGCCTCTCCGCTTCCATTGGGACAGAGGAGTTCGCGACGCGAATTGATCCGTTGCGGATGACCGTCGATTCGACGGGACGGCCGGTGGCTCCTGTCATCGCGACGTGCCACGGGTGCGGGTGAGGCCGCCCCGGCCGATGCGGGGCGCGGACGATCGCCGTCAGGCGGTGGGGTCGATGATCAGGCACGTGGTGGTGGCGTGGGCGATCAGTTTGCCCCGGGAGTCGAGGACCTTTCCTTCGGCTGTCGCGGTGCGGCGGCCCGCGTGGATGACCGTGCCCTCGGCGGTGAGGGCATGTCCGTCGGTCCGCGCGGCGCGGATGTAGTTCACCTTGAGCTCCAAGGTGGTGTAGCCGACACCGGCGGGGAGCGTGGTGTGGACCGCGCAGCCCATCGCCGAGTCGAGCAGCGTCGCGGCGATGCCGCCGTGGACCGTACCGAGCGGGTTGGCGAAGTCGGGGCGGGTGTCCAGGGAGACGACGATGCGGCCGTGCTCCACGTCGTCGAACCGCATGCCGAGCAGGCGGCCGATGGAGGGTATGTCGTCGGTGCGATGGGACTGTACCCAGCGCATCAGCTCCAGGCCGGACATGGAGGCGGTGACTTCTGCGGTCGACATGACGAGGGCTCCTTGATGGTGTGGGTGGGTTCGGGTTTGTTCGGGGGCGTCGGGCGTTGCGGGTGTTACCCGAGGGGGTTGTCCTTGTCCCGCAGGGCGGCCAGCGCGGGGGCGTACATGCGGGTCTTGATGGTGCCGAGGGTGGGGCCGGCCTTGTTCACCAGGGAGCCGGCGATCTCCACCGCCGTGCGGCGTACGGCGTCTTCGTCCACCGCGTGGTCGACCACGGCGGCGGCCAGCGCGTCGTGGCCGCCGTAGCGACGGGCGGTCGTCATGGCCTCGTGCGCGGTCTGCGGGGTCAGCCGGGCCTGGATCAGCGCGGACATGCCGGGAGTGAAGGGGATGTTGATGTCGGCCTCGGGCAGGCACCAGTAGCCGCGGTCGGCGCGCATCACGCGGAAGTCATGGGCCAGGGAGAGCATCGCCCCGGCCGCGAAGGTGTGCCCCTGCAGTGCGGCCACGGTGACGACCGGCAGGGACAGCGTCCGGGCCAGGAGGCCGTGGACGGTGGTGACGTACTCCTGGTGCCGGTCGGCGTGGGCGAAGAGCCAGTCCAGGTCGAGGCCGTTGGAGAAGAACTTTCCCTTCGCTGCGGTGACCAGGGCGCGGGGCCCCTCGGCCTTCTCCACCTCGGTCAGCGCCGCGTCGACGGCGGCGAGCCAGTCGGGGTGGAAGCGGTTCTCGCCGTCCCCGATATCGAGGATGAAGACGTTGTCCTGGCGGTCGAGTGTGGGCACGGTGGCTCCCTCGGGTGAAGTGGGCTGGGGGGGATGGGTGGGTTTCTGATGTGTGGCGTGGTCAGGGGTGGTACGAGTTGCCGACGTGCGTCGTGTCCAGGTGGGGCGGATTACTGACGTGCGTCGTGATCAGGGGTGGGCCGGTCGGGCAGTGCGTGTACGAGGAGTTCGCGGATCTCGGCGGCGGCCGCGTCCAGCGGGGCGGTGCCGCGCTCGGCCCGGCACATGATCACCGCGCCCTCCACGGCGGCGATGATGAAGGCGGCCAGCCTCTCCCCCCGCTCCACGGGCAGGCCGTGCCGGGTGAGCAGGGCGGCGAGCGCCTCCCTCCACGCGGCGAAGACCGTGGCCGCGGAGCGGGCGAGCTGCGGGGCGTCGTCGTTGGTTTCCACGGCCACCGCGACGATGGGGCAGCCGACGCGGAAGTCGCTCTCGACGAGCCGGTCGCGCCACAGCCTGAAGAAGGCGTCGACCGCATCCAGCGGGTCGTCGGCCCGCGCGCCGGTTTCGATCAGGCCGCCGATGAAATCGCCGGCGAGGGCCACCGCCTCGTCGATCAACTGGGCCCGACCGCCGGGGAAGTGGTGGTAGACGGAGCCGCGGGGAGCACCGCTGTGGGCGAGTACGCGGTCGATGCTCGTCGCGCTGGCCCCGTACTCGCGCAGCAGTGCGGCGGCGCTGAGCACCATCCGCTCACGGCTGTCGCTCTTGCGAGGGCTCATGTGCTCACCGCCTCGGAGGTCGGGCGGCGCCGGGCCGCGGGATACTGCTCGGTAACTTATGGGGTATGGCATAGAACATGCAAGGGGTCGGATATCCCGCCGACCGCTTGGGTGGCCCCATGGGTGAGTGCTTGGATGGCGATGACCTTGACGGCCGATCCGGGTGACCGGAATTGAGGGGGGATACGTTCATGGCGCTCACCAGTTGGGGTTTCATCTACACCGCGGCAGGCAGCGACGCAGGTGGTGACGTGAATGTCGTCGACACCGGGCAGTGCCGGACGGTGCTTGTGGGGGTGGCGAAGCCGGAGGACGGCATCGAAGCCGCGCGCCGTCTGGTCGGCGAGGGAGTGCAACTGATCGAACTGTGCGGCGGGTTCGGGCCGGTGTGGGCCGGGCGCATCATCGAGGCGATCGACGGGGCGGTTCCGGTGGGCGTCGTCGGCTATGGGCCGGAGGCGGTCGACCAGGTCCACGCGATCTTCTCCTGAGTGCGGTGGAGGGGCGGGTGCCTCCTGTCGCTCCCGCTTGCTTCCGGTGCGTGCGCCCCGCAGGCATTCCGCGACGCATCATCGATCACGCCGGAAATCGGCAGGATGATACGATCCGTGGCGTTCATGTGTGACCCGGATCGGATCGAGGAAGTTGGGAGGTGGGGCTGATGACCGCGCTCAAGGCCACTGCCATGCGCACCGCCCGGACCCTCCTCACGTTCCGGGCCGTGGCCTGACCTCAGCCGGATCTGCCCTCGCTGGGAGCGTGAGCTCGCGGGGCGCCACCCACACGAACCCACCATGAACAGGACCAGCGTCCACCATGACCAACACCTGGATCACGCGCGCCGAGACCAGCGCTGACATCCCCGCCGTCCGCGCCATCGTCGTCGCCGCGTTCGATACCCCGTCGGAGGCCGACCTCGTCGACGCGCTGCGCGCCGACACCGCGTGGATCGACGGTCTTTCGATCGTCACCACCGACCAGGACGGCAAGCTCGTCGGACACGCGCTGCTGACCCGCTGCCACATCGGCGACGCCCCGGCCCTGTGCCTGGCCCCCGTCGCGGTACTTCCCGAGTACCAGAAGACCGGCGCCGGCTCCGCGGCCATCCGTGCCGCGCTCGACGCCGCCAGGGACAAGGACGAGCACTTCGTCACCGTCCTCGGGCATCCTGCGTACTACCCGCGCTTCGGCTTCACCCGTGCCTCGGCGTACGGCATCGGCATCAGCATCGACGTCCCGGACGAGGCCATGATGGCCCTGGCACTCGACGCCGATCACCCGCTGCCCGGCGGCACGGTGCGCTACGCCGCGCCGTTCGGTATCTAGCCGATCTACCCGATCCGGCCAGCTGGTTCACCCAGCTGGCCCCGCCGCGCCCGGGGGGGGGCGTGCACCCCCCGCGGGGGGCCGGTAAAATCACGTTGGAGCCCGTTTGCCGGCCAAGGAGGTTTGGGGGCTTGTCACGGCC
>NZ_JBSGSG010000018.1:106670-139955 GCF_053606765.1 Streptomyces sp. NPDC055189
CCCCGCCGCGCGTTTCTTTTACCTCCCCATCACCCCCCCCCGCCCCGGGGTTCCCCCCCGGGGCCCCCGCCGCGCCGGGGGACGCCCTTGCACCCCCGGCGCGGCCCGGAAAAAGTCCGTTGCGAGCCGGATGCCCGGCATCGGAGAGTGGGCTCATGACCACGCCCACCGCCCTTCCGCCCGGTCTGACCGTGCGCCCCGCGACATTCGACGACGCGGCGGCGGTGTGCGCGCTGCTCAGTGAGATCGACGTGCTGGAGATCGGCCGTGCCGACACCGATCTCTGCGACATCCAGGCCGACTTGAAGCACCCCGAAGTGGACCTGGAGCACGACTCCTGGCTGCTGTTCGACGGTGACCGGCTGATCGCGTACGGCCTGCTGTGGGACGAGTCCGGCGGCGAGCGGATCGACGCGGAGTACTACACGCTGCCCGATCGGCCCCTGGCGTCCCAGTACCTCCTCGACCTGATGGAGGCACGCACCGCCGGGGCGGCCGCCGCCAACGGAGCGGACCGGGCGGTGGTGCACCTGGAGCTCAACATCGCGCCGACCTTGGATCCGCGCGTGATGCGCGAACGGGGCTGGACCCCGGTGCGGCGCTACAACGCGATGGTCCGCCCGCTGTCCACCGCCGCGGACCGGTTGCCGGAACCGCCGCCCGGCGTGACGCTGCGAGCGTGTCTGGACGAGTCGGACCGCCGACGCGCCCATGCGCTGCTCCAGGACACCTTCGCCGAGCACTTCGACTTTTGCCCGCGCACGTACGAGCAGTGGTTGAACGACATCGACGCCGAACACGCCGACTGGTCCCTGATGTGGATCGCGCATGTCGACGGCGTCGGGGACGCCGCGGTGCTGCACACCCGCAACGACCGCACGTCGATGGCCTGGATCGGCAGCATCGGTGTGCTGCGCCAGGCCCGCGGCCGGGGCCTGGGCAGCCATCTCCTGCGGCACGCCTTCGGTCATTACGCGGCCCTCGGCCGTGACCGGATCGGCCTCGGCGTCGACACCGACAACAGCACCGGAGCGCTCGCTCTGTACGAACGCCACGGCATGACCCGTGACTACGCCGTCCAGACCTGGGAGTTGGCCAAGCCCGTCGCGCGCTGACTCCGACGGCGCCTCAGGCGGCGACTCTCCGACAGCGCCTTCAGACTGCGGCCGGGAACGCGAACCGTACGTCGGTCAGTTGCTCCGACAGTTCCCACAGGCGGCGGCTCGTTTCGGCGTCCTTCGCCACGGGGGCAAGCGTTACGCGCGTCGGGGCGCCGCGCAGTTCGGCCATGCCGCCCGGGCCGATGAACTGGCCGCTCTCGACCGTCGGATCGGTCGCCGCGTACAGCTGGGGAAGTGCGCCGTCGGCCGGGCGCTGGGCGAGCAGCGGACTGCCGATGCGGCCGAACACCAGCTGCCACAGGCCTGTCGGCGTGCCCCACTGGAGGTTGGTGGCGGTGTAGCCGGGGTGGGCGAGCACGCTGCGCACCGGGCTGCCGGAGTGCGTCAGGCGGCGGTGGAGCTCCCATCCGAAGACGGCGTTGGCGAGCTTCGACTGGTTGTAGAAGCCCATGGGCTTGTAGCGGCGCTCGTCGGCGAGGTCGTCGAAGCGGATCTGCGCCTGTTTGTGGTTGACCGAACTCACCGTCACCACGCGCGGCCTGCCCCCCGCGCCGAGCAGATCGAGCAGCAGGCCGGTGAGCGCGAAGTGGCCGAGGTGGTTGCAGGCGAACTGCAACTCGTGGCCCTGCGCACTGAGCGTGCGGGGCGGCGCCATCACGCCCGCGTTGTTGATGAGCACGTCGAGGCGCGGATGCTCCGCGTGCAGCTGATCGGCGAAGGCGCGGACGGATTCGAGGTCGGCCAGGTCGAGGCGGCGCACCTCCAAGCTCGCCTCCAGCTGTCCGGCGGTGATCTCCGTGACCGCGCGGCGGCCCTTCTCCTCGTCGCGTACGGCCAGGATCACGTGCCCGCCCCGACGGGCGAGCGCTCGGGTGGTCGCGAGACCGAGTCCGCTGTTGGCTCCGGTGACGACGAAGACCCGTCCGCTCTGGTCCGGTATCTGCTCGGCTGTCCAGCTCTGTTGCTGCGTCATGCGGCACATGTTGTCGCTCGTGGCACTCAGTGTCAAGAGGATCCTGAGTGCCACGCAAGGCATGGCGTGTACTCCGATGTGTACTATGGGCCGGTGAGTTCCCGCCCCGAAGTGACCATGGCCGAGCGCAAACGGCAGCTCGTTTCGAGCGAGTTGACCGAGGCGGCGCTGCAACTTCTCGCCCGGAAGGGCTTCGACGCGGTCACCATCGACGAGATCGTGACCACCGCCGGCGTCTCCCGGCGGACGTTCTTCCGCTACTTCGCGTCCAAGGAGGACGTGGTCGTCCAGTTCCTGGCCGACATGGGCGTCGGCATCCACGCGGAGCTTGCCGCCCGCCCCGACGGGGAGCTGCCCTCCGTGGCGCTGCGGCACGCGGTGTGGGTGCCCATCGCCGCCTGCGGCGACCATTCCGAGCGGGTGCTGCCCGTGGTCCAGCTGATCTTGCGTACGCCCGCCCTGCGCGCACGCTTCCTGGAGCGCCAGGCGCAGTGGAGCGACGATCTGACGGGCGAGGTGGCGCGGCGCCTCGGCCGCGACGCGGGCGCGGACATGTACCCGCGGCTGGCCGCCGCGATGGCGCTGTCCGCCTTCGACGCCGTGCTGCAGCGGTGGAGCGACAGTGACGGCGCCGAGGATCCCGCGCAGCTGACCGACCGGGCCTTCGCCGTCATCGCCCCGGCGCTGGACGCCGACGCGGCGTAGAACCGCGCGGGCCTCCCGGCCGCTGCCGCAGGGTGCAGGTCTCTTCGGTCGGGGAGGGCGGTGGCCTTCGGTGGGTGGAGGGTGGTGGCCTTCGGTCGGCGGAGGAGGGTGGGCTTCGGGAGCTGGGCGGGTGGTGGCTTCGGGAGGTCGGGGGAGTGGTGGCCTTCGCGAGCAGGACGGGTGGTGGCTCCGGGAGCCGGGGCGGTGACCTACGGGAGTTAGCGGAGGCGGTGGCTCCGGGAGCCGGGCGGGCGGTGGCCTTCGGGAGTCGGCGGAGGCGGTGGCATCGAGAGCAGGACGGGCGGTGGCGTTCGAGTGCCGGAGGGGCGGTGGCCTTCGAGTCCGCCGTGGGCTGGCATCATCGAGGGATGTCTGACTTGATCATCGCCGCCTGTGACGGAGCCGCGAAGAAGAACCCCGGCCCCGCGGCCTGGGCCTGGGTGGTCGCCGATGCCGACGAGCGCCCGCAGCGCTGGGAGGCCGGTCCGCTCGGCGACACGACCAACAATGTCGCGGAACTGACCGCGCTGGCCGAGCTGTTGGAGTCCACCGACCCAGCCCTGCCGCTCGAGGTCCGCATGGACAGCCAGTACGCGATGAACGCGGTCACCAAGTGGATCGCGTCCTGGAAGCGCAACGGCTGGCTGACCGCGGCGAAGAAGCCGGTGGCCAACAAGGAGCTCGTCGTCCGTATCGACGCGCTTCTGCAGGGCCGTGCGGTGACCTTCCGGCACGTCGCGGCCCACCAGGTGGACGGCGACCACCTCAACGCGATCGCCGACGTCGCGGCCAGTGACGCCGCCACGACGCAGCAGCCCGCCGGCACCGCCCACGGGACGCTCGCGATCCCGGAGCCGCGCCCCGAGCGCATGACGGCCGCGCCCGCCTCCCGGCCGCGCAAGAGCTCGGCGGCGGGGGCGGGCAAGAGCTCCACCGCGCGTTCGGGCAAGGGGAGTTCGGGCGGTGTGATCAAGGCCAAGTTCCCCGGCCGCTGCCAGTGCCAGAAGCCCTACGCCGCCGGAGAGAAGATCGCGAAGAACGCGAGCGGCTGGGGCCACGTGGAATGCCGGGACTCCTGAGGCCCGCGCCTCGCACCCCGCGCCCCGCACCCCCCGCCCCGCGCCCCGCGTCTCGGGCCGCGGGCTCCGGCGGACGCTCCTCACGTGCCGCGCTACGTGCCGCGCGCTCGGACGGCCAGCAGGGCCGCCAGCGCGCTCGGCACCAGGAGGAGGCCGAAGGCGGCGGCGTAGCCGGCCGTGCCGGTCGAGGCGGCGCCGAGCCCGGCGAACAGTGCGGAGGACAGGGCCATGATCGTGATCTGGCCCAGATTCTGGTTGGTCTGCATCGCGCTGCCGGCCTGGCCCTGCAGACCGGCCGGGCTGTGCGAGAGCGAGAGCAGGGTGAGCGCCGGAGCCACCAGGCCCATGCCGACCGCCGCGACGACAAGGGCCGACGCCGCGGTGAGCGCGGGCATCGCGGGCAGCGTCCCGGCGGCCGCGATCGCCACCGCCGCCGCGAGGATCACCGAGCCCACGACGACCAGGCGGTGCCGGGGCCAGTGATCAAGAAGATGGCCTTGGACCCAGGACGAGCCGGCCCAGGCAATGGCGGCGCCCGTGAACGCCAGGCCGGTCGCCGCGGCGGGCACGTGCCGCTCGGTGTCGAGGAACAGCGGCACGAAGGCCTCCAGGGTGAAGAACGCCCCTGAGGACAGACCGCGCAGCAGCACCGTGGCGGGCAGTCCGCGCGCCGCGCGCCAGGTGCCGGAGGGCAGCAGCCGGGGCGCGAACACCACCAGGAGCGCGAAGCCGCCCGCCGCGCACAGCAGATGCCGCGGGTCCCGGCCGCCGGAGACCCCGTACTGCGCGAACGCGGCGCCCAGGCTGACCGCGACGGCGACCAGCAGCGCGGGGCGCGGCGCCCTGTCCTGCTTCAGGGGGACGCTGCCCTCCTGCCGGGCGGCCTCGGCCTGCCGGGCACGGCCGCGCAGCACCACCACGACCGCGAGCGCCGGGAGCAGCGTCAGGGCGGCCAGGCCGAAGAACACCGCGCGCCAGGACCACCAGGCGGACACCAGGCCCGCAAGCGGCGGTCCGGCCAGTGAGGGGATGATCCAGCAGGTGCTCATGAGCGACAGGGCGCGCGGCCGCAGACGGTCGGGATAGTCCTGGGCGATGGCGGTGTTGATCGCCACCGCGACCAGGCCGGCCGACACCCCGTCCAGGAACCGTCCGGCCGCCAGCTGCCAGATGGTGGTGCTGGTGGCCGAGATCAGCAGGGTGGCCACCGACAGGGCGACACCCGCCGCCAGCGGGCGGCTCGCCCCGGCGCGGTCCGACCAACTGCCGCCGAGCACCCCGCCCAGCAGGCTCGCGGCGACGAAGCTGCCCGCCACCAGCGGATAGAGGGCCACCCCGTCCAGGCCCTGCGCCGCCGCGGGCAGGGTGGGCACCACCGCGAGCGCGGCGAACCCGGTCAGGAACATCACCGCCGCGAAGGTGGCCGTCGCCGCCGCGTACTTGCGGGAGAAGATTCCCTCTTTGGCGGCCTTGGGCGGCGCCACCAATCGTTCGGTCATCGCCGCCCGCCCGCTGCCCCGCGTCGACCGGTTCCGGGTCCGGGTCTGTGGTGATCGCCGGCGAGCCGCGCAGGGAGCGCTTTCGGATCATGAGTCACGAACGGACAAGCTACGAGGGGCCAGTGACGGAATGCCACTGGTTTTCGAATCGGAGGGGTGTCGGAAGGGGGGCGTCGGAAGGGGGTGTCAGGAGGCGTCGTCCGGGACCGAGCCCAGGAGGCTGCGCACCACGGGCCCGGCGGAGGCGCCGCCGGTGACGCCCTTCTCGACGACGCAGGCCACGGCGACATTGCCGCGGTGCGCGACGAACCAGCCGTTGTTGGGGGCGTCCTCGGAGACCTCGGCGGTGCCGGTCTTCGCCCCCACGGCGCCGGGCAGATCGGCCAGGACGCTTGCCGTGCCCTCGGTCACCGTGGCGCGCATCAACTCACGCAGCTGCGTGACGACTTCGCGCGGCAGCGGGGTGGTCGTGGTCGTGTCCTTGGCCGCGCCGGTGAGGGTGGGCTGGCGGAAGGTGCCGGACACCGCCGTCGCGGTGACGGACGCCATGATCAGCGGGTTGGCCTGCACCCTGCCCTGCCCGATCATCGATGCGGCCTTCTCGGTCTGGTCGCGAGGAACGGGAACCGACCCGTCGTACGAGGGAATGCCGACGTTCCACTTCTGCCCGACCCCGAAGTACTTGCCGGCGACGTCCCCCAGCTCCTGATCGCCCACCTTGTCGCGCAGCCCGATGAACGCGGTGTTGCACGAGGCGGTGAAGTCCTTCTTGAAGGTGGCGTCGCGGTGTTCGGAGGCCTCGACGTTCTGGAACCGCTTGCCGACGGTGAGGTACTTGGGGCAGTCCACGACATCGCCTGGCGCGACCGCGTCCTTGAGCAGCAGCGCGCTGGTGGTGACGATCTTCCAGGTGGAGCCGGGCGCGTAGGTGCCCGAGACGGCTCGGTTGAAGCCCGAGGAGGGGGAGTTGGCGACGGCCAGGATCTCCCCGTCGTCGATCCGCAGGGCGACGAGAGCGGCATCCTTGCCGTCGGCCTCGGCGGCGAGTGCCTTCTCGGCAGCCGATTGCCAGGTGGCATCGAGGGTGGTGGCCACCGGCTTGTCGGCCGGGCGGTCGGACTTCTTGCCGAAGGAGGCCTCCGTACTCGTGACGTCACCGGTGGACCGGTCGACGAGTTGGACCGCGCCGCGCGGTCCGGCACCGCTGTCCCTGGCGATCTGAGGGATGAGCGGGCTGAGGGAGGGGTGCGTCGCGCCGGACAAGGCGTTACCGTCGCGGTCGTTGATCTCGGGCCCGGCGGAGTCCTCCCGCTCCAGACGGAACTTGTGCGTGCTGCTCAGCTTCGGGTGCACGAGGGACAGTGCCCAGTCCACCTTCCAGGCGCCGTCGTCCTGTTTGCGCAGCGGCAGGGCCGAGGCATAGCTCCAGGTGCCCAGCTCGGTGACGGGCATCTTGGCGGTGAAGGCCAGGGTCACGGTGCCGTCGTCGCCGGCCGTGACCGCCCCCGCCGTCAGGGTCGGTTCGCTGATGTCGAGCCCGGCGGTGAAGCTCTTCAGGACTCGCTCCGCCTCCTCGGGGCGCGAGGTCAGCGCCGCCGCCCGCGACATGCGGCCCGCCTCCCAGTCGGCCAGGAAGGCGCGCGCCTGCTTCGTCGCCTCCGGGTCGGGTATCGGCGGACCGGGATCGAAGGGACCGAGCTCGGCCGCGTACCCGACGCCTGCGGCGAGCGCGAGGGCCAGGCCCGCCGCGATCAGCACGCGGGGGGTCTTCCTCGCGGGTCTGCGGCCGGGTCCGGTGAACGGTGCGTCATCCGTCATCAAGGGCTCCTTGTACGGGGTGTACGTGCGTCTCGGTTCGGGCAGCGGGGGGTTCGGGAGCGGGGCGCGCCGAGCACTCGTTGGCTCCGGTGCACGAGGCGAGGGACTGGCGCGCCCATGGGAGGTGCGACGCGCTACGACAGCGAGTCGACGGCCACCGAGGCCGCTTCGGCGATCAGCTTGTCGTCGGGCTCGGCGTCCCTCTTCGCGCGGTTGGACAAGATCGCCAGCACGATGGGGGCGCCGTCGGGGGGCCACACCACGGCGATGTCGTTGCGGGCGCCGTAGTAGGTGCCGGTTCCTGTCTTGTCGCCGACCACCCAGTTCTCGGGCACACCGGCCCTGATGGTGTGATCCCCGGTGGTGTTGGTCCGCAGCCACTTGGTCAGCTGCGCGCGTTCGCCCTTGCCCAGGACGTCTCCGAGGACGAACGCGCGCAGGTCCTCGGCCAGCGCCCGCGGCGTGCTCGTGTCCCGCTTCTCGCCCGGCACCCAACTGCTCAAGTCGGGCTCGATGCGGTCCATTTGCGTGACGTCGTCGCCCAGATCCTCCAGGGCGGCGTCCAGGCCCTTGGGGCCGCCGAGCTTGTCGAAGAGCAGGTTGGCCGCGGTGTTGTCGCTGTAGCGGACGGCCGCGTCACACAGTTCGCCCAGCGTCATGCCGGTCTTGACGTGCTTCTCGGTCACCGGCGAGTTGGGGACCAGATCGTCCTTGGAGTACGTGACCTTACGATCGAGGCCGCTCAGGGAGTACTTGTCGAGCACGGCTCCGGCGGCCAGCGCCTTGAAGGTGGAGTTGTAGGCGAAGCGCTCACCGGCGTTGTAGGCCACCTCGCGCCCGGTCCCGGTGTCGATGGCGTAGACGCCCAGGCGCGCGTCGAACTCGCGCTCCAGCTTCTTGAAACCGCGGGCGGACGGCTTCGCCGCGTCCGCGGGCTGCCCGGTGCCTGCGGACTTCGTGGTCGCCGCGGACGGGGACGACGAGCGTGCGGAGTCGTCGCCCTCCGCGCAGGCCATGAGCGGGACCAGGCAGAACGTGGCAAGTGCACCGAGAGCGGTACGGCGGGCACGGGTGTGTTTCATGGGCCAGACCTCCAGGGCGCCCTCAGGGCAGGGCGCATGGGGGACGGGGCGGCACGGCTCCGTCCCGGTACGTGGGTGTGAGTGCCAGAGCCACCCTCGCCCCGGGGTACGTATGCGGTCCAATACGCTCATGCGCGATTCCATGCTGATCTGGCATAGGGTTCGGGGCGTGGATCTGGTGGGAGCGTGTCGCGCGTTCGTCAGCGTCAGCCAGTACGGCAGTTTCACCGACGGAGCGGCAGCGGCCCGGATGTCCCAGTCGGTGGCGAGCCGCCGGGTTGCCGCGCTGGAAGAACGCTTCGGTGAGCCGCTGTTCGAGCGCACGTCGAGGCGTGCCGTCCTGACGCCCTTCGGGCGGGACATGCTGCCGACTGCCCGGCAGCTCGTACAGGCCGCCGATGTGCTCCTCGACGAGTCCGAAGCCGTCAAGCGCAAGCCGTGGCGGCTCGCGGTGCCCGGCATCTGCTCCACGGCCGGTCTCGCCCGCCTCGTCGCCGAGGCCCGCGGGCACGGCATCACGCTCGACCTGCGGGCCGCGACGCCGACGCAGCGCAGGGAACTGCTGCGCGCCCAGCAGGTGCGCGCCGCCCTGCTCGCGGTGCCCGCGGACGAGGCGGCGTGGTCCGTGCCGCTCGGCCTCGCCGGTGCGAGGGATCCGTGCGCGCAGCGCGTCTACCTGGAGACGCTGCGGGTGGGCCGCGCCTCGGCAGGACCGGCCCGCCGTGTGTGGATCCAGCCGGAGGACGACGTGCCGCACATCCGCGATCCGCTGACGCGGCTGCGCGACGCGGTGGGCCTGCGCCCCGCGCAACTCGTCGCCGCCACCGACCTGACGAGCGCGGCGGCCGAGGTCCTGTGCTCGGGCGACCTGCTGCTGTGCTCCCGCGCACAGGCCGGGGAACTCGCCCTGACCTGGCGGCCCATCGGCGAGATCGCCCTCGGCCGGGGGTTCGCCCTGGCCGCCGCCGCGGACGGCAATCCGCAGCCCATCGAAGCGCGCCTGGGCGAGGCCATCGCCCGCTGCCTGGGCGCGGACGCCCCGGCCGGGACCACGGAAGGAACAGCCGCATGAACGGCACCATGGGCGGCGGCGCATACGACGGCGCATACGGCGGCATACATGGCGGCTCACACGCCGGCATGCACAGCGGAACGAACACCGAGGCCCTGCTGCGCGACATACGCGGGCAGTTGAGCGACGGCGGCCTGCACGGCTGCCTGCTCGTGCGGGACCTGCACACGGGCGACGAGCTGGGGATCGAGGCGGACACCCACCTGCCGTCCGCCTCCCTGGTCAAGGTGCCGCTCGCGCTCGCGACGGTCGAGCGCATCCGGCGGGGCGAGCTCGACGGGGCCACCATGCTCGAGGTGCAGCCCGGACGGGTCACCACGCCGGGACCCACCGGCCTGAGCCGCTTCCGCCACCCCGCCCGGATCGCGATCGACGACCTGCTCTACCTGAGTGTCTGCCTCAGTGACGGCATGGCCGCCGACGCGCTGTTCGAGCTCACCCCGCCCGCCGAGGTCTCCGCCATCCTCCACGAGCTGGACATCCGCGGCATCACCGTCCGGCACCACGTGGACGAGCTGTCCGACACCCCCGTGGAGCGCTTCGACGCCGACCAGGTCCATCTCGCCCACGCCCTGGCCATCGACGCCGGCACCAGCGGACGGGGACACCGGGTGCCCCAGCTCGACACCACCCGCGCCAACACCGGCAGTGCCCGCACCTATGTCGACCTGCTGCAGGCCCTGTGGACGCCGTCGAAGATCCACCCGGATGTGGCCGAGCGGCTGCGCGACCTCATGGCCCACAACGTGCTGCGCCACCGGCTGACCCCGGACTTCAGCTCCGACGCAAGCACCTGGTCGTCCAAGACCGGAACCCTGCTCAATCTCCGCCACGAGATCGGCGTCGTCGAGCACTCCGACGGGCAGTCCTTCGCGATCGCCGTCCTGACCGAGTCCCTCGTGCCCGCCGGCGCGCAGCCCGGCGCCGACGCACTGATGGCACAGGCCGCCCGCAGTCTGCGCGACCACCTCCGCCAGCTGTAGCAACGGCTCCGGACGTGACCGCTACGAACTCCCTCACCAGGCACAACAGTTGACCCCTGGCCCTGTAGGGTCGGAAGATCCTTGCAGGCCGGGGCGGGGCGCACACCTCGCCCGCCGCGCACTGAACACGGTCAGACACGTAGTGGAGCCACCGATGAATGCAGAAGACCCCAACGCCCTCATCGACACCAGCAAGCCGCACCCTGCGCGTGTCTACGACTGGCTTCTGGGCGGCAAGGACAACTACCTCGTCGATCAGGAAATGGGCGAGAAGCTGCCGCCCGAGGCGCGGGCGAACGCGGCCCGGAACCGGGCCTTCATGCAGCGCGCCGCCGCCTGGCTGGCTGACAACGGTGTCAGGCAGTTCCTCGACATCGGCACCGGCATTCCCACCGCACCGAACCTCCACCAGATCGTCCAGGCGATCGCCCCCAGCTGCCGGGTCGTGTACGCCGACAACGACCCCATCGTCCTGCGGCACGCCGAAGCCCTGCTGGTCAGCACCCCGGAAGGTGCCACGGACTACGTACAGGCCGATGTGCGCCGTCCCGCGGCCATCCTCGACCACGCCCGCGAACTCCTGGACTTCGACCGGCCCATCGCGCTCTCCCTCATCGCCCTGATGCACTTCATCACCGACGAAGAGGACCCCTACGGCCTCACGCGCACCCTGGTGAACGCGCTGCCGTCCGGCAGCTATCTGGTCCTCTCCCACGGCACCACCGACGAGCACCCCGATCTCGCGGATTCGGTCACCGACACCTACAAGAAGGGCCAGGTGCCCTTGCGGATGCGCCGCCGCGAAGAGGTCGAGCGCTTCTTCGAGGGACTGGAACTGGTCGATCCCGGCCTGGTGACGGCGACGCACTGGTACAAGGAAACCCCGGCTCCCCAGGCCGAGTTGAGCGGCTTCTACGTCGCGGTCGCCCGCGTTCCCTGAGTGCTCTCGCCCATGTCGGAACCCGGCAGCTACGCTCGCGGGCATGGTCGAACACGATGCCCTCACTGCCACCCGCGAGGCCTACGACGCCGCTGCCGTCACCTACGAGCAGTTGTTCCGCGACTCGCTGCGCGACACCCCGCTGGACCGTGCCTTCCTGGGCGCTTTTGCCGAGGCCGTCACTGCGGGTGGGGGAGGCCAGGTCGCGGACCTGGGCTGCGGGCCCGGTCATGTCACCGCGTATCTCCACCAGCTGGGGCTGTCGGCGTTCGGCGTCGACGCCTCTCCTTCGATGATCGAGTTGGCGCGGGAGGCCTGTCCGGATCTGAGGTTCGACGTGGGTTCGATGACCGCGCTGGACATCGCTGACGGCGCGCTGGCCGGCGTGCTCTCGCGGTGGTCCGTCATCCATACGCCGCCGCACGAACTCCCGGTCATTTTCGCGGAGTTCCATCGTGTGCTCGCGCCCGGCGGCCATCTGCTGATCGGCTTCTCGGCGAGCGAGGACGCGGCTCATCCGACGCAGGTCTTCGATCACGCGGTCGCGCCGGCCTACCGGTGGTGGCCCGATCACCTCGCCGCGATGCTGCGCGAGGCCGGATTGGCCGAGGTGGCCCGGATGGTCCGCGAGCCTCAGCCCGCCGACCGACGGCAGTTCAAGGCGATCCATCTGCTCGCCCGCAAGGCCTGAGCAGGGGGCCGGGCGGGCGGCAGTCGGAGACGGCAGGCGGCTTGAGGCGGCCGACGGTGCTGCCGGGGATCAGGAGAACAGCACCGACCGGAACTTCAACCGCTCGCTCGCGCCACCGGTCGCCGGGCGCATCGTGAACCGGTCGCCGGTGCAGTCGGCGTTCGTGAAGGCGATCGCGTAGGAGCCGGTGCGGTTCCTGGGGGAGTGGGCGGGTGGCTGGCTGTACTCCTGAGCCGCCTCGGGGAGCGTGATGCACTCTCCGCCGGCCGGGTCGTGCAGGGTGACCCGCCCCTCCTGGTCCGAGTCGAGGTTGACGTAGGTGTATTCGAAGTCGCCCTCGGCCGCGTACGCGGAGCCGGGGACGGTCAGGATCAGCACGGCGGCACCGGCCGCGGCGGCCAGTGTGTGATGAAGACGCATGGATCGCTTTCCTCTGCTGGGAACGGCACGTGAATGCATCCCGCATTCCCGTTCTGACCAGCAGAGGTACCCGAATTGCCCGGGTTCCGCCGCCGAATCGATCCGCCCTCACCCGTTCGGGCCCCGGCAGCGCTCAGCGTGCGTTGCCGATGGCGGCACCGGCCACGCGACGGAACTCCTTGACCGTCTCGTAGAGCTCGTGCTCGCGCGCGGCGGCGAGTTGGCCGTGGTCGGTTCGTCGCGCGGGGGCGATCCCGAACGGATTCAGCAAGCGCGCAAACAAACGCAAAGGTTGCGCTATTCTTGCGCTCATGACGCGACGACTTGCTCAGGTGGCGCGGAAGGTCGGGGTCAGCGAGGCCACGGTCAGCCGGGTGCTCAACAACAAGCCCGGGGTCTCCGATGCGACCCGGCAGTCCGTGCTCTCGGCCCTGGACGTCCTGGGGTACGAACGGCCGACGCAGCTGCGCGGCGAGCGGGCCCGACTCGTGGGGCTTGTGCTGCCCGAGCTGCAGAACCCGATCTTCCCGGCCTTCGCGGAAGTGATCGGCAGCGCGCTCGCCCAGCAGGGTCTTACCCCGGTGCTGTGCACCCAGACCAAGGGCGGCGTCTCCGAGGAGGACTACGTCGAGTTGCTGCTGCAACAGCAGGTGTCCGGCGTCGTGTTCGCCGGCGGTCTGTACGCGCAGGCGGACGCCCCGCACGAGCACTACAAGCGGCTCTCGGCGCGCAAGATCCCGGTGGTTTTGGTCAACGCGGCCATCGAGCGGCTCGGATTTCCTGCGGTGTCCTGTGACGACGCGGTCGCGGTGGAGCAGGCCTGGCGCCATCTCTCCTCGCTCGGTCACCGCCGCATCGGCCTGGTGCTCGGGCCCGCCGACCACATGCCGTCGCAGCGCAAGCTCGTCGCGGCCCGCGCGCTCGCCGAGCAGGCCGGCGGCACCCTGCCCGAAGAGCACGTCGCGCGGGGGATGTTCTCGATCGAAGGGGGTCAGGCCGCCGCCGCGCGGCTCCTGGACGCCGGGGTCACCGGCATCGTCTGCGCGAGCGACCCCCTCGCCCTGGGCGCGGTGCGCGCCGCGCGCCGGCGGGGTCTTGGCGTCCCGCGCGACGTGTCGGTGGTCGGCTATGACGACTCGGCGTTCATGACCTGCACCGAACCCCCGCTGACCACGGTGCGCCAGCCCATCGAGGCCATGGGGCGCGCCGCGGTCGAGATCCTCACCTTGAAGATCGGGGGGAGCGCGGTGCCCACCGAGGAACTGCTCTTCGAGCCGGAGCTTGTGGTGCGCGGCTCGACGGGGCAGCCGCCGCAGGAGTAGCCGCGGAGAGATCTCGGCAAGGAGTCACGCCCCCGCAGGGCGGATACTGCCTACGTACTGTCAATTTATTTCAATCATTGCGCGATATATGGCGCGATTCTGCTGGCAGTGCTTAAGTGAGCGCCGCCACACAGTCCGCGCAGCTGTGGGCTTTCCGCTCCTGCCATGCCGTCCCTGTCCCCACGCGCGGGCGGCGCTGTCCAAAGGGGTCCACCCATGCACAGCTCCGCAATGCCGCACCTGCCACGCATCCGCCGCCGCACCGCGGTCGCCCTCGCCTCCGCCCTCGCCCTCACCGCCCTCGCCGCCTGCGGCACCAGCAGCAGCGACGACGGCGACTCCGACGGGGACAACAGCGGAAACGCGGCCAACGCCGCCGCCCCGCTCGATCCGAAGACCAAGGTGACGCTCACCATCGACTGCATGCCGCCGGCCGCCGAGAAGGCCGAGCTCAAGCAGTGGAAGGAGGACGTCGCGGCGTTCAACAAGAAGTACCCGAACGTCACGCTCAAGGGGAAGCAGACCGACCCCTGCCTGGAGCCTCCCCGCTTCACGGCGATGCTGAAGGCGAAGTCCCAACCGGACGTCTTCTACACCTACTTCACCGACCTCCAGCAGGTCCTGGACAACGACGGCGCCCAGGACATCAGCGCCTACGTCAACAACAAGTCCGTCCCGGCCCTCGGCGACATGGACCCGGGCGTCCTCGACGTCCTGAAGAAGGACGGCAAGCTCTACGGCCTGCCCTACAGCAACTACACGATGGGCCTGCTGATCAACCGCAAGCTCTTCGAGAAGGCCGGCCTCGACCCCAACTCGCCCCCGACCACGTGGGCCGAGGTCCGCACGGCCGCCAAGAAGATCGCCGCCCTGGGCGACGGGGTGTCCGGCTTCGGCGAGTACAGCGCCGGCAACAACGGCGGCTGGCACTTCACCGCCACCACCTACGGCCTCGGTGGCGACATCGTGAGCAAGGACGGCACCAAGGCCGCCTTCAACAACGACACCGGCAGGCAGATCGTCGACAACCTCAAGGCCATGCGCTGGGACGACAACAGCATGGGCAAGACACAGCTCCTGAAGTGGGGCGACCTGCAGAAGCAGATGGCCGCCGACAAGCTCGGCATGTTCCTCGCCGCGCCCGACGACATCACGTACATGGTGCAGAATCTCGGTGCCAAGTACGACGACTTCGGCATGGGCCCGATCCCCGGCCAGAAGGCCACCCTCTTCGGCGGCAACGACTACATGATCAAGAAGGGCAGTTCGCCCGACCAGATCAAGGCCGCGATCGCCTGGATCAACTTCAAGTTCCTCACCGTCGGCAAGGGCCAGTTCGACTGGGCCCGCACCAAGGCGGACGGCCTGCCCGTCGGCCTGCCGCAGCCCAACTTCTGGACCGGCGGCAGCAAGACCGAGGACGACAAGGCCCGCAAGGCAAGCTCGACCATGCCCGTCGAGAACTTCGGGGCCTTCACCGACAAGCCGGTCACCGGCAAGGCCGAGCCGCCCAAGGCCCAGGAGATCTACAAGGTCCTGGACACCCTGATGTCGGCCGTCCTGACCAACGAGGACGCCGACGCGGACAAGCTCCTGAAGACCGCCGAGCAGCAGGTCAACCAGGTACTGGCCAACCAGTGATGTCCGCGCCCGTCCTCTCCGAGAACTCCGGGAACAAAGCCCGGCCGTCCCCGCGGACGGACGGCCGGGCCGGGCGCCCCGAACGCGGCGCGTTCATGGCTGCGTTCAAGCGCAACCTCACCGCCCACGCCTTCCTCATCGGCGCGCTCCTGTGCTTCTCGGTCTTCTCCTGGTATCCGATGGTCAGGGAGTTCGTCCTGGCCTTCCAGAAGACCGAGAACGGCGAGACGGTCTGGGCCGGCTGGTCCAACCTCACCTACATCTTCAACGACCCGGCGTTCTGGCAGGCGTGGCGCAACACCTTGCTGTTCACCGGCCTGGCGCTGCTCCTCGGCTTCGCCGTGCCCTTCGCCGTCGCTCTCGTGCTCAATGAATTCCGGCACGGGCGCGGCTACTTGAGGCTGCTGGTCTACCTTCCGGTGATGCTGCCGCCGGTGGCCTCGGTGCTGCTCTTCAAGTACTTCTACGACCCCGGATACGGCCTGTTCAACCGCATCCTGGAATCCGTCGGCCTGCCGGGACAGGCCTGGCTGCAGGACACCGACACCGCGATGATCTCCGTGGTCATCGCCGCCACCTGGATGAACATGGGCGGCGCGACACTGATCTACCTGGCCGCGCTGCAGTCGATCCCCGGCGAGCTGTACGAGGCGGCCGAGCTGGACGGCGCGGGCATCCTGCGCAGGATCTGGCACGTCACCATCCCGCAAACCCGCCTCATCCTCTCGCTGATGCTGCTCCTGCAGATCATCGCCACCATGCAGGTGTTCGTGGAGCCGTTCCTGCTCACCGGCGGCGCAGGCCCCGAAGGCGCCACCCTGACCGTGGTCCACCTCATCTACCAGTACGCGTTCACCTTCAACAACTACGGCAGCGCGGCGGCACTCGGCCTGGTCCTGCTCGTGCTGCTCGCCGGATTCTCGGCGGCGTACGCACGCCTGAGCCGCGCAGGCAGCGAAGACTAGCCGGGGGAGACGACGGACATGAGCACACGCACCCTGATCTCCCCGGCCCAACTGGCCCGCCCGCGCGGCAAGTTCCTGTACTGGACCGCCTTCGCCGTGGTGACGATCGTCTTCACCCTGGTGTTCATCGGCCCGCTGTACTGGATGGTCATCAGCGGCCTGAAGTCCCCGCAGGAATTCGCGCAGACACCGCCCACCCTGACCCCCGACGCCGTGCACCCGCAGAACTACGCGGACGCCTGGGGCGTGATGGACCTGGCGCAACTCCTGTTCAACACCCTGTACTACGCGTTCGGGGCGCTCGCCTTCCAGCTGGTCTTCGACGTCGCCGCCGCCTACTCGCTCTCCAAGCTGCGGCCCGTGTTCGGCAAGGCGATCCTCGGCGCGATGCTGCTCACCCTCATGATCCCGGCCACGGTCCTGGTCGTACCGCAGTACCTGACCGTCCTCGACGTGCCGGTCGTGGAGCGCAACCTCATCAACTCGCCTTGGGCGATCTGGCTCCCCTCGGTCACCAACGCCTTCAACATCTTCCTGCTCAAGCGGTTCTTCGACTCCATCCCGCGCGAGCTCCTGGACGCCGCCGCCATCGACGGCGCCTCCTCCCTGCGCACGCTGCGCTCCGTGGTCCTGCCCCTGTCCCGGCCGATCCTCGGCGTCGTGTCGATCTTCGCGGTGGTCGCGGTCTGGAAGGACTTCCTTTGGCCGATGCTCACCCTGCCCGACCCCGGCAAGCAGACCGTCAACGTCGGCATCTACTCCCTGGCCGCCAGCGTCTCCGAGAACTGGCTCCTGGCCGCCCTGGCCATCGCCTCACTGCCGACCCTGATCATCTTCCTGATCTTCCAGCGCAACATCATGAGCGGCCTGACCGCAGGCAGCCTCAAGGGCTGACCCCGGGGCCCGTCCCGCGCACGCACCCCGCCACCGCCCACGCACCGCGGCGACGGGGTTCCACCTGCCCGAAAGGAAGCCCACGTGGCAGACACCTCCCCGACCGATGCCTCCTGGTGGCGCTCGGCCGTCATCTACCAGGTGTACGTACGCAGCTTCGCGGACGGCGACGGTGACGGCACCGGCGACCTCGCGGGCGTCCGCGCCAAGCTGCCCTATCTCGCCGAACTCGGCGCGGACGCCCTGTGGTTCAGCCCGTGGTACCTCTCACCCATGGTCGACGGCGGTTACGACGTCGCCGACTACCGCATGATCGACCCCGCGTTCGGCACCGTCGCCGAGGCCGAGAAACTGATCGCCGAGGCCCGCGCCCTCGGCATCCGCACCATCGTCGACATCGTCCCCAACCACGTCTCCGACCAGCACGCCTGGTTCAAGGCAGCCCTGGCCGCGGGCCCCGGCGCCCCCGAACGCGACCTCTTCCACTTCCGCCCCGGCCGCGGGGCACACGGCGAACTCCCGCCCAACGACTGGCCCTCGCAGTTCTCGGCGACCGCGTCGACCTGGACCCGTGTCGAGGACGGCGAGTGGTACCTCCACCTCTTCGCACCCCAGCAGCCCGACCTGAACTGGGCCCACCCGGCGGTCCGCCAGGAGCACGAGGACGTCCTGCGCTTCTGGTTCGAGCGGGGCGTGGCCGGCGTACGGATCGACTCCGCGGCCCTGCTCGCCAAGGACCCCGCCCTGCCCGACTTCACCGAAGGCGTCGACCCGCACCCCTTCATCGACCGCGACGAACTCCACGACATCTACCGCTCCTGGCGGGCCGTCGCCGACGAGTACGCGGCCGTCTTCGTCGGCGAGGTCTGGCTCCCCGACGCCGAACGGTTCGCCCGCTATCTGCGCCCGGACGAACTGCACACCGCCTTCAACTTCTCCTTCCTCTCCTGCCCCTGGGACCCGCGGCGGCTGCGCGCCTCCATCGAGGCCACCCTCGCCGAGCACGCCCCGGTCGGCGCCCCCGCCACCTGGGTGCTGTGCAACCACGACGTGACCCGCACGGTCACCCGCTACGGCCGCCGGGACACCGGCTTCGACTTCACCACGAAGGCCTTCGGCACCCCCACCGACCTGGAACTGGGCACCCGCCGCGCCCGCGCAGCTGCCCTGCTCGCCCTCGCCCTGCCCGGCGCGGTCTACGTCTACCAGGGCGACGAGCTGGGCCTGCCCGAGGCCGACATCCCCCTGGACCGCATCCAGGACCCCATGCACTTCCGCTCAGGCGGCACCGACCCCGGCCGCGACGGCTGCCGGGTGCCCCTGCCCTGGACGGCCGCCGAACCGCACGCGGGCTTCGGCTCGATGACCGGGCCCTGGCTGCCGCAGCCCGAGAGCTGGCCCTCGTACGCCGCCGACCTCCAGGCCGCGGACCCGCACTCCATGCTCACGCTCTACCGCGCCGCCGTGCGCCTGCGCCGCATCGAACCGGGCCTGGGTGACGGCGCGCTGACCTGGCTGCCCGCTGCCGAGGGCGTCCTGGCCTTCGTACGCGAGCCCGGCCTGGCCTGCGTCGTCAATCTCGCCGACGAACCCTGCGAACTCCCCGCCCACACCCGCCTCCTGCTGGCCAGCGGCCCCCTGGACGAGGCGAGCCGGCTACCGAGGGACACGGCGGTCTGGCTGCGTATCTGACCACGGCTCGCCGGCGGTCCTACGGTTCGTGCCGTATGCCGTCGAGGACGGTGTCGACGAAGCGGCGGCGCGCCACGCCGTTCGTCGCGAACCACAGGCCGAGCCGGTGATCGGCATCGGGCAGGACAAGGCGGGTGAAACGCGAGCGCGAAGCGCCCAGGGCTCCGGCGACGGCCTCGGTCACGGCCGGTGGGATCACCGCGTCGACGGCCGGGGTGACGAGCACCGCACGGGTGGACAGGGAGCGGAAGACATCGAGCGCGGGAGAGCGACGCCAGCTGTCCGGCGCCCGGATGATCTCGGTGAATCCGGCGGCGAAGGGCACGGGCCAGGCCTTGGCCCCGTAGACCGCGGGCGCGCACAGCCCGATGGCGGCCACCCGTGATCCGTAGTGCGCGGCGAGGTCGGCGACGGTCTGGCCGCTCATGCTGAAGCCGATGAGCACCAGGCGCCGGCCGGTCGGCACCTGACGGTCGATCACGGCACACGCCTGTGTGAACCGGCGCCGCAGACTCAGCTCGCCGAGCCGGCCGGAACTGTCGCCGTGTCCGGAGAAGTCGAAGGCCAGGGCCTGGTGCCCGCGTGCGGCGAAGTCGGCCATCAGAGCGGTGAAGCGGCCCTTGTCGCTGGTGCCGGCGCCGTGCAGGAATACGACCGCCAGGGGCGGGTTCTCCTGGCCGCCGGGCGCAGGTGCTTCCGCCTGCGTCCGCGCGCAGCTGAGGGTCTCGCCGTCGCCGTACAAGGTGAAGTGCTGGAGCGTGCGCGCGGATGCGAGGTCGGTTCGCCGGCTGATGTCGGTCATACCGCCTCGGTTTCCATGGTGGTGGTAGCGGTGGAGGTCTTGGAGCGCAGGATCCCGGCGGTGCAGGCGGCCAGGACGCAGAATGCCACGGGCAGGAAGAAGGTGAGGTTGAGCGGGACGACGTGGGTGAGCGGTCCGATGACGGCGGGCCCGGCGAGCATGCCGAGGTAGCCGAGGCCCGCCACGCGGGAGACGTTGGCTCCGGCGGCGTCCTGATCGGCGTGGCCCGCGGCGCTGAAGAGCTGCGGGATGCAGCCGGAGAGCCCGATCCCGAACACGGTCCAGCCGAGCAGGGCGAGAGGTATCCAGGGGGACAGCGCGGCCACCGTCATGCCTGCGGCGGCGACCGACGCGCCGTGGCGCAGGACGGCCACCGGTCCGTGGCGCGCGGCCACCCGGTCGGCGAGCAGGCGGCCCACGGTCATGGCCGTGGCGAAGGCGCCGTAGGCGAGGGCGGCGGTGGCGGCCGGTGCGTCCAGGGTGTCGCGCAGGTGGAGCACGCTCCAGTCGTTGGCGACGCCTTCGCAGAGCATGAGCATCAGGGCGAGGGCGGCCAGTATCCAGATACGCCGGGGTGTCCGGCGCCGGGACGCCGCCCGGGTGGTGGCGGCTTGGGTGGTGGCGGCTTGGTCGGCCGGGTCGCTTTCGCGGCGCAGCAGGGCGGGCGCGCAGAGTACGGCGACGGCGAGGCCGAAGAGGGTCACGGCGCCCAGGGTCGCCGCCGGGCTTGTCTCCCAGCTGAGGGTGCGGGCGCCCACCAGTGCGGCGAGGACACCGCCGATGGAGAAGGTGGCGTGGAAGGCGGACATGACGGGCCGTGCGTAGCCGCGCTCCACCTGGACGGCGTGGGCGTTCATGCTGACGTCCAGGCAGCCGTTGCCGAAGCCGAGGACCAGCAGCGCCGCGCCCAGTGCCAGGGCGCTCGTGGCGAGCCCCGGCAGGATCACGGCCGCGCTGCACAGGGCCGCGCTGATCGGTACGACGGTGCGGGCGCCGAAGCGGTCGGTGAGCGGGCCGACGAGCTGCATGCCGGCGAAGGCGCCGGCGCCGAGCAGCAGCAGGAGCCAGCCGAGGACCGCGTGGCTGATGCCGGCGCGGTCTTCGACGGCCGGGATGTGGACGATCCACATCCCCATGAGGAAGCCGTTGAGGGTGAAGTAGGCGAAGGTGGCCAGTCGGCCCGAGCGGAGCGATCTTTCCATGCGAACGAACATAACGAACATGCTTACTGTTCGGAAGATTGCATATCGGACATGAATCATGTTCTATAGCGGCATGGCGAGCAGCACAGAGCGACTGAGGCAGATCACTGATGCCGTGCGCGAGGCCGGCCGGATGGGCGTCGCGGAGCTGGCGGACCTGACCGGCGCTTCGGAGATGACCATTCGCCGCGACCTGGAGGTCCTGGCGGACCAAGGCATCCTCGAGCGCTATCGCGGCGGAGCCAGGAGCCTGCTGCTGCGCGGCGAGGAACCGCCCTTCGCGCTGCGGGCGCAGGAGGGCCTGGAAGCCAAGCGGCGTATCGCCGCCGAGGTCGCCGGGCTGATCGCGGACGGCGAGTCCGTCGTCGTCGACAGCGGCACCACCTGCCTGGAAGTGGCCCGCGCGCTGGAGCGGCGCCGCCTGACCGTGATGCCGCTGTCCCTCCACGCGGTGAACGCGCTCAGTGGTGCCCCGCAGCTGACGCTCCTGGTGCCGGGCGGCCGGCCCCGGCCCGGCGAGCTGGCCCTGACCGGGCCGCTGACCGAGGCGTCGCTGGCCGCCCTGCGCTTCGACACCGCGGTCATCGGCTGTTGCGGACTGAACGCCGCGCACGGCCTGACCGCCTACGACCTGGACGACGCCGCGATCAAACGCGCCGCGATCGCCTCGGCGCGCCGCGTCATCGCCGTCGCTGACGCCCCCAAGCTCTCCCGCACGGCGCTGGCGTTCGTCGCCCCCGCCGCCGCCCTGCACGCCGTCGTCACCGACGAGGGCGCCGCGCAGGAGGAGACCGACGCCCTGGCCGCCGCCGGCGTCACCGTACGAAAGGTGTGAACCGTGCCCGCATCGACCGACGTCGTGCTCTTCGACCTGTTCGGCGTCATCGCACGCCACCAGTCCACCGAGGGCAAGGACCGCCTCGTGCGCACGGCGGAGGTCCCCGCCCCGGAGTTCTGGGACGCCTACTGGGCGCGACGCCAGCCCTACGACCGGGGTGAGTTGTCCGGCCCCTCCTACTGGCGCCGGGTGGCGGACACCCTGGGCACGCACTTCGGCGAGCCCCGGATCGCGGAGCTCGTCGCGGCCGATGTCGCCGGCTGGAGCGCGGTGGACGAGGCCATGGTCGCCCTGATCGAAGAGCTCGCGGCGTCCGGCCGCCGCATCGCGCTCCTGTCCAACATCCCCGAGGAACTGGCCGCTCACTACGAGGAACACCACCCCTGGCTCAAGCACTTCCCCGTATGCGCCTTCTCCTGCCGCATCGGCCACGCCAAGCCGGACCCGGGCGCCTACGAGTGGTGCCTGCGCGCCCTGAACGCCGAACCGAGCCGCGTCCTCTTCGTCGACGACCGCGAGGAGAACATCCGCGCCGCCGAGGCGACGGGCATACGGGGCCACCTCTTCACCGGCCCCGAGCGGCTGAGGGAAGTGCTCTGAAACCTGCGGCAACCGGGGGAGAGGTCAATCCCGAAGGCGTCAACTCCCCATGAGTGGAGGAGGGCCGTGATCCGGCCCGGGCACCGGGCTCTCGACTCGTCGAGGACAAGGCCCTCGTAGGCCACGGCAACGGTGTCGTATCCCGTGCGCGTGGTGTGCAGGTGGGTCGCTTCGGTCATGGTTCATGACCGTAGTCCCGCGCTTCTTTTTCGACCGCGATCACCTGACGGCCGGGCCCTCTTGGGCAGGTGGCCGGAACGCCGTGGGTGACCCGGATAAACCCCGGGCAGAGCAAGATCACTGTTTCGAGTGCTGCTATCGGTCGTATCGGGCGAGGCCGGCACAACGACCGTTAAATGGTCCCCGGATCTGAACGAATTTTCTGAGATCACCCCTCACTTCCACTTTCGCGGTTTGGCGCACCCATGCCCTTTACCTCCCTTGCGAAGGAGAGCTCGCCCGATGACCGTTGAGACCAGCCCGGAAGCACAGCTGGAGCCACCCCGGCAGACCAGTCTGAGCACTGAGGCTGCCCGCAACCTCGCCACCACGACCAAGTCCGCCCCGCAGATGCAGGAGATCACCTCCCGCTGGCTGCTGCGGATGCTCCCCTGGGTGGAGACCAAGGGCGGCGCCTACAGGGTCAACCGCCGGCTGAGCTACACCGTCGGAGACGGTCGTATCGAGTTCGTCCAAGACGGTGGCGACGTCCGGGTGATCCCACGGGAACTCGGCGAACTGGCCCTGCTGCGCGGCTTCGACGACGTGGAGGTGCTGAAGGCGATCGCGGACCGGTGCGTCCAGCGCGACTTCCGCGCCGGCGAGGTCCTTGTCGAGCGCGGCGCCCCCGCAGGGCAGATCCATCTGATCGCCCACGGCCGGATCAACCGGAAGTCCGTCGGCAAGTACGGCGACGAGGTCGGCGTGGGAGTCCTCGCCGACGGCGACCGGTTCGGGGAGGAGGCCCTTCTGGACACCGACGCCAGATGGGACTCCACCGCGACCGCCGAGACCGCAGGCACCCTGCTCACCCTCTCCCGCGACGACTTCGCCGCCGTGCAGGCCTCATCGCCGAGCCTCCAGACCCACCTCCAGGAGTTCAGGTCGCTGCCCGAGCAGCGCCAGAACAAGCACGGCGAGGCCGAGATCGCGATGTCGGCCGGGCACACCGGCGAATTCGCGCTCCCCGGTGCCTTCGTCGACTACGAACTCAAGCCGCGCGAGTACGAACTGTCCGTCGCGCAGACCGTCCTGCGGGTCCGCACCAGGGTCGCCGACCTCTACAACGGGCCGATGAACCAGACCGAGGAGCAGCTCAGGCTCACCATCGAGGCGCTGCGCGAGCGCCAGGAGCACGAGCTCATCAACAACCGTGAGTTCGGCCTGCTCCACAACGCCGACTTCAAGCAGCGGATCCAGCCGCACTCCGGCCCGCCCACCCCGGACGACCTCGACGAACTGCTCTGCCGCCGCCGCGGCACGAAGCTGCTCCTTGCCCACCCCAAGACGATCGCGGCGATCGGGCGCGAGTTCAACGCCCGCGGGCTCTACCCGGACCACGTCGACCTCGGCGGGCAGCAGGTACCGGCCTGGCGCGGGGTCCCGATCCTGCCCTGCAACAAGATCCCCATCACCAAGGAGCAGACCAGCTCCATCCTCGCCATGCGTATCGGCGAGGACAACCAGGGCGTCATCGGACTGCATCAGACCGGCCTGCCGGAGGAGTACGAACCGGGCCTGTCGGTGCGCTTCATGGGCATCAACGAGCAGGCGATCATCTCCTACCTGGTCAGCACCTACTACTCCGCCGCGATCCTGGTGCCCAGCGCGCTCGGCGTGCTCGAGAACGTGCAGATCGCCCGCAGGCGCGACTAGCGGATCCGGGGATCCGCGGATCCCTTGGACGGTCACGACAGCCCGGACCTTCCCGGGCCGGGCGCACATGCCCGATCCGGGAAAGGTCACCCACCCCATCAAGGAGCCACGGATGCCCGACTCCGGGTCTTCCCCTCTGCGTCCGAGCCCGCCCGCCGCAGCGGCTCGCTTCGGGGCCCCTGTCCCCGCGTACACCCACGGCGTGCTGCCCGGCCCGCCCTCGTTCCCCCGGCCCGCGGGGGAGGAAGCCGCCGAGGCGGGGTCGGCCGGACCCGTCCTCGAGCGGATCCTGTGCGGCCCCAGCGGGCTCGGCACGGCGGGCCTGAGCCTGGCCCGGCGTGCGGAACCGGCGGCGCCCGAGGCCCCCGAGGCGACCGACGCCCCCGAAGCACCGGCGGACGCCCTGCACATCCCGGGCCTCTACTACCACCCGGTGGCGGAGCCCGACCCGGTGCGGGTGGAGGAGGTCAGTCGCAGGATCAAGGACTGGGCGGTGGAGGAGGTCGAGCTGTATCCCGAGGAGTGGGAGGGCCAGTTCGACGGCTTCTCCGTCGGGCGCTACATGGTCGCCTGTCACCCCGACGCCCCGACCGTCGAGCATCTGATGATCGCCACCCGGCTCATGGTCGCCGAGAACGCGGTCGACGACTGCTACTGCGAGGACCACGGAGGCTCACCCATCGGCCTCGGGGGGCGCCTGCTCCTTGCGCACACCGCCCTCGACCCCCTGCACACCACACAGGAGTACCAGCCGCAGTGGGCCGAGTCGCTCCACGCGGACGCCCCGCGGCGCGCCTACCGCTCGGCGATGGAGTACTTCGTCCGGCAGGCCAGCGCCTCCCAGTCCGACCGCTACCGGCACGACATGGCCCGGCTGCACCTGGGATACCTCGCGGAGGGCGCCTGGGCCCAGACGGACCACACGCCCGAGGTGTGGGAATACCTGGCGATGCGGCAGTTCAACAACTTCCGGCCGTGCCCCACCATCACCGACACCGTCGGCGGCTACGAACTGCCCGCGGACCTGCATGCCCTGCCGGCCATGCAGCGGGTCCTCGCGCTCGCCGGGAACGCCAGCACCATCGTCAACGACCTGTACTCCTACACCAAGGAACTCGCCGCTCCCGGACGCCACTTGAACCTGCCCGTGGTGATCGCCGAGCGTGAGGACGCCTCCGAACGCGAGGCCTATCTGAAGGCCGTCGAGGTCCACAACGACCTCATGCGCGACTTCGAAGCCGAATCCGCCGCGCTGGCCGCGGCCGGCCCCGCCCCGAGCGTGCTGCGCTTCCTGAAGGGCGTGGCCGCATGGGTCGACGGCAACCACTACTGGCACCAGACCAACACCTACCGCTACAGCCTGCCCGATTTCTGGTAAGGACGGAATCACCTGTGACCAGCACCGAGTTCACCACCGCCGACAGCGCCGCCGCCTTCGTTCCCGCCCCCGCGACGCCCTACCAGGGCGACATCGCGCGTTACTGGAACAACGAGGCCCGGCCCGTGAACCTGCGCCTCGGCGACGTGGACGGGCTCTACCACCACCACTACGGCATCGGCGACGTCGACCACGCCGCCCTGGGCGACGCCGACGACAGCGAGCACGAGAAGAAGCTGATCAACGAGCTCCACCGCCTGGAGTCGGCGCAGGCCGAAGTCCTCATGGACCACCTCGGCCCCCGCGGGCACGACGACACGCTCGTGGACGCCGGCTGCGGCCGCGGCGGTTCGATGGTCATGGCGCACCAGCGCTTCGGCAGCAGGGTCGAGGGCGTCACGCTCTCGGCCAAGCAGGCCGACTTCGCCAACCAGCGTGCGGAGGAACTGCGCATCCAGGACCGCGTCCGCGCCCGGGTGTGCAACATGCTCGACATGCCCTTCGAGACCGGGCAGGCCGCCGGCTCGTGGAACAACGAGTCGAGCATGTACGTCGATCTGCACGACCTCTTCGCCGAGCACTCCCGGATCCTCGAGGTCGGGGGCCGCTATGTGACCATCACCGGCTGCTGGAACCCGCGCTACGGCCAGCCCTCGAAGTGGGTCTCCCAGATCAACGCGCACTTCGAGTGCAACATCCACTCCCGCCGGGAGTACCTGCGCGCCATGGCCGACAACCGCCTCGTGCCGCAGGCCGTCGTCGACCTGACGCCCGCGACCCTGCCCTACTGGGAGCTTCGGGCCACGTCTTCGCTGGTCACCGGCATCGAAGAGGCGTTCATCGAGTCGTACAAGGACGGCTCCTTCCAGTACGTACTGATCGCGGCCGACCGCGTCTGATACGACGCGTCGAGTGAGAGCGCCGGGCCCGTCACGCGGGGTCCGGCGCTCTCGCGCCGACATGCGGGGTGACGCGAACCGCCTTGGCTCGCCTACAGTGCGGGGCGCCCAGACCCGCCCCGTCCGAGACGACGTACGCCGTCGAACAGGAGCAGCCACGTGGCCAGCCACGCCCGCCCCGGTTCCCTCCCGCCGCCTGCCGGGCGCCCGGTCCCCGAACTCGACCCCGCCATCGTCGAACAATGGCAGGCCGGGGGAGGGGAACTCGTGGACCTCTTCGGCCGGGCGCGCGAACGGCTCGGCGGTGTCGCCGCGTTACGGCTCGGGCCGCGCCCGACCGTCCTGATCACCTCCCCGGAGGCCGTGCAGCACGTGCTCGCGCTCCACCCCGACCGGTACGTCAAGCGTTCGCACCGTGCCCGACTGCTGATCGGCGACGGGGTCCTGGCCGCGACGGGCGAGGCATGGCAGCGCCAACGACGGCTGCTGCAGGGCCAGTTCACAGGACGCGGCATGCGGCGCTACGAGCAGCGGATCACCGAGGCCGCCCGCGTCAGTGCGGCGCGCTGGGCCGGATACGCCCGCACCGGGGAGGTCTTCGACGTCGGTGAGGAGATGCGCCGCTTCGCCCTCGACACCATCTGGCGCTCCCTGACCGGACACCCCCTGGACCCCGCGACCGAACGTGAACTGGCCGCTGTGCCCGCCGTGGTGGCCGCGCTGCCCAGCCTGCCCGCCGACTCCGTCGCAGCCCAAGGAGCGGTCGCCGCAGAGCTGGCCAGGATCGACGCGGTGGCGCGCCACGCCATCGGGGCCGCGCGGGACGCCGAGGCCGGGCCGGACGGCCCGGGTCTGCTGCACGTCCTGATCGAGGCGGGCGAAACGCGCCCCGAGTACACCGACCGGCTGCTCCGCGACGAGTTGGTCACCCTCCTTGTAGCCGGGCACGAGACCACCGCAGCGACCCTGACCTGGCTCTACCTCCTGCTGGACCGCAACCCGCAGGCACGGGAACAGACTCTCGCCGCGGGCGCGGAAGGGTCACCCGAGCGGCGCCAGGCGGTCCAGGCGCTGGTCCACGAAACCCTGCGCTTCTACCCGTCCGCCTGGATCCTGCCGCGCAGCGCGGCGCAGGACGACATCCTCGCCGGGTACGAGATCGAGGCGGGCGCCGACGTACTGGTCTGCCCCTACCTCACACACCGGGACCCCGAACTGTGGGAAGCCCCGGAGCGCTTCGATCCGGCACGCTTCACCACCTCCGGCCGACGCCCCGCCCACCCCGGCAGCTACTTCCCGTTCGGCATCGGACCGCGGGCCTGCCTGGGCCTGCAATTCGCCCTCCGGGAGGCGACCGTCCTCCTGGAACACCTGCTGCCCGCCCACACCCCGCGCTTCCGTTCCACCCCGACGAAGGCCACGTACAGCATCACCGTCCGCCCCGACGGCCCGACACCCGCGGTTCTCGGCTGACAGGCGCTGATGGGCGGGGTCATTTGCTTTCCAGCCGCCCCAGCGGATGGGCGTCGGCGAGGACGGTCCTGGCCGTCTCCCAGCCGGTGTGGTCGATGCCGGTGACGTGGCGCAGATAGGCGAGGGTGACCTGCTGGACGAGAGCGACACGGCCGGGGTCCTCGTCGGTGGTCTCCGCTACCGCGTAGCCCGAGATCCCGCCGAGGAAGTGCTCGCCGCCATGGACGGTCAGCAGGCTCTTGTCGCCGCGGCTGAGGGTGTAGGGGTCGCTCGTCCAGGCCGGGCCGCGGGTGGAGAGCGGCAGGTCGTCCTTGTCGCCGGCGACGACAAGTCCGGGGGCGGTGATGCGGGAGAAGTCCTGATCGCGCAGCCACGGGAGGTTCTCGCGGGCGAAGGGGGTCAGTGCGTCGCCGCCCCGCCCCGCGGTGGCCAGTTGGATGCTGGCCATGACCCGGGCGTCGGACAGATCCTCGGCGATGCCGGTCCGCGGGTCCGTGACGCGCAGACCCACGAGGATACCGGCGGTCTGGCCGCCGAAGGAGTGGCCCGCCGCGACGATGCGGCTGTGATCGACCCGCCCGGCCAGGCCGGGTACGGACGCCTCCAGGATGTCGAGGTCATCCAGGATGCGCTTCATGTCCTGCACGCGGTAGCGCCACATGTGGGGTGTGCGGGGGTCGTCCGCGGCGATGTCGTATCGCTTGGAGTCGAGGTGGGTCGTCTGGATCACCACGAAGCCGTGTGCGGCCCAGTGGTCGACCAGCGGTGCGTAGCCGTCCAGGTTCGAGCCGAATCCGTGCGCGAACAGCACGATCGGCAGATCCGCGCCGGTGACCGGGGCGGAGACGCGTACCTGCAGGTCGTCGCCGCGCTGCGGCGCGGGCAGTACGAGCGGCTTGACCGATGCGATCGGGGTCATGGGCGGGCTTCTTTCTGATGCGGTGTGCGTGCGGTGTGCGTGCGGTGGGCCAGACCGACGGTAAAACTTGACGTTGACGTCAAAGGCAAGTCGCTGTGACGCAGGTCTCGCTGAGGCCGTATGGAGGTCGGAATGCGCATTGGTGAGCTCGCCCGCCGGACAGGCGTCACCACGCGGGCCCTGCGGTACTACGAGGAGCAGAATCTGCTTGCCGCCGAGCGCAGCGCCAGCGGTCAGCGCCACTACCCGGAAGGCGCGGTCGATCGGGTCCGCCTGATCCGGGAGCTGTATGCCGCCGGTCTGTCCAGCAAGACGATCGCGGAGCTCATGCCCGGCGTCGTCGACGGCAGAGCCACCCCCGCGCTTCTCGACCGCCTGGCCGTGGAGCGTGATCACATCGACGAGCAGATCGCGGGCCTCACCGACGCCAGGCACCGACTTGACTCGGTCATCACCGGGGCCTCCGCCAACATGAACACCGGCGCTTCCTGCCGCCCGAACGCCGACGGCCAGGTCAGGCGCTGAACTCAGCCCGCCAGCGCGCGACAGGACAGCGCGCGCTCGGTGACGCCGCCGCGCCCGTCCGGCTCCACCCTGTACAGCCGCGCCCGCGGGGCGCGTGTCACTGCCTCGACCAGGATCCCGTCGGTGAAGAGGGCGCCGACGCCGTCCTCCACCGCCCACCCCGCGGGGGCCGCCCGGTAGGAATCGCGGCGGCCGGGCTCACTGTCGTAGTGCGGGCAGACGGAGCCGGGCAGCAGCCCCAGGCCGTCGGGCAGAGAGCCCAGCGGTCCGAAGGAGTCGGTGTGCGAGGCGCGGGCCCAGCAGTTGGCGCCCGCGCTGATCCCGCACAGCAACGTCCCGCGGCCGTACGCCTCGCGCAGCAGTCGGTCCACGCCGTGGGCACGCCACACCGCGAGCAGGTTCGCGGTGTTCCCGCCGCCCACGTAGATGACGTCCTGGTCCAGCAGGAAGGTGCGCAGAGCGGCGTCGTCCAACTCCCGCCGGAACAGCGGCAGAACGGCGGCTTCACATTCGGGCCGCGCGGCGAACGCGGCGAGGAACTGCTCGACGTACGCGGGTGCGTCCCCGCTCGCGGTCGGCACGAAGCACACCTTGGTCCGGGCGCGGGGCGCCCGTGCCCGGGCGTGCGTCAGCATCCAGTCGTCCAACCGCCCGTCGTCGTCAGTGGAGAAGCCTCCGCCGAGGAGGGCCAGGGTGCTCTTCGGTGCATTCATCGCATCCATCGGATTCAGCGTCCTCGTCGGAATCAATTCCGTGCCCTCTCTCCACTTCGTCATGGTGATGGCGCAGCCGGATGCTGACCGTACCTGCGGTGAACAGCACGCTGCCTGCTGCCCGTCAGGGGCGCGCGTGAATGCCGGCGCCTCCGGAGACGGTGAGGTTGTCGCCGGTGAGATAGGCGGAGGCGTCCGAGGCGAGGAAGGCCACGGCTTCGGCGATGTCGGTGGGAGCGCCGACGCGGCCGAGCGGGACGTCCCGGGCCCAGGAGTCGATCATTTCCGGGGTGACGCCCATCTTGCTGTAGGCAGGTGTGTTGATCAGTCCCGGGCTGACGGCGTTGACGCGGATGCGTGCGGGGGCGAGTTCGAGCGCGAGGGAACGCATGAGGGGCAGCAGAGCGCCCTTGGCGGCTGTCATGGCGGCCCCGAGCCCTTCGCCGGCGCCCACGGTGAACACGACCGAGGCACCCTCGTTGAGGAGGGGCAGCGCCTTTTGCAGGGTGAAGAAGTTGCCCTTGACGTTGATGTCGAACAGGGCGTCGAAGGTCTCCTCGTCGGTCGACTCGATCGGGCCGGGGCGGGATATGCCCGCGTTGAGGAAGAGCAGGTCGAGAGAGCCGAGTTGGCGTCGCGCCCGGTCCATCGCGTGGTCGATGTCCGGCAGGGAACGTGCGTCGGCCCGCACGACGATGACGTCTTCGGGAAGTCCGGTGCCGACGAGATGGTCGAGGCCGGTGACCATGACCCGGTAGCCGCGGGAGTGGAGCAGTTCGGCGGTCGCTTTGCCGATGCCGCTGGTTCCGCCGGTGATCAAAGCTGCAGGTGCGGACATGATGCGCTCCTTTGTGTGCTCCTGGAAGAGGGGGCTCCTGGCAGCGTACGGCGATTTGGCAGTGACTGCCAAGTGTTGTGTGACTGTCGACCTGGCAGTGCTGCGCTAACCTGGGGGCATGAAGCGGGAAGCAGACGAAGCGGCGGGTGCGCCGGCCACGTTGTGGGACCGGACGCGGCAGTTGGCCTCGCGGGAGATTCTCGAGACGGCTCTGCGCCTGTTCACCGAGCAGGGCTACGACGAGACACCCATCGCCCAGATCGCCCGGGAGGCGGGCGTCTCCCAGCGCACCCTCTTCCGCTACTTCGGCACCAAGGAAGACCTCCTCGGCGACAACCAGCAACGGTTCGGGCAGGTCCTGGCCGACACGGTCGGCGAACAGCCCGCCGAAGCCGGTGTCTGGGAGGCTCTGCGCGCCGGGTTCGCCGCCGTACTGGCCCTGCACGACAGCCGCGAAAAAGCCCTGGAGCGGTTCCGTCTCCTGCACAACACCGCCTCGTTGCGCGCCGGTTATCTCGAAAAGCGGCTGCGGTTCCAGGAGGATCTGCTGCCGCTCGTCCAGGCACGCATGGGTACTGGCGCCGGAAACCCGGATCCGGGGGCGCGTGCGGTGATCGGGACGGCGTTCGCGTGCCTGGATGCCGCGTCGATGACGTGGGTCGACAACGGCGGCACGGGCGACATCATCGACCTGTACGACGAGTGCCTGGCCGCCGTGCGCGCCTAGCGCGCAGCGACCGGTCGGCGGTGAAGCAGGACGTCACTGCACCCCGTGCGGCCGGAACTGGATGCTGATGCGGCCCCCGGCCGCACGGGCCGACTTGGGGATGGCGTGTTCCCAGGTGCGCTGGCAGGAGCCGCCCATCACGATCAGATCGCCGTGGCCCAGCGGGCGGCGGATGGTCTCGCCGCCGTGGCGCGGGCGGAGCAGCAGGTCGCGGGGTGCTCCCACGGAGAGGATGGCGACCATGGTGTCCTCCCGGGCGCCCCGGCCGATGCGGTCGCCGTGCCAGGCCACGCTGTCGCGCCCGTCGCGGTAGTGGCACAGGCCGGCCGTGGTGAACGCCTCGCCGAGCTCGGCGGCGTAGTGCGCGGAGAGGGCTTGCCGGGCCTCGTCGAGTACGGCGTGGGGGAGCGGTTCGCCGGAGCGGTAGAAGGCCAGCAGGCGCGGCACGTCCACGACCCGCTCGTACATCTGCCGGCGCTCGGCCTTCCACGGGACGTCGCCGGCCAGCCGTTCGAACAGGATGTCGGCGCCGGTCAGCCAGCCCGGCAGGAGGTCGATCCACGCGCCGTCGCCGAGGACGGTCCTGCTGATCCCGTCCAGGGGGCCCAGGCGCACGTCATCGCTCTGGTCGAAGAGTGAGCCCTGGAGCTGGTGCGTTGCCATGCAGGCAGTGTATCGAATGATTCGAACGTGTGAGCTAATCCGAATCCTCGTCGCTGCGTGCGCCGGGCGCGGTCAGCGTGATCGGTGGCCGGAGAGCAGGCGGTAGATGAACAGGACGATCACGGAGCCGATGATGGCGGCGATCCACGTCGACAGGTGGAAGAACCCGTTGATGGAGTGGACGCCGAAGATCACCTTGCCCAGCCAGCCGCCGAGCAGCCCGCCCACGATGCCGATCAGCATCGTCACCAGGCAGCCTCCCGGGTCCTTTCCGGGAGTGAGGGCCTTGGCGATGGCCCCCGCGATAAGACCGATCAGGATCCAGGCGATGATGCCCACGAGCATGTTCCTTTCCCTTGCGCGCGTATCGGCGCGTGGTCTGGCATCCGACACAAGCACAGATGTCCGCGGGCGGCCGTCTGACGCGGGACCAAGGTCAGTGGCCGCAGGACCAAGGTCATGTTTCTGTCGGCCGACCGGGTGAAGGCCGCCGCGCAGGCGCTGCCCCTCCGGGTGGGTGCCCGTTCTGTCCGGATGGGTGCCTCGTTCTGCCGTGTCGGGCGGTCCGGGCTATAAATGTGAAGAGAGCGTTGCATGCTCTCCATGCCTTCTGGACCGTGAGTGCCCCAGTGCGGGGCAGGCGGAAAGAGAAGCCGCGAGGAGGACGCAGCCGATGCTAGTTGTCGCTCTTTTGCTTTTGCCGGCCATGGGATTCCTGATGATCGCCATGGATCGCATCGAGGACCTGCTGAACGGTGACGCGAAGCCCAGAACCGGTCGGCACGCACATCACCTTCGCCTGATCCACGGCGGCGGGCGCGCGGGACACCATCGGGCGTCCGTCTCCGGGCATCACAAAGACGCGGCCTGAGGCCGCAAAGAACCCGAAGAACCCGAAGAGTGCGAGAAACGGCGTCGCGCCCGCTTCTGTGGATG
>NZ_JBSGSG010000019.1:0-137309 GCF_053606765.1 Streptomyces sp. NPDC055189
CTGTGGAAGCGGGCGCGACGCCGTGGTGCGTTGTGTTTCTGGTCCCCCTTCTCAGGGTTCAGGAGAGGGCTTGCTGCGCCGTCTTCTCGGCGAGCTTCTGGAACTCACCCAGGTCGTAGTTGGCCAGGGTGGAGTCGAGATTGGTGAGCGCGCCGAGGTGCTCCACGAAGCCCTTGGGGTCGTACTCGATCTGGAGCGTCACCCGGCTGGCGGTGTCGCTGAGGCGGTGAAAGGTCACCACACCCGCGTGATCCACCCCCTCGACGGTGTGCCAGGCGATCCGGTTCCCGGGCAACACTTCGGTGAGCTCGGCGACGAAGTTCTTCTCCGCGCCGGGCAGTTCCAGCTGCCATGCGAATCGGCGCTCGTCCATCGGCTCGACAAGACGCACGTGACTGAGGAAGGAGGGCCACCGTGTCACGTCGCTCCACAACTCCCAGGCGACGGAAACCGGCGCCTTGATGTCGACGGACTCGAGCAGGGACGCGGACATACGCACCTCTTTCTGGACGGGGGAGTGGCCGCGGACTGTCCGGGCCGGTGCAACCTTCGGCGGAAGCTGACCTCCGCCTCCGGTACCCCTTCGCGCGCGGACCATGCGAAGGCGTCACAGCACTGCGCGGGCGTCAGGCCTTCGCACCGGCCGCGGCGAGCTTCTTGAGGTCGACGGTCTCGTCGGCCGCGGGCTCCTGCGGGCTGACCGACTTGCCGTAGTCGCTGAAGGTGGTGGTGTTGGGGGCCTTGCCGCCGGTCGTCTTCGACCGCAGGATGTACGGCTTGCCCTCGGTGGCGACGTACAGCGTCATGGTCTCGCCGCCGGACGTCTTCTTCGTCAGCCGGATCGCCTCGGTGCCGTCGACGGTCGCCGTCGAGCCCTTCTTCATGCCTTTGCGCTCGGACTTGTCCTTGTCCAATTCGGCCATGAGCGCCTGCTTGTCGCACATGTTCTTCGTCGTCGCGTCGTCAGCGGGTGCCTTCACCCACTTGTCCGCCACCTTCGGCACGATCTTGTCGCTGCCGGGCTGGCCCTTGAGCGCGGCCGTCCAGTACTTCTCGTCGCCCCGCAGATAGAACGTCCCCTTGGTGTTGCGCACATCGGCGGACGCACCCTCCGCCTCGATGGAGCCGTCACAGTTCTTGCTCTTGTCCACCGACAGGTCGATGGTCATCGGGGCACCCGACTGCTGCATGGTGCCCTTCATGTGCATCGAGTCGGCCGCCTTGGTCGCCTTGACCGCGTCAGCGGCGATCTGATCGGCGCTCTTGCCCTCGAACGGCTTGCTCTTGCCGTCCGAATCGTCGCCGCCGCACCCGGCCAGGGCCACTAATGCCATCCCGGCTACCGCGGCCGCCATGGTTCTGCTGCCCCTCACCACGTCTGCTCCTCTCCGGGGGCGCGCCTGCGCCCTCCGCTCGTTCCCCGGCCTTCCGGGCCGCGGAAACACCCGGTTACCCCTTTGCTCACACAGATCACCGGAACGCCGGTGCTCACTTTTTGTGCGAGTACGAGACCGCGCGCCCGGGACGCCTGGCGCTTATGGTGACCGAGCGGCATACGGAGACAGCCATGACGTCAGCCAAGAAGTCACACATCGACCTGGAACAGCGCCTGCTCCTGACCGGTATGGGCAGCTTCGACTGGGACCTGGACAGCGGTGAGCTCACTCTCGACGCCGGTGCTCTCGCGGTGCTCGACCTGCGCCCCGACGAGTTCCACGGCCTGGTGGCCTCACTGGATCGAAGCGTGCCTGCCGATGAGATGGTGCGCATCACCTACGCCGTCACGGAAGCGTGCACCACCGGTGCCGACCTCTACGGCGTCTACTTCCGTGTCCGCCACCGCGACAGGTCGATGCATCTCAGCCATGCGCGGGGGCACGTCCGACGCGACGACGCGGGCCGGCCCGTGCGCGTCGTGGGAATCATACGGACGGCCGCGAACGACGGGACGGAGCTGGCGGCCACCGATCCGCGAGAGGAGCGCCGGCAGGGCATCGCCCTCATGGTGCAGGGCACCACGGAAGCCCTCTCCCGGGCCGTCACGGTCGACGACGTGGTGGCCGTGCTGTCCGGCGCGAGCGGCCTGGACCGGTTCGCCGCCGACGGCCTTGTCCTCGGCCTGGTCGACGGGGAGGACCTGAAGCTGATCGCCCTGGTGGGCCAGACGATGCAGGCCCTCGACGAACTCAAGCTGCACAAGGTCGACGAAAAGCTGCCGCTGGCCGAGGCCGTCCTGACCCGGCAGCCCCGCTTCGTGGGCTCGCTGCCCGATCTCGGCAGCCGCTTCACCCGCCTGGGGCCCTACATCGAGCACATGAAGCTCGACTCGGCGGCTTTCCTGCCACTGGTCGCGCAGGACCGCGCCATTGGCGGGCTCGCGCTGTTCTACCGCGGCCGGAAGGAATTCACCGACGCGGACCGCAACCTGTGCATCGGTCTTTCCGGCATCGTCGCCCAGTCGCTGCAACGCGCCATGCTCTTCGACGAGGAACGCGACCTGGCCAAGAGTCTGCAGGCCACGATGTTGCCGCGGGGCATCCCCGACGTCGCGGACTCCGAGGTCGCCGTGCGCTATCACGCCGCCTGGGGCGGTCGTGAGGTCGGAGGCGACTTCTACGACGTCATCACCCTGCCCCGCGGGCGCATCGGCGTGGTCGTGGGCGACGTACAGGGACACGACACCCACGCCGCGGCCATCATGGGGCAGCTGCGCATCGCCCTGCGGGCCTTCGCCGGTGAGGGGCACGCGCCCGCGACGGTGCTCTCGCGCACCTCCCGTTTCCTGGCCGAGCTGGACACCGAGCGGTTCGCCACCTGCACCTACGCCCAGTTCGACCCCGCCACCGGCATCGTGCGCGCCGTACGGGCCGGACATCTGCCGCCGTTGGTACGGCATGTGGACGGCCGGGTGGGCGTGCCGCGGGTGCCCGGCGGCCTGCCGCTGGGTCTTGCCACCGAGTTCGGCATGGAGGACTACCCCGAGGTACGGCTCGATCTCGTGCCCGGCGAGACCCTGGTGCTGTGCACGGACGGCCTGGTGGAGGACGCAAGTCTCGATCTCGACACCGGGATCCAGAACCTCGCCGAGGTCCTTGCCGCAGGCCCCGAGGGGGCCGGGGAGCTGGCGGACCATCTCTCTCGCGCGCTGTGGGAGCGCTGGGGCAGCAGCGACGACGTGGCGCTCCTGGTCCTGCGCCGCCTGCCCGACCCCGGCACGCTCCAGGAGCCGCGCATCCATCGCTATGTCCACCAGGCCGACCCCGAAGGACTCGCCGACGCACGGGCGGCGCTGCGGGAACACCTCGCGTTGTGGGGCCTGGGGGCGGTCGCCGACGACGTCGAGGTGGCGGCGGGCGAACTCCTCGTCAATGCCCTGGTCCACACCGACGGGGGCGCCATCCTCACCCTGGAGGTGCTCACCGGACCGCCCCGCCGTGTCCGCCTCTGGGTGAAGGACCGCTCCAGTACCCGCCCCCGCAGGGGTTCCCCGGTGGAGACCGCCACCTCCGGACGCGGACTGCTCCTGGTGGAGGCGGTCACGACGCGCTGGGGAGTCGAGCCGCGCGGCGAGGGCAAGGCCGTCTGGTGCGAATTCGCTGCGCCTGAGGCGTGATCGAGGCCTTGGGTCGGCACGGATCGAGGCCTTGGGCCGGCAGGCCGGAAACCGCTGGGCCGCCCGCGGTCACATCTTCCCGTCGCGATCCGTCAGAGCAGTGACAGCATCACAAAAGCTCTGAGGAGACAGCAATGGAAACACGTTCGATCACGGCGCCGGTTCCGATGGGTCCGCGGATGAGCGAGGACCCCGCCGAGCTCGTTCCCGAGCTGGCAGCGGTGTCGGCGGCCCTGTTCAAGGTAACCGGCAACGGTTCGGTGCCCCGTTCCACGATCAGTCTGCTCCAGCTGCGGGCGGGCCAGATCGTCGCCAGCACCTACCTGACCGTTCTGCACACGGGCTTCCTGCGCAAGGCCGGGGAATCGGAGGAGCGCATCACGTCGGTGTCCTCATGGCAGGACTCTCCGTATTTCACCGAGGCCGAGCGTGCCGCGCTGGCGCTGACGGAGGCCGTCCTGCAGCCGTCCACACACGGCGAGAGGGTCTCCGACGAGCTGTACGCGCGGGCGGCGGAACACTATGAGCCCACGGCGCTGAGCACCCTGATGTTCGCGATCGGACAGGTCAGCTTCTTCATCGCCGTCGCGCTCATCGCCAAGCCGGTGCCCGGCCGCTCGTTCAGCGACCCGTGGAACTAGGACCGCTCGGCTGCCGGGCCGGCCACGCGCGAGGGTAGGGAACCCGCATTGATTCCGCCGTGACCGGGGTGTGTTCGGCGGCGGCGTGCAGGCGTCCCTCGCGCAGGACGACGGCGCGCTTGCGAAGCATCGTGTCGACCAGTTCGGCGGCGAGAGCCTCGGGTGTGCGGGCCAGGAGCCGTGCGGCGTCGGTCAGCCATGCCCGCGCGAGCAGGTAGGACTCGACCTCGCCGGCGGGCATGCCGCCGCGGATCATCAGGGCGAACGCGAAGATCCGCCGTGCGCCGTACCAGACGGCGCCGGCCGGATCCTCGACGAGGCGCCGGGCACGGCGGAAAGCCGTGTCGAAGGCCTCGCCGGGATCCGCGGGAACGGGGCCGTGCGAGGGGAGGATCACGCGCGGGGCGAGGTCGGCCATCCGCTTCAGGGACATCAGCGCGGTGGCCGCCGCGTCGGGTCCGTCGAGGGCGAGGTTCACCCAGCCGACGTCGTAGTCCGACAGCGCGTCCCCGACCACGAGCAGGCGCTCCTCCGGCTGCCACAGCGCGAGGTGGCCGGGGGTGTGGCCCGGCGTGCGGACGATCTCCCAGTCCGCGTCGCCGAGCCGCAGGATCTGCCCGTCGTCGAGCGGCACGTCGACCGCGTACGGCGCGACCGGCTGGTCGAGATACTCGGCCAGACAGCAGCCGGGATCCCTGCGCTCGATGGCCTCGGCTTCCGGAGCCCCGGCCGCGATGCCCGAACCACCCGCCTGCAGAAGGGCGTTGCCGCCCACGTGGTCGGAGTGCCAGTGGGTGTTCACGACCAGGTCGACGGAGCCGGCGTGCGCACGTGCCCAGTCGGCCGTCTGTGCGGCGTGGCCGACGAAACCGCTGTCGACCAGGGCCGGTCGGCGTCCGTGCAGCAGAAGCAGGTTGGCGTCGGGAAACGGCCGCTGCCGCCAGGTCAGCCAGGACGGCAGCGGCTGCGGGCTCAACTCGCGGCGCCGTTCACGCGGATGCGCTCCTGCGCTTCGGGGCTCGCCGGTTCGTACTGTGCCTGATCTGCCACGCGCTCTCCTTCGACGGCCCGCACGGTCGTTGGACGGTGGGATCAGCGTAGACACCACCGGGGCTGCCTTCGCAGGGGGCTGCGGGCGGCTGCGGCACGGCACGCCTGTCGGCCGCTGCCCTTGCGCGGGCGGCGGCCGACAGGTGGGGGTGGCTCAGGCCTTCAGGTGCGGGTGCTCAGGCCTTGTGCTGCATGCTGCTGCGGGCCGGGTTGGCCTGCTCGCCGGCCTTGGGGTCCTTCTCGCCCGCCTTGGCGCGCACTCCCTGCTGAATGCGCTCACCGATGGACTTGTCGACGTTGGACCAGTACTCGAAGGCCCTGACGAGCACGGGCTCGCTCACGTCGTTGAGCAGGTGTCCCACGACGTTGTCCACGAGACGGTCGCGCGCCGCGTCGTCGAGGACCTCGCGGACCATGGTGCCCGCCTGGCCCCAGTCGTCGTCCTCGGCGTGGTCGACGTAGGCGGCGCGGGTGATGTCACCGTCCGCGTACCAACTCGGCGGGGCATAGCGGCTGGTGTCGGCTGCCGGGCCGCCCTTGGAGTTCGGTGCGTAGACCGGATCCTCGGTCTTGTTGTAGGCCATGGCTCCGTCTTTGGAGTACGTGCGCAAGGGCGCGACGGGAGCGTTGACCGGCAGCTGCTGGTAGTTGCCGCCGATGCGGTGGCGGTGCGCGTCGGCGTAGGAGAACAGCCGCGCGAGGAGCATGCGGTCGGGGCTCGGGCCGATGCCGGGGACCAGGTTGTTCGGCTGGAACGCCGCCTGCTCGATCTCGGCGTGGTTGTCCGTGGGGTTGCGGTCCAGGGTCATCTTGCCGACCTCGATCAGCGGGTAGTCCGCATGCGGCCACACCTTGGTCAGGTCGAAGGGGTTGAAGCGGTAGGTCGCCGCATCGTCGTACGGCATGACCTGCACGTGCAGCGTCCAGCTGGGGTACTCCCCGTCACGGATGTGCTCGAAGAGATCCCGTGTGTGGTAGTCCGTGTCGGCCGCGGCCATCTGGTCACCCTCGTGCTGGGTGAAGTGCTCGACGCCCTGGTCGGTCTTGAAGTGGTACTTCACCCAGAACCGCTCGCCCTGTGCGTTGATCCACATGTACGTGTGCGAGGTGTAGCCGTTCATGTGGCGCCAGGAGCGCGGGATGCCCCGGTCGCCCATCAGCCAGGTGACCTGGTGCGCCGACTCGGGCGAGAGGGTCCAGAAGTCCCACTGCATGTCGTGGTCGCGGAGGTTGTTGTCCGCCCGGCGTTTCTGGGACCGGATGAAGTGCTGGAACTTCATGGGGTCCTTCACGAAGAAGACCGGGGTGTTGTTCCCGACCATGTCGTAGTTGCCCTCGGTGGTGTAGAACTTCACCGCGAATCCGCGCGGGTCGCGCCAGGTGTCCGGGCTGCCGCGCTCGCCGGCCACGGTGGAGAACCGTGCCACCAGGTCGGTCCGCGTACCCGGCTGGAAGAGGGCGGCTTTCGTGTACGCGCTGACGTCCTGTGTGACCTCGAAGTGGCCGAAGGCGCCGCTGCCTTTGGCGTGCGGCTGCCGCTCGGGAATCCGCTCCCGGTTGAACTGCGCCATCTGTTCGATCAGATAGGAGTCCTGCAGGAGGATCGGCCCACCGGCGCCGACGGTGAGCGAGTGTTCGTCGCTCTCGACCGGAGCACCGGCGTCCGTGGTGGTCGCCTTACCTGTCACGTCGCTCATGGTTTACGAGTGCCTTTCGGTGGGTGGTGTGCTCTGCGCCGCAAGGGGCTGGGCAGCGGTGGTCCGTCGCCGGCTCGGCGGATTCGGCGGCGTGCCGGTGTCGAGTCCATCTTGCGGCTTTTGTGCCAGTGTGGCCATTTGTTCGCACCCTTCCGCCCGCGTGGTCCTGCCGTCCGCGTCTGCCGTTTTTGTGCGGATCTTTCGCCGGACAGGCACCGGGTGCCCGACTTGGCGCCGTCAATACGTGGTGAGCGCTTCCGTTTCCTGCGCCCGGCCGCTCAGCGGCTGCCGGGACTGGTGAGGTTCTCGCGGATCTTGGCGATGGCGAATCCCCAGCCCTGCTGGACGGTCGGCTTGCCCGGCACGGCGATCTCCTCGGGGTTGGTGAGGACGTCAAGGAGGACGGGGCCCGGCGTGGCGAAGGCCTTGCCGACGCCCTCGGCGAGATCCTCCGCGCGGCTCACCCGAATGCCGGTGATGCCAAGGGCCTCGGCGACCGCGGCGAAATCCGGGTTGTCGAGTTCGGTGCCGAACTCCGGAAGGCCCGCTTGCTCCTGCTCCAGCTTGACCATCCCGAGCCGCTGGTTGTCGAAGACGACGAGCTTGACCGGCAGCTGCAGGCTGCGGATGGTCATCAGGTCGCCAAGGAGCATCCCGAGCCCGCCGTCGCCGCAGAAGGCGACGACCTGCCGGTCGGCGTCCAGAAGCTGCGCGCCGATCGCCTGCGGCATCGCGTTGGCCATCGAGCCCAGGTTGTACGAGCCGAGCAGCCGGCGTGAGCCGCGCATCTCGACGAAGCGCGAGAGCCACACGGTGGCCATGCCGGTGTCCGAGGTGAACACGGCATCGTCGGCCGCCAGGGCATCCACCGCCGCGGCCAGCGCTTCCGGACGTACCAGGTGATCGCGGTTGTCGAAGGCGGAGCGCACCTTGCCGATCAGGCCGCGGTCGTGCCCCGGCGCGGCAAGCCGCTGCTGCCCCTCCTGCCACTTGGTGAACTTCTCCCGCGCCTCGTCCAGATGCTTGCGCTCGGTCCGCCGCTCCAGACGTTCGAGGAGCCCGCGCACCGTGGGCCCGACGTCCGCGGCAAGGGGCACGTCGACCGGGACGCGCCGCCCGATGTGCTCGGCGACCCGGTCGACCTGGACGACCTTCTTGCCCTGCGGATACCACTCCCGGTAGGGAAAGTCGGTGCCGAGCAGCAGCAGCGTGTCGGCGTGGTCCATGGCGTGCGAGGCGGCCGGGTTGCCGATCAGGCCCGTCTGGCCGACCTGGTAGGGGTTGTCGCCCTCGAAGCCCTCCTTCGCCTTGAGCGTGAGCACCATGGGCGCGGCAAGGCGCTCCGCGAGGGCAAGGACCTCCTCGCGAGATCCGCGCGCCCCGCGCCCGACGAGCATGGTGACCTTGCCTCCGTCGGAGAGGGCGGTGGCCGCCTCGTCGAGGGCCGGGTCGTCGGGCCGGTTGGCCGAGCCGACGACGGAGAGCCGGGACGGCCGGTCGTCCGGCAGTTCCTTGCCGCCGATGTCGCCCGGGATCGTCAGGACGGCGACGCCGCGCCGCCCGATCGCGTTGCGTACGGCGATCTCGAGCAGGCCCGGCATCTGCTCCGGGGAAGTGACGGTGGCGCGGAAGACGGCGACGTCACGGAAGAGGAGGTCGTTGTCGACCTCCTGGAAGTAGTCGGTACCCACCTCGGCCAGCGGCACCTGGCCGGCGATGGCGAGCACCGGGGTTCCGCTCTTGGCGGCGTCGTACAACCCGTTGAGCAGGTGCACGGAGCCGGGCCCCACGGTGCCCATGCAGACCCCGAGGGTGTCGGTGAGCTGGGACTGGGCGCCGGCGGCGAAAGCCGCGGCCTCCTCGTGGCGGCAGCCCACCCATTCGACGGACTCGGTGTCGCGGATGGCGTCGGTGAGGGGGTTCAGCGCATCCCCCACCACGCCGAACACATGGCTCACTCCGAGTTCTTCCAGGCCGTCGATCACGACGCGGGCAACAGTGCGGGACATCAGGGGGTTCCTCTCGGAGGATCGGTGCGTACGGGAGTGTCTGTGCGTACGGGTTGTCTGTGCGTACGGAGGACAGGGGAGTGGCCGTCAGGGGGCGAAGGTGTCCGGATCGGCCGCATGCCAGTCGGCGGCCCAGCTGCCGGGCGGTGCGGCGAGCAGTTCGCCGGGGGAGAGCCACTCGTACAGCTCGGCGTAGGAGCGGAAGCGGCCGTGGTCCTCGCGGCGGCGCAGCAGACGCGGGCTGAGGTCCGCGGCGCTGCTTACGCCCATCGCGGCCAGGATCTGCAGCGCGCTCTGGACGGTGTTCCGCTGGAAGCGCTCGACGCGGGCGGCCTTGTCCACGACGTCCAGGGCACGGGCACGGTGCGGATCCTGGGTGGTGACGCCGGTCGGGCAGTGGTTGGTGTGGCAGCGCTGGGCCTGGATGCAGCCGACGGCGAACATCATCGCGCGGGCCGCATTGGTGTAGTCGGCGCCCATGACGAGGCGCTTGACGATGTCGGAGCCCGTCGCCACCTTGCCGCTCGCACCCAGGCGGATACGGTCGCGCAGCCCCGCGCCGGTCAGCGCACTGTGCACCATGATGAGTCCCTCGGTGAGCGGCATGCCCACGTGATCGGCGAACTCGAGCGGAGCCGCGCCCGTGCCGCCCTCCGCGCCGTCCACCACGATGAAGTCAGGGGTGACTCCTTCCGCCGCCATGGCCTTGCACACGGCAAGGAACTGGGTTCGGGAGCCGGGACACAGCTTGAAGCCCACCGGTTTGCCGTCCGCCAGTTCCCGCATCCGGGCCAGGAAGAGGACGAGCTCGCGAGGGGTGGAGAAGACGCGGTGGTAGGGGGGAGAGACGACCGTCTCGCCTTCGGGCACGCCTCGGACCGAGGCGATCTCGGCGTTGACCTTGCTGCCGGGCAGGACGCCTCCGATGCCCGGTTTCGCGCCCTGCGACAGCTTGAGCGACACACAGCGCACGGCGGGGTGGGCGGCCTTCTCGGCGAACTGCCGCGCGTCGAAATCCCCGTCACGGGTGCGGCAGCCGAAGTAGCCGGTGCCGATCTCCCAGATGAGGTCACCGCCGGGCCGCAGGTGGTACTCGGACAGGCCGCCCTCGCCGGTGTCATGGGCGAAGGCGCCGCGGGCCGCGCCCGTGTTCAGCGCCACGATGGCGTTGGAGGACAGCGCGCCGAAGCTCATCGCCGAGACGTTGAGGAGAGCCATGTCGTACGGCTTGGTGCAGTCGGGGCCGCCGATGCGGACGCGGGGCGGCTCCTCGGGCACTTTCGCCGGCGCCATGGACGGCACGAGGAACTCGTAGCCGCGTTCGTCCATGTCGCGTTCGCTGCCGAACGGCTCCTCGGCGGCGACGCCCTTGGCGCGTTCGTAGACGATGCTGCGGGTGTCGCGGTCGTAGGGCCTGCCGTCGTAGTTGCGCTCCACGAAGTACTGCTGCAGCTCCGGGCGCAGCTTTTCCATGAGGAACCGCAGATGGCCGAGCACGGGGTAGTTCCGCAATACGGAGTGCCGTCGCTGGACGAGGTCGTACGTGCCGGTCAGGGCCGCGGCCACGAAAGGAGCCCCGGCGAACCACCACCACGGGGACACCAGGAGGGCCAGAAGCACACTGCCCACTGCGCAGGCCATCAGCAGGCCGACCGCTGCGAAACGCGTCATGATCCCCATCTGACCCGAATTCAGCCGGTCACACATGCGCACGTCCGACGTATGGCCGGATGCGTCCGGGGGCGGGCCGCGACTGCGGGGCCTACCCCAGAAACGCCGCGGTGCTGGCCGTGAACCGTTCGGCGTCGTCGAGCCAGGGATAGTGGCCCGCTGCCGCCTGCACCACGCAGGTGGCGTCCGGGAAGAGCGCCGCGAACTCGGCCACCGGCTCAGGGGGACTGTTCACGTCGAACTCCCCGGTGTGCAGCAGCACGGGTACCTCACAGCGCGCGAGCCCGGCACGTGTGGCTGCCGGGTCGAAGGCGCCCTCTGCCGCGAAACCGGCGACGGCTTCCTCGTTGCCCGGCCGGCTCGCCGCACAGTGGCGGCGGGCAGCGGTGTCCCACCGGCCGTAGAAGAAGGGGCTTATGGCCTCCCAGTCCGTGCCGGTGCCCTCGGTTATCGCCTCCAGTGCGGCGAAGGCGGGCGGGAACCACGGCTCGTTCTTCCGCAACCGCACCAGCTCACGTCGCGTCTCACCGGTGATCTCGATACCGACGGCCCGGGTCCCGGGGCTGATCAGGGCGAGCTTGCTGACGCGGTGCGGGTGGCGAGCCGCGTACTGGGCCGCGATGTTCGCGCCGCCGGAGTGAGCGAGCAGGTCCATCCGGGGGAGTCCGAGGTGCCGGCGCAGGGTTTCGACGTCCTCGACGAGGCGGTCGCACCGGTAGGTGGCGGGGTCCGCGGGGATCGTGGACCGTCCGGTGCCGCGGGTGTCCGGGACGATCAGCCGCCGGTGCGCGGACAGGCCGCCGAGGTCGCCGAGGTAGCGGGAGTCCGCCGGGCCGCCGGGGATGCAGACGAGCGGGGCGCCGTCGCCGTGGAGGCGGTAGGAGAGTCGGGTTCCGTCAGATGCGGAGTACGTGCGGTAGGTGGGCATGCCCCGGATCCTGGCAGTCATAACCTGGTTATACAACCCGGTTATGACGACGGGAGTGCAGACCTGTATAACCGAGCCATGGCAGGTACAGAGGACACGCGCCAGAACTCCGGGGCACTGACCGAGGGGCAGGCCGCGCGGATGCTTGCCGGGATGAACGAGGTCATCCGCGCGGGCGAGGAGATGCGGAAGCTGCGCGCGGAAATGATCAAGCTGTTCGCCGGGTTCGGCTGGACGCAGGACAAGATCGCCGAACTGGCGGACATGAGCCAGCCGGCCGTGTCCAAGCAGATGACGAAGTACAAGGCGGTCGACCTGCCGCCGCCGATGGAGCTTCACCTCGACCAGCGGGACATCCCTTGGCTCGAAGGACGCCTGTGGGGCCTGGCCGAGATGGTCTCCGAGGCCCTGGACGGCAGCGCCCACTGCACCCGCTGCGTCGACGCCCTCAGCCGGGGAAGGAAGCGCTTCACCCCCCAGAACGCCGACGAGCTGCGGCGCCTGCTCGAAGAGGACTTCAGGCAGCATCAGGCACAACTGCCGGGCAGCTACCGGGGTGCGTACGACGAGATCAGCCGCCGCCTCGACATTCCCGCGAAGGTCAGCGTCACCGGTTCGGCCTCCGTGCGCCGCGCCCTCGCCCGTGAGATCCAGCGCGATCAGCTCGCGGGCGACGCCTGAGCCCAACAGCTCTGCGTACGGGCCCGTTGGAAAAGAGCTTCGCGGCGAAGGCCCGGGCCGGGCATGATTTCGGCCGTGCATGGGGACAGCGACTCTCGCGGGTACGGGCGGTACACGCTGACGGAAACGGAGCACGACCAGGTCCTGGGCGTGTGCGCCGAGGCGGACGGACTGTTCGGGGAGCCCCGGCGAGGGACGTACGAACTCTTCGGCTGGGTCCCGGAAGACGGCGCGGTGCAGGGCTGGGTCGGCAGCCGGGTGTGGCTCGTGCCGGACGACGAGCCGCTCGACGCCTGGCTCATCGAGGACGCGGAGAGCCCGGGGCGATCCCCCGGTGCGCACAGCCTCGTACTCACCGGCCTGGACGACTACGAAGGCCCGCCCGAGGGATACAGGGGTTCCGTACGAGTGCACGACGGCCACCGGTGGCTGGGCTCCTGCCGGGAGTTCACCCTCGTGCTGCCGTCCGAACGCAAGCCGCCCCCGCTCGTACTGCGTGGGCTCCTCCCCAGTGATCTGTTGCGGACGGCCCTGGCGAAGGGCACTCGACGGGCGCTGGACCTGGCGGAAGTGGCTCTCGAAATACGCGACGACCAGGGCGAGTTGCTTGCCGAACGGACCTTCTGGACCGAAGTCAGGGCCTGGCGACCCTCCGCCTACGGGAAGAACTTGATCGACCTGGAGCTCGGTGTGGAGCTCCACCCGCCCGTGCCCGATCACGCCCGTCCCCTCTGGGAGCGGTGGTTCGCCGGGCCGCCGGACAGCCCGGGCGCCTGGGCCGCCCTGGACGCCCGGCGCCGCGGAGCCTGGCTCGATCTCGTCCGCGAGCGCGGCTGCCGACGCCCTCGCCACGACCGGCCCGCCGGGCATGCCTACGAACTCGACGGCAGGCACATCACCGACGAACCGAGCCTCTACCTCGCGCTCGGCGAGGCGGTGAACGGGCCCGGCGGCTACTTCGGCGGCTGCCTGGCGGCCCTCGACGACTGCCTGCGCGGCACCTTCGGCTACACCGCCCCCGCGACCCTGCTCTGGCGGGACGCCGTGACCGTCCGCCGGCACCTGTCCCGCGGGCTGACGCCGGAGGGTGATGCCTACGACCTGTTCGCCGAAGTCCTCGATGTCCTGGCCGGGGGCGGCATGCGGGTCACCCTGGCGTGACCCGCGCCACGGCGAGCTCAACGGAGTCGCGTGTGCTGCTCGTTGAGGATGTGACGCGGTAGCTTTCGAAAGCGGGTGCGAGTACTGGCGGTAACGCCACGGTTCCTCCCCGGTGTCGAATGCAAGTCACTCGAACTTCTTGTTTCCTGTGAGTCGGCTGTGCCAGGGTGAGCTTCCTCGCGCCGAGGCAATGGTCAAGCCCGCTTTTCTTGTCCGGGATCTCGTCCGGTCGACCCACAAGGTCTTCCGCCGGTCGTATGCGGACAGTTCGCGGTTTGCTGATGCGTTTTTCCGCCCCGGCGAGTCCTAGGTATGCACCAATCAGTCGCCCGCTTTTCGGTGGGTGCGTTTTCCGTGTGCCGCCTTTCGGCTTGGAAGGAAAAGGATCCGTGCAATCCCCGCACCCCCCACGCCCGACCCACCCTCCTCATCCCGGTGCCGATCCCGCAGAATCCGATCTGAGTCTCGCCGCCCGACTGCGGGGCGTGCCGGAGGGGGAGCCGGGCCGGCCCGTCGCGCTCCTGCTCGCGCGGCACTGGCAGTCGACGCACGACTACGCGGCCATCTGCCTGGCCTCGCGGACGAGTTCGGCCTCGATGGTCGCCACGGCGTCCTTCCACCAGATGCTCGGACAGCTGGCGCGCGGCGAGCCGGGCGGTGCCCTTCGTCCGTACCTCCTTGTGACCGTCCGGGAGACGGTCAGGGGGTGGACCGTCGACGACCGCATATCCGCCTTCATGCCGGAACTCCGCAAACCGACCGGCGGTCGCGGCATGCGGGCGGCGACCTCCATGACGCCCGAAAAGCGGCAACTCGCCGCGCGCTCCTTCTGGGCGCTTCCGGCACTCGCCCAATGCCTGTTGTGGCACACCGAGGTCGAGGCCGAGCACATATCCATACCCGCCGGTTTGTCGGGCTTGAGCGCCGACGTCGCGGCCGACACCCTCGACCAGGCGCGTGAACAATTCCGGGCAGGCATCGTCCGCGCTCACCGGGAACTCGCGCCGACCAAAGAATGCTCTCTTTACAATCGGCTCCTCGATGTCGCGATGCGCCGTGGCGGTGGCTTGCTGCGCGACCTCCAGCAGCATCTGACGGAATGCCGCCACTGCCGAGACGTGGCCGACCAGCTCAGCCATTGCGAAAGCCGCCTCGGCACTCTTCTGGCCGAAGCGGTACTCGGCTGGGGCGTGCGTCGCTACCTGGAGTCGCGTCCGGGGCGCGGAGGTTCGGCGAAGCGTGGCGCAGGTCCCGCGAAGCGCGGCGGAGGAGCCGGACACGGCGGCAGACACTCGGGCGGCGGCGGACGCCACCGTCCCGCGTCGCACACCCCTCTGCCGGGCGCCGGTCCGCTCGCCTCCGCGCGGACGCGCTCACGGGCGCTGCGCACCGGAGCGGTCCTGGGGTCAGCCGCCCTGCTCGCGACCCTGCTCGTCATCACTCTCGCGCCGGGCGACGGCGGCGACGGCGGATCTGTGCCACCCACCGGCATGGCCGGAGGCCATCACGCGGGCCCGGGCGCGGATACCGATGAGCCGCCCGCGGGCTCTTCCCCTCCCACCGACACGGAATATCCCGGCAGTTCCGACCGGGGCAGGCTGCGCAACACGGCAGCGGACCTGTGCCTCGACGTCCGGGGCGGCAAGGTGAAGCCCGATGCCGGGACGAAGCTGGCCAAGTGTTCGGCCAAGGCGAGCCAGCAGTGGTCGTACGAGGAGAACGGGCTGCTGAGCAGCGTCACCCGCCCCGACCTCTGCCTGGATTCCGGCGCGGACGACGGCGTGCTCGCCCTCGGTGCGTGTGCGGCGCCCTCGGCCGCGCATGCCGATGAGGTGCGCTACGACCTGACCGTGCTGGGGGAGTTGCTCCCCCGATGGCACGAAGGACTGGCGGTCGTGCCCTCCTCCTTGCGCAAGGGTGCGGATGTGCTGGTCAAAGTCCGTGACGGAGCCGCGAAAGAGCGATGGATGCTCGACTCCCCGACCACGGCTCGCGGGCCCCGGTCGATCGACGGCAAGGGCGGCCCCTCCGCGAAGAGCGGCCCCGACTCCCCGCGCGGGGAGGGCGACGCCTGTACCGGCTCGGCCTGCGAGCCGTCATCGCCCAAGGAGCAGAGGCCGGGGCGCAGAGGAGAGGGCAACAAGGGTCAGGGCAACAAGGGCCAGGGCCGGCAGCCCGCGCCGGACTCGACCCGGAGCGGCGACATCGAAAAGCGGTACGCCGAGGTCGGCTGCTGCGACGGATCCGCCCCGGTGACGGCGAATCACCCCGGTGGTGGTCTCCGTACTCCCGCCGTACGGGAGAGGGTTGGGGACTCGGTGCCATCGCACGTGGACCTGACGGGGCGTGTGTTGCCCGCTGTCGCAGCGGACAACACCCTCGATGCCGGTCAGGGCTTCAGGGGCAAGGGGGCCCGGGGACAAGAGGGTACGGAGGCACAGGGGCGCTGAGCCGGTGACACCCCCTGATGTCTAGGGTCGACCCCATGACGAGGACCACACCGCCGCGGCCACTGGACGTCGAGTCACTCTTCCCCGAACTCGCCGCGTACCGGGGCACCACCACCCGACTGCACCCGAAGCCGGGAGCCCCGGACGTGACGGCCAGTTCCGTGGGCGGGCCGATGCTGTGGCCGGCGGACGAGCCGTGGCCGGTGTGCACCGAGGCCCACAAGCGCGGGAGCGGCCTGCGTCCTGCGGACATCCACCGCGCCCGACAGGTGCTGGCCGACGCGTGGGACCGGGCACCGCACTCGGGCCCCACGGAGGAAGAACGCCTGCTCCTGGACGAATTGCGCCGCAGACATCGCATCCCCGGTGTCTCCGACACCGATCCGCTCCCGATGATCGGCCTTGCGCAGCTCCACCGGCGGGACATCCCCGACCTGCCGGCCGGTCCGGTCGGCTCGGACCTGCTGCAGGTGTTCTGCTGCCCGTTCGACGCGCACGGGCGCTACAGGTGCGAACTGCTGCTTCACCTGCGCTGGCGCAGGTCGGCGGAGGTCGGCGAGGTGCTGGCCTCGCCGCCGCAGCCTCAGGTCGTCGGCGCGGAAGGTTACGTGCCCGAGCCCTGTGTGCTGCACCCGGAGCAGGTGGTCACCTACCCCTTCGCGGGGCTTCTGCCCGAGGACCTGTGCGAGCGGATCTACGCCAGGGAGGACGCCCATGACGAAGCGGCCGAGGAGCTGGAGGACGAGGACGCGGATGACCTGATCCGCTATCAGTACGACCTGTCGATCCCGCCCGGCTGGCGCGTCGGCGGCTTCGCCTCATGGCACACGACCGACCCGTCCGCCATGAACTGCCTGACCTGCGCCACCCCCATGGAGCTGCTGCTGACCATCGACAGCTGCGAGTGGGACGGCGGCAGCGGAAGCTGGAAACCGCTGGAACAAGCGGACTTGCACCCGCACCCGGCCGCCCTGCCCACCCGGGTCGTCGTGGGCCGCGCCGGCGAGATGAACATTTTCGCCTGCCCCGCCGAGCCCGGCCACCCGCACCGCTTGAGCGTTCAGTAGGCCGACCTGGCTTGTGCCGTGTGGGATGCCGTCAGTGATCCACATTCCATACGCCGGGCAGATCACCGCCGCAGAAGACACAGACGAAGTCGGCCTCGCGCACGATGTTGTGCTCCCGGCAGCCGGGACAACGCCGGAACACCACCTCGTGCGTAAAGCCGGACGGCCGTCCGAGCCCCGCACGGTCGAGGGCCCGGCACACCGACGGCCATGAGCTGACGTCCGGGCAGTAGCCGGTCGACTGGTTGCTGACGTCGTCCACGACCCAGCGGTCCGCCTCGCGGGTGAAGCCGATCTCGCCCGCGCTCAGGACCGACTCGCCCTCGGCGCAGGCCACATGCTCGCTCCGGCGCGGCGCCAGCCGCAGCACGCCATCAGTGCCGACGACAAAGGTGAAAGGCTCCGCCAGCTCCGCCGCGGACTGCTCGGCGACCCAGCCGCCGAAGTCAGCCGTCGAGCCGATCCGGCGGCCACCGCTGCCGGGCCGGATCGCGGCCTTCAGATCGGCCGGCCCCACATACCGATAGGTCCGCTCCCGAACGCTCACGTGAGCCAACGTAGAACACGCCCGATACTGGCCGGTACCGAGAATTGGCGTAGCGGCGTGGCCGGTCCCGATGACAGACTTCGCCGATGATCGACGACCTTCCCGGTGGACTGACGGCACGACACCTTGTCGAGGACGACCATCAGCGGGTGCTCGCGGTGACGGACACGTGGTGGGGCGGCCTGAAAGGACAGGCGGGCGCGTTGGAGCGTGCGCTACTCCTGCCCCGCCTCTACTTCCAGCACTTCACCACCACCAGCTATGTGATCGAGCGCGACGGAGGCCAGCTCTCGGCCTTCCTGGTCGGTTTCCTGTCGCAGAGCGAACCCGACGCCGCCTACGTGCACTTCGTCGGCGTCGACCCGCAACTGCACGGACAGGGCATCGGACGCTCCCTCTACCGGGCCTTCTTCGCCCTCGCCGAATCACACGGCCGCCGTTACGTGCACTGCATCACCAGCCCGCAGAACACCGCGTCGCGGTCCTTCCACACCCGTCTCGGTTTCACGGCCTCGGCGGTGAAGCCCGACTACGACGGCCCCGGACTCGACCGCGTGACGTTCACCATCGACCTCGCCGCGAGCTGAGGGCGGGGGACGCGACCTGAGGACGCGGCACGGACAGAGCCCCGCCCGACATGATTCGGGGGTGATCGGGTGTTGGCGGCGGCATGTCGGGTGATGGTTAATGGCGTGCGGGGGATGTCTGTTGCCGTGTGTGCCGGTAGCGAGGGCGGGAGTTGTCTGTGAGTGGTGAGTCGGTGGATTCCGGGCAGCGGTTCGGCGGGCGTTGTGTGGTGGTGAGCGGGGGAGCCCACGGGATCGGCGCGGCGACGGCCCGGCGGCTCGCGGCCGAAGGCGCCGGGGTGGTGATCGCCGATGTGGACGCCGAAGAGGGCGAGCGCACCGCGGAGGCCATCCGTCAGGACGGCGGGCGTGCGGTGTTCGAGGTGTGTGATGTGGTTGAAGAGGAAGCATGGGCGCGGACGGTGGAGGTCGCCCGCGACCGCTTCGGGCCGGTCTCCGGGTTGCTCAGCAACGCCTACACCGTGCGCGGCGGCGCGGCCGACGCCATCCAGCCGGAGGACTGGAACCGGCAGCTGTCGGTCATGCTCACCGGTGCGTTCCTCGGCGTACGGGCCTGCCTGGACGACCTGCGCGCCACGCGGGGCGCGGTGGTCCTGGTCTCGTCCGTGCACGCCGTCATGGGTCTGCCGGGCCGTCCCGCCTACGCGGCGGCGAAAGCGGGCCTGACCGGCCTGGCACGCCAGCTCGCGGTGGAGTACGCGCCCGGCGTACGGGTCAACGCGCTCCTGCCGGGGCCCGTCCTGACCCGTGCCTGGGACGATATCGGCGCGGACGACCGGGCGCGCAGCATCGAACAGACCCCGGCGGGCCGGCTCGGGCGCCCGGAGGAGGTCGCGGCGAGCGCGGCGTTCCTGCTCAGTGACGAGGCGTCCTTCGTCACCGGGGCCAGCCTCGTGGTGGACGGCGGGTGGAGCGTGTACAAGACGTCCGCCTGAGCCGGGACAGCCCCCCGACGCCGCCCCGAGATCTCCGCCGCCCGCAAGCCCTCATCGCCCCCAAGCCCTCATCTGCCGTGCCGCTCAAGGAGGTTCACGCCATGAAGGTCACCCGTGTCGAGACGTTCTCGGTGCCGCCCCGCTGGCTGCTGTGCCGCGTGGAGACCGACGAGGGAGTGGTCGGCTGGGGTGAGCCGGTGGTCGAGGGGCGCGCGGCCACCGTCCGTACGGCCGTCGAGGAGCTGTCCGAACTCCTCATCGGCAAGGACCCCTCCGGCATCGAGGACCACTGGCAGGTGATGACCAAGGGATCCTTCTACCGGGGCGGCCCGGTCCTCTCCAGCGCGGTGGCCGGCCTCGACCAGGCGCTGTGGGACATCGCGGGCAAGCGGCTCGGGGTGCCGGTGCACGTGCTTCTGGGCGGCCCGGTCCGCGAGCGGGTACGCGCCTACAGCTGGGTGGGCGGTGACAGCCCCGCACACATCACCGAGCAGGTGACCGCCCAGGTCGAGGCGGGCTTCACCGCGGTCAAGATGAACGCGAGCGGCCGCATGAACCGCCTTGCCACCGTCGCCGACATCGACGAGATCGTCACCCGCGCCACCGCGGCCCGCGAAGTCCTCGGCTCCGGGCGGGACTTCGCGCTGGACTTCCACGGCCGTTTCCACGCCGCGAACGCCCGCCAGTTGCTGCCCCACCTGGCGCCGCTCGCCCCCATGTTCGTCGAGGAACCGATCCTTCCGGAGTACGGTCACCTGCTGCCGGGCCTGGTGGCCTCCTCGCCCGTGCCGATCGCCACCGGCGAGCGCCTCTTCTCGCGGCAGGACGTGCTGCCCGCCCTGCAGGCCGGGGTCGCGGTCCTGCAGCCCGACCTGTCCCACGCGGGCGGCATCTCCGAGGTCCGCCGCATCGCCTCGCTCGCCGAGACCTTCGACACCCTCATCGCCCCGCACTGCCCCCTGGGCCCCGTCTCCCTGGCCGCCAGCCTGCAGATCGCCGTCAGCGTGCCCAACTTCCTCATCCAGGAGCAGTCGATCGGCATCCACTACAACACCGGCGCCGACGTCCTGTCCTACCTCGCGGACACCGAGGTCTTCCGCTTCCACCAGGGCCATCTGCTGCGCCCCACCGGACCGGGGCTCGGCATCGAGATCGACGAGAAAGCGGTGCGCGCGGCCGACGACAGCCAGGCGGACTGGCACAACCCGGTGTGGCGGCACGAGGACGGCTCGTTCGCCGAGTGGTGACCTCTCGGCATCTTCGACCCCGTGGAACACCGCCGGCATTCACAGCGGCAGGGCGCGCTCGTTCACCACGTGCTTCATGACGAGCGTGGAGCTCAGCCGCTGCACGCCCGGCAGCGTGGCGAGCTTGTCGTCGTAGAGCCGCTGGAAGGCGGGCAGATCCTTGCTGACGATACGTACGAGATAGTCGGGATCCCCGAAGAGGCGCTCGGCCTGCAGGATCTCGGGGATCTCCGCGAGGGCGTGCTCGAAGGAGGCGACGGTGTCGCGGTCCTCCTGGCGCATGGTGACGAAGACGAGCGCCTCGAAGCTCAGGCCCACGGCGGCCGCGTCCAGGATCGCGCGGTAGCCGCGGATGGCACCGCTGCGTTCGAGTTCGCGCAGCCGACGGTGGCAGGGCGAGAGGCTGAGCCGCACGCGGGCCGCCAGTTCCGTCACCGTCAGACGGCCGTCGTCCTGGAGCTCGGCAAGAATCTTCCGGTCCACATCATCCATGGGGTAGATCCTGCCACCAGAGCGGTCGTAATGGGCAATACTTGGAAACACCTTCGGGCATATCGCAACTAATCTCCTCCTCAGAACCTGTTTGAGAGGGAGAAGCACGTCGTGGCCGTCAGTTCCATAACCGCCTTCTGGGCGGTCTCAGTCCTGCTCATCCTCGTGCCGGGAGCGGACTGGGCCTACGCGATCAACGCAGGGCTCCGCGACCGGTCCGTGGTGCCCGCCGTCAGCGGCCTGCTGCTCGGCTACCTCGCCCTGACCGCCGTGGTCGCCGCCGGAGTGGCGGCCGTCGTGGCGCGCACCCCGTCCGTCCTGACCGCCCTGACGGTCCTGGGCGCCCTTTACCTGGTGTGGCTCGGCGCCACGACACTGGCCAGGCCCGCCGTCGCCGGGACCGGAGCGCAGGACGCCGAGAGCGGGCCGGTGGGGGCCAGGGTCCTCAAGGGGGTGGGGATCAGCGGCCTCAATCCCAAGGCGCTCCTGCTCTTCCTGGCCCTGCTGCCGCAGTTCACCGCCCCGCACGGCGGCTGGCCCCTTGCCGCGCAGATCGGCACGCTCGGCCTGGTCCACACGCTCAGCTGCGCCGCGATCTACCTGTGCGTGGGCGTGCTTGCCCGCACCATCCTGCGGGCGCGCCCCGCGGCCGCGCGCGCCGTCACCCGCGTCTCGGGCGCCGCCATGATCGTGATCGGCGTACTGCTGCTCGTCGAACGCCTCGCGGCCTGAGACGGGTGCCTCACGGCGGTCTGAGACGGGTACCTGATGCCGTCTGCGACGGTTACCTCACGCGGCGTCCGGCTCGCCCTGCCACTCGTGTGCCAGCAGCGACCAGACCTCCATGTCGTGGCGGACCCCCCGGTACAGGGACTGCTCGCGCAGGGTGGCGTCCAGGTGCATGCCCATCCGCTGGGCGACGGCCCGGCTGCGGGTGTTGCCGGCGCTGTTCCACCACTCGACGCGGTGCATGCCGCGCTCACCGAAGGCGTACGCGATCAGGTGCCGGACCGAGGCGCTGATCAGGCCGCGCCCCTCACCCGCGGGCTCGGCCCAGACGCCGATCTCGCAGTTGCCGGTCTTGGCGTCGAACTGCACGAACATCACGCCGCCGATCAGCGTGCCGTCCCGCCAGATCCCGTAGATGCGCCCGGCATCGGCGGCCTGCTTGTCCGCGTAGTTCTGCAGGGTGGCGCGGGCGGACTCCAGATCGGTGGAGCGCGTCGCCCAGGGGATCCACGGGTCGGTGTGGGCGCGGGCCCGGTCGATGTGGGCCAGGAACTCGGCGTCCTGCCAGGGCTCAAGGGTGCGGAGCTCGGCATCGTCGGTCAGCGGTATGGCGTACATGGCTCGTCCTCGGCGGTGGTCCGGCTGGGCGCGCGCGGTGTCGGGCCCAGCGCATCCAGGTACGTAACGAACGTTGGGTATGTACTCTAACCGCTATGACGCCGCCAGCCAGGACCGACCATGACGCCCGCCGGACCGAGGTCTCGCAGGCCGTGTGGCGAGTCCTTGCCGCCCACGGCTTCGGCGGCCTCACCCTGCGCGCGGTTGCCGCGGAGATGGGCGCCACCACCGGCCTGCTCACGCATTACTTCCCCAGCAAGCGCGCCCTCCTGAGACACGCCCTGGAGGTCCTGGACCGGCGCTCGGCCGACCGCCCGCGCCCCGCGGCCGAGCGCGCCGGTCAGGCAGCCGGCCTGGTGATGCTGCGGGCGACGCTGCTCGACATCCTCCCGCTGGACGACGGGAGCGCGGCGAGCAACCGGATCTGGGTGGCCTCCTGGGACGTGGCCCTCGCCGACCCGGAGCTGGCACAGGAGCACGCCGAGCGCTACCGCCGCGCCCGCGAGCGGATGGCCGGGCACGTCGCGGAGGCCGAGCGCCTGGGCGAACTGCCGCCCGGCACACGGACCGAGGACGTCGCAGCGGCGGCCCAGAGCTTTGTCCTGGGGCTGGTCGTCCAGGCACTGTTCGCGCCCCGGGAGTTTCCCGCCGAGCGCCAGATCACCCTTGTCGACGACTACTTGGCGGGTCTGGGGCACCAGTGAGCGGCAGACGGGCCTCGGTTGGCGTGGTCGGATGATCTACGCGGAGCGGATGGAGTGGGACGGCCTCACCGACCACGAGGGGTACAACGACTGGTACCGCAAGGAGCGGGACCTGGTGTCGGACCTGGCCAGGGACGGCAACTGGAACGGCCTGTTCGAGGAGATGAGCAAGGCTCCGGAACGGGTCAACCTCCCGCGGATCGGGTTCCGCAGCGGCTTCGCCCCACTGCACCAAGCGGCCTGGCACGGCGCGGACTTCGCCGTCGTCTCCCGCCTTATCGCGTTCGGCGCCTGGCGCACGATGCGCGCCCGTGACGGGCGGCGCCCCGTGGACATCGCGCGCGACCAGGGCCACACGCATCTCCTTGAGCTTCTGGAGCCGGTCGCGGTGCGGCAGCTCTCCGCTCCGGCGGACGTGCTGGACCGGCACTTCCACGCGTTGCTGCGGGAGAGCACCGGCAACTACTTCGACGAGGTCGAGCACGTGCTGCCGCCGGTCTCCCCCCTGACGGAGCGACCGGCCATGGAGATCTACTTCCGGGTGGTCGGGATGATGGGCGGCTTCGGCTACTGGCTCGACGAGGACGTCCTGCGGGTGAACGCCCGCTCGCGGATGGACGGCGACGACGGGAGCCACTACCGCGTGACCCCCGAGGGCTGGTCCAAGATCGAACGCTACCGAACCCCGCCGCCTCCGGCCTGACGGCGCAGGCCCGGCCGACCGCCGCTAAAGCCAGTCGTGCTCGCGCGCGTAACGCGCCGCATCGTGCCGGGTGCGCGTCTGGGTCTTCTGCATGGCGTTCGAGAGGTAGTTGCGTACGGTGCCCTGCGCCAGGCGCAGGCGAGTGGCGATCTCGGCGACGGAGTAGCCGTCGCCGGTCACGCGCAGCACGTCGATCTCCCGGTCGGTGAGCGGGCAGTCGTCGACCACGGCGAGCGCCGAGACGTCCGGGTCGATCCAGCGCTTGCCCTGGTGCAGGGTGCTGATCACCGACGTGATGTGCGCGGGCTCCGCCGACTTGCTGACGAAACCCTGGACGCCGAGCTTCAGGGCCTTGCGGAGCACCCCCGGTCGGGCATGGCGGGTCAGCATGAGGATCACCTGGTCCGGCTGCGCGCGGCGGATCTCCGCGACGGCGCCGAGGCCGTCCACGCCGGGCATCTCCAGGTCGATGACCAGTACGTCCGGCCGGTGTCGCAGCGTGGCCTCGATCGCCGATGCGCCGTCGTGCGCCTCGGCGAGCACGATGATGTCGCCCTCGAGCGGCAGCAGCGCCGCCAGCGCCTTGCGGAGCAGGGCCTCGTCGTCGGCGAGTACCACGCTGGTCATCGTTCGTCCTCCCGCGCCGCGGCGGGCGGCGAAGTCGTCGACCGGAGTGAGCGGAGTGGGTGGAGCGAGGGGAGCGAGGGGAACTCCGCGGCCGTGAGGAAGCGCCCGTCCTTCTGCTCCACCGTGAGTTCGCCTCCGCTGTCGCCCACCCGTTCCTTGAGGGTGGCAAGGCCGCCGAGCGGGGGAAGGGGCGCCGCCCCCGCGCCGTCGTTGACGATGGAGATGCCCGACTCCGAGAGAGTGATCCGCACCCGCGTGGCCTGCGCGTGGCGCAGGATGTTGGTCGTCGTCTCGCGCAGCACCTGGCCGAACAGCGCGTTGACCTTCTCGTCGGGGTCGGCCTCGCGGTTGACGCGTACGCGGATGCCGGCGGCCTCGAAGAGGTTCTTCGCGTTCTCCAGCTCCGCGGAGAGGTTGAGCCGCCGCTGCGCGTAGGCGAGCTCCTTGGTCTGGGTGATGGTGTCGCTGACCAGAGCGCGCACTTCTCGCAGTTCCTCCTCCACGCGCTCGATGTCGCTGTGCAGCAGCTTCTCGGCCAGTGTGACCTTCAATTTCACCACGTGCAGTGTGTGGCCCTGGATGTCGTGCAGGTCGCTGGCGAAGCGGATGCGTTCGCGGTAGACGGCCAGCTCCGCCTCACGTTCCCGTGACTGCTCGATGGCCTTGTAGAAACGCTGGTTGGCGAACATGAGGACGGTCGCCACGGCAGTGACGCCGGTGGGCAGGAGAACGTACTGGCCGAGCACGCCGGACACGTTGTCCGGTGTCTCCAGGAGTTTCGCCGCGCCCACTGCCGCGATGAAGGAACACAGGGCCAGGGCCGCCACGCCTCGGTGGCGCGGCAGCTGAGAGATGAAGTACGGGCCCACGATCGTGATGCCGTAGCACGCCGTGCGGCTGTCGGTCACCAGCACTCCGACCACCCACACGGCAGCGGTGACGATCAGGCAGGGAAGCACGAAGCGGGCCGTGTCACCCGCCGTCCACCGCTCGACGACCAGCAGGCCCGCCACCACCCCCAGGGTCAGGACGACAGCCTCCCACCAGCTCTCCGTGTCGATCACCACCAGGAGCGCGCCCACGAGGGCGAGCGGCGGGAGGAACGTGGTGAGGTTGACGCCGCGCAGCCGTCCCTGCGTCGTAAGGGCATGCTCGGACATCTCGCGCGTCGCTCGCAGGACCGGCCTCACCGGGCGGGACCCGGCTGCGGGGTGTGCGGGCTGACCATGCGGTCAGCGTAGAGGCCCATGGCGCCGCCTGCCGTCCGCGGCCTGCGTGGAGCATTGGTGTCCATGGGTGTTCTCCGGGATCGGACAGCAGAGTCTCCCCGCAGTATTCGTCCTGCTCCGAGGGCGTCACCAGTGACACCGTGTCATGCCTGCACCCCGAGAAATGTCACGGTGCGGTGGTGACACCACGCCCCTGCCGGGTGAGCGTCCCGGCGGCTGGAATCGATGTATGACCTCGACACCAGTCATCGACGTTGAACGCCTGAACATCAGCTACGGCGACTTCCACGCAGTGAAAGACCTGACCTTCCAGGTGAACAAAGGGGAGCTGTACGCGCTGCTCGGCACGAACGGGGCCGGCAAGACCTCGACCCTGGAGATCATCGAAGGCCACCGCACGGCCACCTCGGGCACCGTGCGGGTCTTCGGGCGCAGCCCGCGCGACCGGCACGCCGTGCGGCACCGGATGGGCATCATGCTGCAGGAGAGCGGCTTCTCCCCGGATCTGACGGTCAAGGAATCGGTCCGGCTGATCGGGAAACTCTCCCGGCGCGCGGACAGGGTCGACCGCGTGCTGAGCATCGTCGACCTCACGCACAAGTCCGGCACCCGGGTCTCCCAGCTCTCCGGAGGCGAGAAGCGCCGTCTGGACTTCGCCACCGCCGTGTACGGCAGCCCCGAGCTGGTCTTCCTGGACGAGCCCACCACCGGCTTGGACATCCAGTCCCGCGATGCTCTGTGGGACGCCGTGGACAAGCTGCGCGAGGACGGTTCCACCGTCGTGCTCACCACGCACTACCTGGAGGAGGCCCAGCAGCGCGCCGATCGGATCGGGCTCATGCACATGGGCGCCTTCCACCAGCAAGGGACCGTCGCCGAGCTGACGCGGACGCTGCCGGCCGCCATCCGCTTCTTCCTTCCGGCCGACGCTCCGGCGCTGCCGCTGCAGGCCACGCGCGAGACGGACGGGGCGTTCCTCATCAAGACCTTCGGCCTGCAGAAGGACCTCCACATCCTGCTCGGCTGGGCGCATGCCAACGCCGTGGAACTGGGGGAACTCCAGGCCGGACCGACGCGGTTGGACGACGTCTTCCGCGCCATCGGCACCGCGTAGCCCCCGTCCGGACCTCCCCAAGCAGAGGACCCTCACGATGCTCTCCATCGCTCTGAGCGAGCTCACCCAGATCTTCCGGAACCGGTTGGTTCTGCTGAACAGTTTCCTCATCCCCGTGGCGGTCTGCGCCTTCTTCGTCTTCAAGCACGAAGCCTTTGCCGACCTGCGCAGCCTCGGATACATCGCGGCCGTGGTGTTGTTCACCGTGACCGCGTTCGGGCTCTACGCCACCGTCGTGACCACGCTGGCCTCGCGCCGCCAGACCCTCTTCCTCAAGCGGCTGCGCTCCACTCCGGCGAGCGACGCCGGCATCCTCTCCGGTCTGGTGCTTCCGGTCACCGTTCTCGGCCTGGTCCAGGTGGCCGCGATCCTCGCCGTGCTCGCCGCGGTCGCGGGAAGGCCGGACAACGTCCTCCTCCTGGCGGCGGCGATCATCTCGACGGTGGTCATGATGCTCGCCCTGGGTCTCGCCACCGCGGGCCTGACGAACTCCCCCGAACACGCCCAGGTGACCACGCTGCCCGTCAGCCTCGGCGCCATCGCCGTGACCAACTGGGTGGCCATCACCGGCACCGAGGAACTCACCCTGCTCAAGCGACTGCTGCCCGGCGGCTCGGCCACCGAACTGGTCCTCAACGCCTGGAACGGCGGCGTCCCCGTGACCGAGTCCCTGCCCCTGCTGCTGCCCACACTGAGCTGGGTCGTCATCTCGGTGGCCCTGGCCTCCCACCTCTTCCGCTGGGAGCCGCGCCGCTGAGCTCCTCGTCTAGGGTGCCGGGGCCGAAGTGCCGCATGGTGAGTGAACGTGCCGTTGCGGCAGGATGTGTCTCCATGACGGGTGGGAGAGACGAGCTCGCGGAGTTGTTGTGCCGTGCCGGGTTCGAAGTTGTGGGGGACTGTCGGGGCGAGAACGTGCTGCCGCCCCGGGCCGCGTGGCGGTGGATCGGGGCAGGTGGAGTCGGGACTGCTGCTGTCGTACGCGGGGACCGGCCCGACCTGAGCGCCGAGGTCGATGCCCAGTGGTATCGGCTCGCCGTGGGCCTCGGGATCCCGGGCGAGGACGGCGTGTTCCTGATCGATGTCGCCGGGGACTGGACGGGCTGCACGCCCCGGCGTTGGACGCGGGTACGACTCGGCGCCGACTGGGGCCTTGCCGGGCTGCCGGGCGAGTTCGTCGCGCTCTCGATGGACGGGGACGCACTGTTCGGGATTGCCGCCCGGGGTTCGGATGTTGCGCTCATAGCCGTGGACCGAGTGCGGGAGAGGCAGGAAGCAGCCGCCGAGGCGCAGGCCGAGGAGACCCCGCAGGAGCGGGCTGCAGCCTGGGCCTCCCTGTTCGAAGGCGCGACGCCCTCGGCAGAAGTGCGCGGCGCGTGGGCACACGGACTGGCGCGCAATCCCGCCGCCCCTGATGACGTACGGGCCGGTCTGCTGGGCCTTTCCCACCACCTGCTGTGGCAACGGGTGCCGAACGCGGTCGTCGAGGCGGCCATGGCGCATCCCGACTGGAAGGTGCGGTCACTGCTGGCCGAAGTCCACCCCTACCTGACGACCGATCAGTGGAGCCGTCTGATCATGGCCGAGCCGGACACCCGGCGGCGGTGGCTCCTCACCCTGATCGCGGCGGACCGGCGCGCCGAACTCAGCGACTCCGCGTACCGACAGCTCGCCGCCGAACCGTCCGCCCAGATCCGCGAAGAGGCAGCTCGCCTTCCCGCACTGCCCGACCAGCTCCTGGCCGCCCTGGCGGCCGATCCCGAACCGCGTGTACGAGCCGCTGTCTGCAGTGCTGCGTGGCCCCGCCTGAACAGCCCCGCGCGGCAGGCACTCCTCGACGACCCGGACCGCAAGATCCGCACCACCGCGCTGCTGTGGCACCACCGCGAACTCCCGCTTTCCCGGGCCGTCTTCGATGCCGGGGAACTCACCGACGGTGCGGCCGAGACCTGCCGCCTGGAGCGCGACCTCGCCGAACACCTGGCACGACGCGGCGAATTGGGCCAACGCCGCTTCCTCGCACGCAACCCCCACCTGGACCCGGACCTGGTCGCCCTGCTCGCCCGCGACCCCGAGGAGTGCGTCCGCTACGAGGTGGCCCTGCGCCCCGACCTCACCGAGGAGCAGCGCGCGGCCATCCCCATCACCTTCGATCGGGGTGTCCGCGCCCATGCCCTCAGCTGGGTCGAGGAGCTGCATCACGACCCCGCCGCCATGCGCCGTCTGGCCGCCTCCACCCACCCCCTCGTACGCAGAAGCGTGGCGCGCGCCCGGCACCTCCCGCCGGACGTCGTCGAACGCCTCGCCGGGGACGAGGACCGCGTCGTACAGCTCTTCCTCGCCGAATCCTGCGACGACGCACCCGCCGAGATGCTCCTGAGGGTGTGGGAGTGGTGGACCGGCAGCCTGACGGTCCCCGATCGTCCTCACGGCCACCCGAATTTCCCCCGCAGTGATCTCCTGCGCTACGCCGACGACGCGAACCCCCGCATGCGCCGACTGGCGATGGACGACCCGGAGTCGAAGCCCGAGCTGGTGGAGCGGCTCAGCCGGGACCCCAGCGAGGAAGTGCGCTACCGGGCGGTGACCGACCCGCGGCTGACGATCGCGTCGGCGATACGACTGCTCGACGACGCGCACGAGTACGTACGTGGTGCCGCCGCCAGGCACCCGGAGCTGCCCGCGCGGGTGCTGGTCCGGCTTCTGGGGGAGCGGGACACCGCACAAGACGCGGCCCGGCATCCGGCGCTGCCCGTCGGCGTCATGCGGCAGATGCTCCGGCAACTCCAGGGCTGAGGGGCCCGCGTCAGTAGGGCTGAGGTGCCGCGTCAGCGTGCTGCGGCCCGTGTCCGGTGCGCCGCGACGCCCGTGAGGCCGGGTTCGATCTGCGGATGCAGGACGAGCGCGTCGTCGTAGTCGCCGCGGTGCTCGTGGCGATAGGGGAGTGGCTCGGTGAGCGGCAGTGTGCGCAGCCGCTCGCGGAGTTCGGCCGCGCGGGCGCGGTAGCCGGCGGCGTCGAGGCGGTCGGCGCCGTAGACGACGTACGGCGGGAGTGCGTCCATCCCCGTATACCAGAAGGTGCCGTGCAGCAGCGGGAAAAGGACCTCGTCCAGCTGCCCGTGGATCCCGCGCGGACCGAAGCCCGACTCCCGCGCGCCGACGCTGGTGATGACCATGGCGCGTTTGCCGGCCAGACCGCCGTCGCCGTAGCGCAGGGTGCGTCCCGTGTGGTCCTGGAGCCCGAAGGCGAAGCCCTGTACGAGCACCCGGTCGAACCACCCCTTGAGAATGGCGGGCGGGCCGAACCACCACAGCGGGAACTGGAACACCAGCGTGTCGGCCCAGGCGATCTTCTCCTGCTCGGCGCTGATGTCGTCCGTCAACTTGTCCGCGCTGTAGGCGTGTTCCTGCTCGGCGCCGACCAGGAGCCGGTCGGCGCTCTCGCGGTGGAAGTCGCCGGCGTCCACCACGGGTTTCCAGTCCATGGCGTAGAGATCGGACTCGCGGACCTCGTGTCCGAGGCCGCGCAGTTCCCGTATTCCGTCGTCACGCAGGGAGCCGTTGAGGGACTGCGGTTCGGGGTGGGCGAATATCCAGAGAATCTTCATGTCATCGATCCTCCGCCGCGGCCCGGCGGCCGACGAGTGGCCAGATGGCCATGGAGTGCAAGGATCTGGCCACTGCGGGTGGGTGGCCGTGGCTATGGCTACCAGCTGACCGGAAGCTGGTGGATCCCGTGGATGCGGGGCGGGTGCCTGTGCGCCGTCGCGGTCGGCGCCGCGCCGTTTCGGAACCGCGCGGTTCAGGAAGTCCGGTCGCCGGGGGTGCTGGGAGTACTTGGAGTGCCGGGGGAGCCGGACGCCGCCGTGTCCTGTTCCGCGAGGTGGGTGTCCATGGCGGAGTTCAGGTCGGCCATGAACGTCTCGAACTGCTCCAGGAGCCGGGGCGGGTAGTGCGACATCGTGCTGTCGAGGCGGTGGGCGAGCGGGCCGAAGAATTCGTCCGCCCGTTCCTGGATGTGCGCGCCGCTGCGCAGGGTGACGATGCGCCGGTCGGAGTGTTCGCGGGCCCGGGTGATGTGCCCGGCGGCTTCCAGGCGGTTCAGGAGTGCGGTGGTGGCCCCGGTGGACAGCGGGATGCGCTCGCTCAGCCGCGCCGGTGACAGCGGGGTGCCGCGTTCTTCGGCGGCGGCGATCTCCAGGACCGCGGTCGCGTCGGTGGAGTGCAGGCCCAGCCAGGCGGCGAAACGCCGGCTGAGCTCGGCGTAGTGGCCGCCATAGATCCGCAGCGATTCCATCAGCCGCTTACGCTGCGCCGCGACGCCGTCGTGCTCCGCTTCCTTCATGGAGGCCCCTCCGCCTTTCCTTCTCCTGCCGTGCGGTCCGTGCCGACGGCCGCTTTGACAACCTACCGTCCGCACTTTACCTTCACCATAGAATTACTTCACCGTGGAGGTATTGAGCGTGCGTGACCCGTCCCCTGCCCCTGACAAGACCGCCGAGCCCTACCGGTGGCGGTGGCTGATCCTGGTGGTGATGCTCGTCGCGGAGATCATGGATCTCCTGGACGCCTCGATCGTCAACGTCGCCGGTCCCGATCTGGAGCGGTCCCTGGGTGCCTCATCCGCCGGCCTGCAATGGGTGATCGGCGGCTACGCCCTGACCCTGGGTGCCGGACTCGTGCTCGGCGGCCGGCTCGGGGACCGCTACGGGCGGCGCCGGATGTTCCTGATCGGCCTGACCGCCTTCACGCTCACCTCGCTGCTGTGCGCGATCGCGCCGAACATCGAATCGCTGATCGTCTTCCGTCTGCTGCAGGGCACTGCCGGGGCGCTGCTGCTTCCGCAGGGCCTTGGCCTGCTGCGGGAGAACTTCTCCGGGCCGGAGCTCACCAAAGTCTTCGCGATCTTCGGTCCCGTTCTCGGCCTCGGCGGCATCATCGGTCCCGTCCTGGGCGGCTTCCTCATCGAGGGCGACTTCTTCGGCCTGGGCTGGCGCTCGGTGTTCCTGGTCAACCTGCCCATCGGCCTCGCGGCGCTGATCACGGCCGCGAAGTTCGTGCCCAAGAAGGCGGGCGATCGCGCGGTGCGGGTCGACATGGCAGGCGCGGCCCTGGTCGTGGCCTCCTGTGCCCTGCTGGTCCTGCCGCTGAACCAGGGGCAGGAGAACGGCTGGCCGTTGTGGACGTGGCTCTGCATGGCCGCATCGGCGGCCGGGTTCGCCCTGTTCGCCGTGCAGCAGCGCCGTACGGCCGCAGCAGGCCGTGAACCGCTGGTGACCCCGGGGCTGCTGCGCAAGCCCGCCTTCACCGTCGGACTCGGCGGCATCGCCCTGTTCTTCGGCGGGCTGATCGGCACCCAACTCGTGCTGACCCTCTACCTCCAGATCGGCCGGCATTTCACGGCCGGTGACGCGGGACTCGGCAACCTGCCCCTCGCGGTGGGCACCGCGATCGGCGGGGCCATCAGCGGCGCATTCCTCGCGGACAAGATCGGCCGCAGGGTGCTGCAGATCGGTCCGCTGGTCCAACTGCTCGGCGCCGCCGTGCTGTGGTTCGAACTCGACGGCCTCGACGCCGCCTCGTTCTCGATCTGGGACATCGCTCCGGGCGTGGCGGTCGCGGGCGTCGGCGCGGGCATGGTGATCGCCGCCCTGTTCAGCTTCATCCTGGCCGCGGTCGACGACGACGAGATCGGCTCCGCCTCCGGCGTCCTGTCGGCGGTCCAGGCGGTCGGCGGGTCCATCGGCGTCGCGGTCTTCGGCTCGGTGTTCTTCGACCGGGCCGAAACCGGTGACTTCACCGGCGGTTTCCACCGCGCGCTGATCGTCCAGACGTGCCTGCTGGTGGCCTTCTTCGCCATCACCTTCCTGCTGCCCAAGAAGGGCCGCCCCGAGGAGGAGCAGCACGGCGGCGCTCCCCGGGCCGCCGGTGACTCCGGCGCCGAGCGGCAGCTCACCGTGTGACAGCCGGCCGGCTCAGCCGGTCGCGCGCGTGCTCTCCCGCACGACCAGGTCGTACCCCGCGGTCAGCCGGGTGTGCGGTGCCATCGCCCCGGCGTCGATCCTGCGCAGCAGCGCGTCCACGGCCAGTTCCGCGATGCCCCGCTTGTCGGGGGCGATGGTGGTCAGGCTCGGCACGCTGAAGCGGGACTCCTCCACGTCGTCGAAGCCGACCACGGCCAGGTCGCGCGGGACCCGCAGGCCGTGTTCGTGCGCCACCCGCAGCGCACCGGAGGCCAGCAGATCGTTGAAGCAGAAGACGGCGTCCGGCGGGTCCTGGAGGGCCAGCAGCGCGCGCATCGCGGCTGCCCCCTCGGCGCGGGTGAACGCCCTTGTGTCCGGAGCCAGTTGGGGATCGTGGGGAACGCCTGCCGCGTGCAGCGCGGTCAGGTAGCCGTGCATGCGCTGGACCGTGGTGGCGTGCGCGGGGCCCGAGGGCTGGCCGATGACGGCGACGCGGCGCCGGCCCAGGGACAGCAGGTGGTCGGTGGCCTCGCGGGCCGCCGCCGAGTTGTCGATCAGCACGTGGTCGGCCGGGATCTCGTACGACTGCTCGCCCAGGAGCACGAGCGGTACGCGGCCCTCGCGGGCGGCGAGGACCTGCTCGTCGAGCCGCAGCGGGCTGAGCAGAACGCCGTCGATGAGCGGATCGCTCAGCCCGCAGGCGATCCGCAGTTCCTCGTCCGCGCTGCCCCCGGTGTCCTCGATGAGCACGGTGCAGCCGCGCTTCTTGGCGGCCGCGATGACCTCGGCGGCCAGCTCGGCGAAGTACGGCGCGACGAGTTCGGGTACGGCGAGCGCGATGATGCCGCTGCGCCCGGTGCGCAGATGGCGTGCCGAGGCGTTGGGCTGGTAGTCGAGGTCCGCGATGGCGCGCAGGACGCGTTCACGGGTCCGGTCGGCGACTCTGGCCTCGCCGCGGACGACGTTCGACACCGTTTTGATCGATACTCCGGCGCGCTCCGCGACGTCCTTCAGGCGGGTCCCTGCCACGTGTTTCTCCCTCCCCCGACAGCAGCAGCGTACGTCATGGTCCAACGTTGTAACCGGCAGGGTCCGGGGAGGGTTCCGGAAGGTACGTGAACAGGTAATGCATGCCTAGGTGTTGACGCCGTATTGCCAGCTGAGTACAACGTTGTAAACACAGCGAGCGGCCACGAGTCGAGGTTGTCTCCGCTGCGTATTCCAACGTTGTACTCCGTGCGGCTCTGTTTGCTTTATTCGCTTTGTTCGTCGTGTTCGTTCTGTTCGCCCCGTGGAAGGACGCATGCCCATGCGGGACCGCATACCGACCCCGTCGCCGCCCGCCCCGTCCCGCCGCCGTGTGCTGCGCGGCGGACTCGCACTCGGTGCGACCGGCGCCGCCGCGCTCACCGCCACGGGCTGCGGCAGCACCCTGGCCCAGGGATTCACCGGCGGCGCGCCCTCGCCGTCGCGGCTGAACTTCTGGAACCCCTTCACCGGCGGCGACGGCGAGCGGATGCTGGCGATGCAGGACGCCTACCGCGCCTCGCACCGCTCGGTGGACCTGAAGTCGGCGACGTTCCTGTGGGGCAACCCGTACTACACGAAGCTCACCCTGGCCACGCTCGGCGACCGGCCCCCGCAGGCCGCGGTGATCCACCTGTCGAAGCTGCCGACCCTCGCCGAGGCAGGCCTGCTCGGCGAGTTGCACCCCGAGGACCTGGCCCGGCACGGCCTGACCGAGGACAAGTTCGACGCACGGCCCTGGCGCAAGTCCCAGTTCAACGGCAAGCCGCACGCCGTGCCGCTGGACACGCACCCCTTCGTGCTCTACTTCCGCACGGACATCGCCGAGAAGGCCGGACTGCTCGACGGCAAGGGCCAGTTGACGGACGTCGACGGACCCGACGCGTTCATCGACGCGCTGCGTGCGGCGAAGGAGGTCACCGGCGCCTGGGGCGGTTCGATCGCCTCGGTGAAGGACGCCTCTATGCAGTTCCGCATCTTCTGGTCGCTCTACCGGCAGATCGGCGGCGGGGACCTCGTCGCCGACCAGGGCAAGAAGGTGGTCATCGACGAGGCAGCCGCGGCAGAGGCGCTCGCCTACATCCGCCGCCTCAGCGAGGAGAAGGTGATCCCCGCCAACACCGACGGCAAGGGCGCCATCACGCTGCTGACCACCGGCAAGGCCGGCTTCCTGATGGACGGGGTCTGGCAGGCGCTCGCGGTCCAGTCGGCGAAGGTGAAGTTCGACATGCGGCCCCTGCCGCGCATCTTCAAGGACGCGCCCTACGCCTGCGCCGCCGACTCGCACGCCCTGGTGCTGCCCAAGGCCCCCTCCGCGAAGGCCCAACGCGTCGACCTGTCACTGGGGTTCGCCGCGTCGATGCTGCACTCCAGCAAGCTGTGGGCCGAGGGCGGCCATGTGCCGGCCTGGCTGCCGACACAGCGTTCACGCGCGTACAAGGAACTCGTCCCGCAGTCGCACTACGCCGATGCCGCCGACGGAGCCGTCTACGACCCGGCCGCCTGGTACGGCGGCGCGGGAGGCACCATGCAGACCGTGGTGGGCGACGTGGTGACCACCGTGTTCACCGGCGACGCGAGCCCCACCGCGGGCGCCGCCCGGCTGCGCCGCGAGCTGCAGACCCTGGCCTCGCGCCCCGCTCCCGTATGAGCCCCGCTCCCGTATGAGCGGCGCGGCCCGCTGACGACTTCCGCCCAACCCCCCTCGTTCCACCCTCCCTCGGATCCCGTACGCCTTGACCGAAAGGCCGAACCGTGGCCACGACGACCGCTCCCTCCCCGACGTCCAGCAGAGGCGACCGCTGGGCAGGACCGGGGATGCTGCTGCCCTTCGCCCTCTTTTATCTGGTGTTCCTGGTGGGGCCGCTGATCTACACCGTGGTCGCCGGGTTCTTCGACACGAGCCTGCTCAGGAGCGGCCTCGGTGAGTTCACGGGCCTTTCCAACTACAAGGCCGTGCTCGGCGACGCGGAGTTCTGGCGCACCCTGGGCAACACGCTGTGGTTCACGGTCCTGACGACCGTGCCCCTGGTCGTGCTCAGCCTGGTCCTGGCCCTGCTCGCCGACCGGTTCGTACGCGGCCGCTGGTTCTTCCGCTTCGCCTTCTTCGCGCCGTTCGTGCTGCCGTCCGCGGTCGTCTCGCTGCTCTTCATGTTCATCTACGCCGACCAGCTGGGCCTGGCCCAGGAGGCGGTGAAGTGGTTCGGCGTCGACACCCCGCCGTCCTGGCTCGGCGACCCGGACTGGGCGATGCTCTCCATCGCGGCGGCCACGGTGTGGTGGACCGTCGGCTTCAACTTCGTGCTCTACCTGGCCGGTCTGCAGGACGTGCCCCGCGAGGTGCACGAGGCGGCCGCCATCGACGGGGCCGGGCCCTGGCAGCGCATCCGCCACGTGGTCGTGCCGATGCTGGGCCGTACGACGACGCTCGTGACGGTGTTGCAGGTCATCGCCTCGCTGAAGGTCTTCGACCAGATCTACATGATGACCAACGGCGGCCCCGACGGCAGCACACGGCCCTCCCTCCAGCTCATCTACGACACCGGGTTCGTCGAGGGCCGCGTGGGCTACGCCTCGACCGTGTCGCTGCTCCTGTTCGTGGTGATCCTGTTCGTCTCCCTCGTCTGGTTCGCCCTCGTACGCCGTGCCGAGAAGGAGAACTGACCATGACCGCGATCGCCACGCGCCCCGAGACCGAACAGCGCGGCACCAGCGCCCCGCCGGCCCGCAGACGCGACTCCGAGCGCCTCTTCAACCGGGTGGCACTGGGCACGCTCATCGCCCTGGCCGTGCTCTGGCTGGTGCCGCTTGCCTGGGCGCTCGCCACCTCGGTACGGCCCGCCCAGGAAGTCGTCACCAACCCGACCGGATGGTTCACCGCGCACCCGACCCTGAAGGCGTACGGGGAGATCTTCGACGCGGGCAAGCTGCCCTATTGGTACGCCAACAGCTTCATCACCTCGATCCTCACCACCGTCCTCACGGTGATCATGGCGTCGTTGGCCGCGTTCGCCCTGTCGCAGACCCGCTTCCGGGCGCGCCGGGCCGCGTTCGTGATGCTGCTGGCCGGCATCATGATCCCCGGCCAGGTCCTGATGATCCCGCAGTTCCTCGCGCTCCAGTCGGCGGGCCTGCTGAACACTTACTGGGGCGTGGTCCTGCCCCAAGTCCCCAATGTCGTCGCCGTGTTCGTCTTCAAGCAGTTCTTCGACGGCATCCCGCGCGAGCTGATCGACGCGGCGCGTGCGGACGGCGCGGGCTGGCTGCGCACCTACTGGCAGATCGTGATGCCGATCTCCCGCCCGGCCGTCTCCGCCGTCACGATCTTCGTGTTCGTCGGTGTCTGGAACAACTTCCTGTGGCCCCTGCTCGTGGTCACCGACCCCGAGATGATGACGCTGCCCGTCGGACTCACCTCCGTCCAGGACGTGTTCGGCGTGCCCTACGCCCAGCTCATGGCCTCCGCCGTGCTCGGCGCGATCCCGCTGCTCGCCGTCTTCGCGCTCTTCCAGCGCCGCATCGTCGAGGGCATCGCAGGCACCGGCCTCAAGTAACCGGCCCGACGCAACCCACCAACTGCCCGACCCGAAAACCGCACCATAGAGAGAGGCACCAGAACATGCCGCACACCGCACGGTTCGTCATCGACCCCGAGTTCAGCGTCGGCGACGTCGACCCGCGCCTGTACGGAACCTTCGTCGAGCACATGGGACGCTGCGTCTACACCGGCATCCACGACCCCGAGCACCCCACCGCCGACGCCGCCGGATTCCGCGGTGACGTCGCCGACCTCGTACGCGAACTGGGCACCGGCCTCGTGCGCTACCCCGGCGGCAACTTCGTCTCCGGCTACCACTGGGAGGACGGCGTCGGCCCGGTCTCCGAGCGCCCCCGCAGGCTCGACCTGGCCTGGCGCTCCATCGAGACCAACCACGTCGGCACCAACGAGTTCCTGGGCTGGGCCAAGCAGCTGGGCCTCGACCCGATGATGGCCGTCAACCTCGGCACGCGCGGCATCGACGCCGCCCGCGCCCTGGTCGAGTACTGCAACCACCCCGGCGGCACTGCCTGGTCGGACCTGCGCATCAAGCACGGCGTGAGCGACCCGCACGGCGTCAAGCTGTGGTGCCTGGGCAACGAGATGGACGGGCCCTGGCAGACGGGCCACAAGTCGGCCAACGAGTACGGGCGGCTCGCCGCCGAGGCCGGCAAGGCGATGCGCCAGGTCGACCCCTCCATCGAGCTCGTCGCGTGCGGCAGCTCCAACTCGCGGATGCCCACCTTCGGCACCTGGGAGCGCGAGGTCCTCGAGCAGACCTACGACGAGGTCGACTACCTCTCCCTGCACGCCTACTACGAGGAGTTCGACGGCGACCGCGCCAGCTTCCTCGCCTCGGGCGCACACATGGACCAGTACATCCGCGACGTGGTGTCCACCGCCGACCACGTCCGGGCGGTGCGCGGCTCCAAGAAGCACATCAAGCTCTCCTTCGACGAGTGGAACGTCTGGTACGCCGCCCGCTTCGTGGGTGAGCGCAACCTGGAGACGGCCGAGACGCCCCGCCTCATCGAGGACACCTACAGCGTCACCGACGCCGCCGTGGTCGGCTCGCTGCTCATCACGCTGCTGCGCAACGCCGACCGGGTGGCCGTCGCCTGCCTCGCCCAGCTGGTCAACGTCATCGCCCCCATCCGCACCGAGCCCGGCGGCGCCAGCTGGCGCCAGACCATCTTCCACCCCTTCGCCCAGGCGGCCCGCTTCGCCAACGGCCGCGTCCTGCGCACCGACGTCACCGGACCCCGCATCGAAACGCCGCAGTACGGCGACGTGTCCGCCCTCGACACCGTCGTGACGCACGACGAGGAGACCGGAACGCTCACCGTCCTGGCCGTCAACCGCGACCAGGAGCAGCCGCTGCACATCGAGGCCGCCCTGCGCGGGGACGCCGCCGGATACCGCGTAGTGGAGCACCTGGTCCTCGCCGACGAGGACCACGACGCGGTCAACACCGAGGCTGAGCCCGACCGTGTCGTGCCGCGCCAGGCGTCCGGCACACACGTCACCGCCGAGGGCGCGCTCGCGGCCGAGCTGCCGCCGGTCTCCTGGAACGTCATCCGCCTCGCACCTCAGGGCGCCTAGGCACACATCGCTCCCTTCACCCAACCCACCGCAGAGTCAGGAGAGGCCCATGTCAGCGCACGACCCCGCACGACCACGTCTCCTCCGTCCCATCGTCCTGTTCCCGGTGCTGCTCGCCTTCCTGGCGGCACTGTTCGTCTCGCAGTCGGGCTCGTCGGCCGACGCCGCGACCGGCACGCTGCTGCGTGACGGCACCGGTCTTTATCCGCGCGCCGTCAGACTCGCCCACAGCGGCGACGCGAACGGCCGGGTCCTGGCCTCCGTGGTCACGTTCGAGGGCAACAACGGACTCGGCGCCATCCACGAGAGCACGGACGGCGGTGCGTCGTTCCGCCAGGTCGGCACGGTGCGCGACCCCGAGGCGGCGGGTGGGCAGGGGCTGTGCTGCTCGACGCTGTACGAACTGCCGCGGCGCATCGGCAAACTGCCCGCGGGCACGCTGCTGTGGGCGGCGTCGGTCGGGCAGGACGAGCCGAACCGGCGCATGGCGCTTCGGGTCTTCAAGAGCACTGACGTGGGCCGCAGCTGGAGCTATCTGTCCACCATCGCCACGGCCCCGAACGACAAGGGGCTGTGGGAGCCGGAGTTCTCCGTCGACGCCTCGGGCCAACTCGTCGCGCACTACTCCGACGAGACCGACGGCGTACACAGTCAGAAGTTGGTGGCCGCCCGCAGCGCGAACGGAGTGAACTGGACCGGCCACCACGACACCGTCGCCAGCACCCTCGCCTCGGACCGGCCCGGCATGGCGGTGGTGCGCAAGATGGGCGACGGCACCTACTTCATGTCGTTCGAGATCTGCGCGGCCGCGGGCCAGTTCCAGTGCGTCGTGCACTACCGCACCTCGTCCGACGGCTGGAACTGGGGCGCCGTCACCTCCCTGGGCATCCGCCCGGAGACCGCCGACGGCAAGTACTTCAAGCATGCGCCGAACCTGGCGTGGGCGCCCGAGGCGGGCAACCCCAAGGGCAGGCTCTTCCTCGTGGGCCAGGTCATGTACAACCGCGACGGCAGCAAGGCGGCCGGCAGCGGACGCACCGTCTGGGTCAACAGCCAGGGCGGCGCGGGCAAGTGGCGGGAGATCGCCGCGCCGGTCGCCGTCGAGTCGACGACCGTCGACTACTGCCCCAACTACAGCTCCAGCCTGCTGCCGTCGGCGGACGGCCACCGGCTCCTGGAGATCGCCACGGACTGGTCAGGCTCGGTCTGCAAGCCGTACTTCGCCACCGGTTCGGTGCCCGGCGCCTGAACATGTGGGTGCCCCGTGTGTGTGCGATGCCCATCGCACACACACGGGGCATCCGTCCGTCGTTACGGGGTTATCGCGTTGCCGCCGTAGGTCACGACGAGGCGCCCGTCCGTCGCGTAGGACCACTTCAGGGCCCCGGTGTAGGAGGAGCAGCGTGAGCCGTTCGAACCGGTCCAGAACTGGTTCGAGCTGTCGGAGTTGCCGGTGATCTTGTCGTTCGTGCCGCTGCCGCTGCGGCACGAGGTGTTGTTGCGGAAGACCGATGTGCCGCCGTCGAACGAGTAGTTGCGCTCGTCGTTGTCGATGCTGACGTTGTCCGACACCGACATCGTCCCGAGGTTCCTGTTGTACGTGAATCCGTGCTTGCCGTTGTTGTAGGCGATGTTGCGCCGGATGATGTGGTTGACCCCGATGTCCTCGCCGCCGAGCTTGTAGCCGTTGCGGTCGCCGTTGCCGGCCTGGGAGCCGTCGCTGAGGGTGCCGTTGCCCAGGGCGAGGGAGTCCTCGATGGTCACCGCGCCGATGGGGCCGGTGTCGGACTTGGTGTACAGGTCCCAGCCGTCGTCGATGTTGTTGTGGGACACGGCGTAGCGGAAGACGTTGCCGGGCCCGGAGGTGAGCTTGGCGGCGAAGCCGTCGGCGTCCTCGCCGTCGGAGTCGGCGTTGTCGTGCGACTCCGCGCTCAGGATGAGGTTGTTGGACGGCCACTGGCTGCTGGGAGTGCTGGAGAGCATGCGCGAGAGCTGCAGGCCGGTGTCGCGGTTGTAGCGCGTCACCGTGCGCTCGAAGACGTTGTTGCTGCCGCCGACGAAGATGCCGTTGTCACCTGCACGCTCGACGACGATGCCCTTGACGTGCCAGTACGAGCCGTTGACGGCGAGCCCGCGGTTCGCCGGGTCCTCGCTCTGGGCCGAGAAGTTCAGCACCGGGGTCTCGCCGGGGTAGGCGGCAAGCTCGGTGCGGTCGCTCGCTGTGCCGTTGTTGCCCTGCGGGATGGTGACCGTCTGCGAGTAGCGGTAGGTCCCGCCGCGCAGGTAGATCGTTCCGCCGGGAGTGATGCGGGCGATCGCCGAGGCGAGCGTCGTGGGGGCCGATTCCGTCCCGGCCGCGCCGTCGGTCCCGCCCGGCGCCACGTACAGGGCGGAGGCAGCGGGCGGCGTCGTGGTGTCGCCGCTCACCTCGGCGTCGAGATAGTCGATGTTGGGCAGGCCGGCCGAGGCGGTGGGAGTGAGCCGGATGGTGTTGCTGCCCGCCTTCACCGGCACGGTGAGCGTCTTCGTGGCCCACGTGCCCCACGCGCCGGTGCCCTCGAACGACGCCGTCGTGGCCGTCGAGCCGTTCACCGTTACGTCCGCGGGCCGTGCGGCGGAGGTTCCGTTGGCGAAGCGGACCTTCAGCGTCGCGGTGCCCGCGGTGGCGGCATTCACGGTGAATTGCGCGTAGGCGCCCGTCGCGTTGGTGGCGTTGCAGAATCCGCTGCCCGAATACCCGGACCAGTCCGATTCGATGGCGCCGGTGCAGACCGCCGGGGAGGTCTCGGCCTCGTAGAGGGTGGAGGCGGCCTGCGCGGTGTTGCCGGACAGCGCGACGATCGTGCCGGCCAGTAAGCCGACGCACGCGGTGACGGGTCTTGTTCGCATTGAGGGTCTCCAGGTTGATGGGGTCGGTCGACCAGGCATTCGCCGGGGTGAATGAACTGCGGAACCGTTCCTTGCATGCGCGAGGAGAAAGCGCTTTCCTGGAAGCTATTGCCGCGTCGTGGACACGTCAATGGTCATGTACATGATTCTTATTCACAGACACGAACGAGTGGTGTTTCGTGGCCCTGTGTACAGCTACACGGGGGAGCCCGCAGCGAGCCTGCGTTGACCGGGCGTCAGCAGCAGCTACCGAGAGATCATGACCTACGACCCTCTCGACGTGATGTTCCGGCGGATCGACCTGACGCAGGCCATGGAAGCGCAGTTCGGCACCTCCCGGGCGTGGCCGCTGCACCTGCGCGCCGCCCACGCCCAGCTCGAGCAACTGCGCGGACTGATCGGGGATGCCTGCTACGAGACGTTCACCGACTGCGCCGTCGAAGCCGTCCGGCGCCGCGAGGACGGCCAGGGCCAGGGGGAGCTGCACAGCCACTACCTCGGGCGCGAGCTCCACAAGCAGGGACTGGCGCTCGGCGAAGGCGCCGCACAGGTCGCCTGGGGGATCGCCTGCGGGCTCACCGTCCTCCTCGACGACGACCAGTACGAGAAGGTCGTCACCGCCGCCGCGGTGGCGTGCCGGACCTGCGCGGCCGACGTCCCGCTGCCATCGAGGGCTACTGGCGCCACGTCGAAGTGATCCACACAATGGGCGTATGACGAAGCCCGCACCCGCGCCGAACGCAGAGGGCGAGGGTGGGTGTGAGTGTGACGGCGACGCGGTGCCGCACGCCGGCGGCCCCGAACCCGGCTCCTGCCGCTGCGTGTGCGACACCCATCCCGAGTTCCCCGGATCGTGCCGCGGTTACGCCGAACCGGGTCTCACGGCGGCTTTCGACGCACCGGGCGCCGGTCCGCAGCAGGTGCCGCTGTGCCGCAACTGCCATGACATCCGCATGGGTCTGGCCCCCCAGCGCGACTCCGGTCTGGAAGCGGTCACCGACACCTGCACCTGCCACTGCCGGGCCAATCACCCCGCCCGGCCCGGCATCTGCGAAGCCGCGTCCGACGGCAGGACGACGATCGACGGTGAGCCGGTCTGCCTCGAATGCGCGGACGCCGGTCGCGGCTACTGACTCGCTTGCTGACTTGGTTACTGACTCATCCTGCCCGGCGTTTGAGTCAGAAGTGCGTGGCGATCCCGAAGACGCGGCGGAGCTGCGCCATGTCGTGCCGGTCGCGGTCCGACGGTTCATATCCCTGGTGGAAGTAGACCTGCTGTTCGGCGGACAAACACGGGACCGGCGTGCCCTGGACGGTGCCCGTCACGAAGCACGCGGCGGGATAGACGAAAGGCCGCTGCGGGTCGGGGGAGGCCTGCACCGCCGATCCGTCGTCGGAGAAGACCAGCGGATGCAGATCGATCTCCCGCCCGTCCGGAGCCGTCACGACGAACCGGATCGGCCGCCAGTCCACGCTTTCGACGAAACCTTCCGCGGACAGGGCCGCCAGTACGGCGCCTTCCTGCTCCTGGCGGTGCATCAGATCCAGGTCGCGGTGGTCGCGGGTCCGCTCGCCGATCAGGGCGTCGATTCCCCATCCGCCGCCGACCCAGACATCTGTGTTCGCCCGTCGCAGCACGTCCAGCACGAACACCACGTCATCGGCTGTCATCATCGGGCCCATGCCAGTGACCTGAGTCATCGACGGGGCAATGACGGGTGACCGTCCTGCCCCGAGCCGCGCGGGGGCAACCGCCGTGTGATCCGGTCGAACAGGTCCGTCAGCGGCTCGCTGACCTCCTGCCCGAACTCGCTCAGTCCGTAGGTGACTTGGGGCGGTGTCGTCGGCTCCACCTCCCGCCAGACCAGATTGTCCCTGACGAGTGCGCGCAGGGTCTGCGCGAGCATCTTCTCGCTGATGCCCTGGATGCTGTCGCGCAGCTCGTAGAACCGAAGGTCGTTGCTCCGCAGGGAGATGAGCACCCAGATGCCCCACCTGCTGGTCACGTGGTCGACCATGTCGCGTGCGGGGCAGTCGGTGTGAAACACCTCATACCGGGGGCCCGCCTCGGCCGGCTTCAGCTGCGCGCCTTCCTTCATGTCGGGAGCTTACCTCCAGGTATGTTCTTACGAAAAGTAAGCCCGGCTCCTAGCGTCGCTGCCGTAGTCCACAACGGACACAGTCCACAACGGACGCAATGCACAACGGACTTGGAGCTGAACATGATCGTGGTGACCGGGGCTACCGGAAATGTGGGACGGCCTTTGACGCAGGCCCTGGCCGAGGCGGGCGAGCAGGTGACGGCGGTGTCGCGACGCGCCGCGGCGGTGCCGGACGGGGTCCGGCATGTGGCGGCCGACCTGGCCGATCCGGCAAGCCTCACCCGCGTGTTGGACGGGGCGAAGGCGCTGTTCCTCCTGCTGTCCGGCGACCTGCACGCCCCTGAGGCCAGACCGGCCGACATCATCGACCTGGCCGTGGCCGGCGGGGTCCGCCGGGTCGTCCTGCTGTCCTCGCAGGGCGTGGCGACCAGGCCGCTCGGCCCGACGCGGGTCGCGATGCGCGCACTGGAGGACGCGTTGCGGGAGTTGGGCATGGACTGGGCCGTGCTGCGACCGGGCGGCTTCGCCTCCAACGCCCTGGCCTGGGCGGAGTCCGTCCGTACGCAAGGGACGATCGCCGCGCCCTTCGGTGACGTAGGGGTGCCGGTCATCGATCCGGCGGACATCGCCGAGGTCGCGGCGGCCTGCCTGCTGGACGACCGGCACACCGGCGGGGTGTACGAACTGACCGGGCCGGAGGTGATCACCCCGCGTCAGCAGGCGGAGGCGATCGCCGCCGCGCTCGGCTCGCCCGTACGGTTCGACGAACTCACCCGCGATGAAGCCAAGGCCGCGATGGCCCGGTTCGTGCCGGCGGAACTCGCCGACGACACCCTGGACATCATCTCCGCCCCCACTCCGTCCGAGCTGCGGATCAGTCCGGACGTGGAACGAGTCCTCGGCCGCGCCCCGCGCCCCTTCGAGAGCTGGGTGGATCGCAACATCGCCGTTTTCCGCTGAGGCACATCACGGGCTCAGGCGGCCGGGATCACTCGGCACGGGCCGAATGCGTGAGCCGTTCGGCGAGGGCTTCGACGAGGCCGCGGAGCTCGTCCGGGCGCTCGATGACGAACGGCCGGTCCAGCGATGCCAGCACGGCAGGCAGCCAGTCGAGCCGGTCCACGCGCATCTCGACGCGGGACCAGGGCTCGCTCTGCGGGCCCGCGCTGTCCGGGATCTGCGGGGGCTGCGGGGATTCCGGGGCCGGCAGTTCCTCCATGAGCGCGACGCTCGGCGGAAGCCGGGTGTGGATGTGCTCGGCCGTGCCCCGGACGCGCAGGGTCACCTCATGCCGGTACGGAGCGGTGGCGAGCCCGGTCAGGACGCGCTCGGCCGGGTCGAGGTCAGCGGGTGGTTCGAACGAGCCCGGCAGAGTCCGCACGCCGGTGATGCGGTCGAGACGGAACGTGCGGTCCTGGCCGGTCGAGAGGTCCGCACCCGTCACGTACCACTTGCCCGAGTGAGCGACGAGGCCGTAAGGGTGCAGCGTGCGTTCGCTGCGGCGGCCGTCGGCGCTGGTGTACCGGATCGAGATGGGCCGGTGGTGGTTCACCGCGTCGGCGACCGGCAGCAGGACCCCCGATTCCGGGGCGGCTGTTCCGCCGGGCGGAGCGGTGAAGGCAAGAGAGCGGAGCACGGCGTCGAGTCTGAGCCGCAACCGCTCCGGCAGCACGCGGCGGATCTTGGCCGTGGCCGTCTCACTCGCCGTGCCCGTGCTGGTCGTCAGGCCTGCTCGCTGACCTGCGAGCAGGCCGAGCAGTACGGCGAGCGCCTCGTCGTCGCTCAGCATCAGCGGAGGCATCCGGTAGCCGGGGGAGAGGCGGTAGCCGCCGTAGCGGCCGCGTACCGCTTCGACGGGCACATCGAGGTCGACGAGGTGGCTGACGTAGTGGCGCACCGTGCGTTCGTCGACGTCGAGGCGGTCGGCGAGCTCGGCCGCGGTTCTGGTGCCGCCCGACTGCAGGAGCTCCAGCAGGGTGAGCACGCGGGCGATGGGACGAGGCATGTTCAGAAGTCTCCCCGATATACCGGGCGGGTTCCGCCCGGTATTGGTCATAGCCTCTGGTCAGAACCACGGAACGACCAGGAGAAAACCCATGAACTTCGTCTCTGTCCGCATCATCACGAGTGACGTCGCCCGCCTCGTCGACTTCTACGAGCGCGCCACCGGGGTAGCCGCCGACTGGTCCAACGAGGACTTCGCCGAGCTCAGGGTCGCCTCGGCCACCCTCGCGATCGGCAGCACCCGTACGGTCCCGCTGTTCTCGCCCGGCTCCGCCCGCCCGGCCGACAACCACAGCGTCATCCTCGAATTCCTCGTCGAGGACGTGGACGGCGTTTACAAGAACCTGACCGGCTTCGTGCAGGACTTCGTGAACGAGCCCACCACGCTGCCCTGGGGCAACCGCTCGCTCCTGTTCCGCGACCCCGACGGCAACCTGGTCAACTTCTTCACCCCCGTCACACCGGCGGCCATCGAGAAGTTCGGCCGCTGAGACCGGAGCTGCCGGTCCCAGCGCCACAACCTCAGCCGCCGGTCTCAGCTGCTGGTCAGAGTGCGGTCGAGCAGGGGGAGCAGACGGTCCCAGTGGTGCTGGAGCGCGCCGGCGTCGAACGCGTCGGTGTCGGACATCGTGAAGCCGTGGACGGTGCCGGGGTAGAGCTCGATGGTGTGGGCCACGCCCGCGGCGTCCAGGGACTGGTTCAGTTCGTCGATCGCCTCGGACGTCAGATCGCCCTCCGCGAGGCCGAGATGGACTTCGGCGGTGAGCTTCGGGGCGAGGCGGTGCGGGCTGTCGGGAGCGTCGGTGACCAGGAAGCCGGGGTGGAATCCGGCGACGGCGGCCACCTGGCCGGGGTGGGCCGTCGCGGTGCGCATCGCCAGGGCGGCGCCCAGGCAGTAGCCGATCGTGGCGACGGGACCGGCGCCGACCTCGGGCTGGGCGGTGAGGAACCTGAGGTAGGCGTCGGCGTCGCTCAGGATGCGTTCGGTGGTGTGGGCCTCGATCAGGGGCATCACCCGGGCGAAGACCGCGGGCCGGTCCTCTTCTCCGATGTGCTCGGGTAGTTCGATCACCGGGGACGGGCCGTGCCGGTAGTAGAGGTTGGGGACGAGCACGTAATACCCGTGCTCGGCCAGTTCACGGGCCTTCGCCTTCAATTCGGGCCGCACGCCGAAGGCGTCGGGGTACAGCAGGACTCCCGGGTGCCGCTCGCCGCCGTCGGGGAAGGCGGCGAAGGCGTCGGCCTGGCCGTCCGGGGTGGGAATTTGCAGTGTCTTGGTGGGCAAGGTCTTCCTTCCTGTGGCTGATGCCGGTGCACAGCCTTCGTGTTCGTCCTGGCGCCTCCGGCCGGGAGGCCTTCGGCGTCGTCACACCTTGATCGAGTTGAGCTTCTCCGGGTTGCGGACGCAGTAGACGGCCGTCACGACACCGCCGCGGATCTCGACCGAGGTCATCTGGTCGAGTCTGCCGTCGATGAGCACCACGACAGAATGCATCCCGTTGTAGGTGCCGACGCGGATGTCGAGTTCGCCCATGCGGGCGCCCTTGTCCAGGAGCCCCAGCAGCAGTCGGGCCACCTTGTCGGGCCCGACCACGGGCTGCCGTACCGCGGTCACGTTCCCGCCGCCGTCGGCCAGGAACACCACATCGGGTGCGAGCAGGTCCATGAGGCCCTGCACGTCGCCGGTCGATGCCGCCGTCATGAACCGCTCGGCGATCGGCCGGGCCTCGGCAGGGCTGGCGACCGCCGTGTGCCGTTTCGCGCGCACGCTGTTGCGGGCGCGCTGGTTCAACTGCCGTACCGCGTCCTCGCTCTTGTCCACCGCCGCTGCGATCTCCGAGTAGTCGAAGCCGAAGACCTCGCGCAGCACGAACACCGCGCGCTGGGTCGGCGTCAGGGACTCCAGGACCAGCAGCATCGCGGTGGTCACGGCCTCGCCGGTGAGGACGTGGTCCATGCCGCCGGGTGCCTCCGCGGCTGACGAGGTCAACAGCGGCTCGGGCAGCCAGGGCCCGACGTACTGCTCCCGGCGGCGCACGGCCGAGCGCAGCACGCCGAGCGCCTGCCGGGTGACGATCTGCGCCAGATAGGCCCGCGCGTTCTCCACCGAGGTGTGGTTCACCGAACGCCAGCGCAAGTAGCTGTCCTGCAGGACATCTTCGGCGTCGGCCACCGAGCCGAGGATCTCGTAGGCGATCGAGAACAGCAGGGCCCGGTGTGCGGTGAACTCGTCCGCGGGGTCGGGCCGGTCGGTCACTTCGGTCCCCGCAGCCAGGCGTACGTGGCGGTGCGGGCGCCGAACTTCGCGTAGCGGCAGACGCGGTCCTTGATGGCGGCCGCGGTGCGCCCGGCGAAGTGGATCCGCAGCGCGGTGTCGTTCCTGCGGCCGGCCTGCAGCAGTCCGTCGCGCCGGCCCAGGCTCACCGCCTGACCGGTGTACCCCATGGAGTAGGGCTTGGGAGCACGGTTCTGGATCATCCGCGCCAGCGTATCCGCCGCGTGTGCGCCCTGAGGCATGGCCGTCGCGCAGGCCGCCCGGGAGCCGGGAACCGCCGCGCAGTCACCGACGACAAAGATCCGCGGGTCGGTCACACTGCGCAGAAACTCGTCGACCACCGCGCGCCCTTCGGCGTCCACCGCGAGTCCGCTGCGGGCGGCCAGGTCGGGAATGCTCCCGATGATCGCCCACAGCGTGAGGTCGGAGGTGATCCGGGGGCGGGACCGCAGACGCACCAAGTCGCCGCCTCCCTCCCCGGCACCGGCCTCGACGCGCGCGACGAGGTCCTGCACGACCTCCACGTCCAAGCGGGCCAGGACCGCACGCACACGCTTTTGAGCTCCCGCCGACAGGCTTGGGGCGATCGTCTCTCCCACGATCCGCACGCGGAGATCGGGTCGGCCGGAGGCGATCTCGGCTGCCGTCTCGACGCCTGTGAGACCGCCGCCGATGACGGTGACGGTCCTGCCGCCGGGCAGCGCGGCCAGAGCGGCCCGTGCCTCTTGCGCGCCCTCCCAGGTCCCCACCGCGACGGTGCCCGGCAGCGGTGCGACCGTGCTGCCCACCGCGAGGAACAGGTAATCGAAGTCGAGGCTCGCCCCGCCTTCGAGGGTGACCTGACCGTAGCCGATCTTGTCCACGGTGCCTATGCGCGTCGTGACGCCGTCGCCGAGCATCGATGCCAGCGGGGTCGCGGCGGCCCCGGTTCCGGCGATCTGTTCGTGCAGCCGTACCCGCTCGACGAAGTCCGGACGGGGATTGATCACCGTGATCTCGGCGCCCTCGACCTTCTTGGCCAGCCGGTTCGCCGCGATCGTCCCCGCGTAACCGGCTCCCACCACCACGCCCTTCATATGTGCCTCCCGTTGTGCAGTCCGTTTCGCACACGGGATGGAGCAGGGCTCGCGTCTGTGACGGGCAGGGGGAGTGACCTGCGTCACGCCGGAACGTGAGCGTGCACGCGCGCGTGGAGGGAGGGAGCACTCCTGCCGGGTGCTCCCTCCCTCCACCGTCAGCTGCCCTTGGCCAGGGCGCCCTGAAGGGGCGTCAGTGGCTCGGGCCCTGCTTCCGGTCACGCCAGTTCTCGCCCTTGGCGCCGCGCTCGCCCTTCATGCCGCGCTCGCCCTTGGCGTCGTCGAACTCGATCTGCTCCTTGCGCACCGTGTCGGAGACCTCCTGGGTCTCGGTGACCTTCTCGGTCTCCAGGCGCACACGCTCGACCGGCACGGACTCCTTGCTGACCACCGCCCGCTCGGCGTGCAGGGTCACCTCGGTCTGCTCCTCACCGATGTTCGCCCGGGTGCGGTCGCCCTCACGGATGGGCTCGCGCACGACGCGGACTTCCTCGTGGGAGAGGGGGACGGAGGCCTTCACTTCCTCGCTGACGACCACCTTGCGCAGCCGCGCGTGTCCGACCTCCTGCTCCTCGGTGCCGACGTGCAGCTGCTCCTCGGAGCGGATCATCTCGCCCTTGTGGTCGTCGCGTGCACCGGAGCGGCTCGCCATCTCGCGCTCGCCGGCCATGCCCATGCCGGCTCCGGCACCGGCTCCGGCCATGCCCGCGGCGCCGGCACGGCCACCTGTCGCCGGTGCGGTACGCGACTGCGTGGGCCGGGTGAGGCCGTAGTGCGCGTAGAGGTCCTGCTCCTCGCTCTGGTCGAGGTGCTGGTCGGCGTCCACGCGCGGGGCGTCCTTGACGGCCTCCTTCGTGGCCGTCACGTGCAGCTCGTCCTGCTGGCGGCGGGCCCCGGCGAGCGGCACGAAGCTCTGCTTCATGCCGAAGAGACCGGTCTTGACGGTCACCCACTCGGGACGCCCAGTTCGGTCGTCGAGATACACCTGCTCGACGCTGCCGATCTTTTCGCCGGTCCGGTCATAGGCCGTCAGGCCCGCGAGCCCGTCGGCGCTGGTGAAGGCCTCGCCCTGAGTCATGGGTGATCACTCCCTCGCAGCGCGCGACGGGCAGAATCGAATCTCGCCACGGACGTCGCACGCGTCCCCTCCATCGCGCGCCAGACCGGTGCGCGACGCAACCAGGAGAGTCACCGAGCGTGTGCGGATCGTGCGGCGAAGGCCCCCGGGCGGGCTGTTTGCGGCGTTCGAGCCGATCTGGTCCACCGCACCCCCTCTTAGCCCATTCGAGTGAGCGTCCGCCCTGTGATGACGTACGGAAGCCCTGGCGGAGCCGACGTGCCGCGCCCGCCTCACTGCACGGCAGGGGCGCGCGCCATCTCCGCCGTGAACTGCGCTCCGGCCAGCAGTGCCAGGTTGGAGACCCAGAGCCACACCAGGAAGACGACTACTCCCGCCAGTGAGCCGTAGAGCTTGCCGTATGTGCCGAACCCCGTGGCGTACAGGGTGAACAGGCCCGATGACGCGAGCCACAGCACCGCCGCAAGGAGGCCGCCAGGCAGGCTGCGACGCCAACTGCGCTCCGAAGGCGGCGCGTTGCGGAAGAGTACGAGCACGAGCAGGACCACCAGGCAGACCAGAGCGGGCCATTTCATGACATTCCACACCGTCTGGCCTGCGTCGCCGACGCCGATGCGCCGCCCCACGAACTGGACGAGCGAACCGCTCAGGACGAGTACGAGCGCGCTGGCGGCCAGGAGCGCGAGCAGCGAGACGGCGGTCATGAGCACGCGGTGCGCCTTGCGGAGCGCGGGGCGCGTGTCCGGTACGCCGTACATGGCGTGCAGCGCCCGACGGAAGACGGCCGCGTAGCTGGACGCGGACCACAGGGCGCTGACGCCTCCTGCGACCACGACCGTCACCGCGGCCGAACGCGCGCCCGCCATTTCGGTGAGCGCCTCGTTCAAGGCGCTGCCCGACTGCGCGGGTGCCCAGTCGGTGACCTCGGCTATGAGCGTCTGCGTCGTGCCGGGGCTGACCAGACTGATCAGGCTGACCGTGACCAGGAGGGCGGGCAGCAGGGCGAGGATCGCGTAGTACGTCAGGGCCGCGGCCCAGTCCGACACGTCGTCGTTCCACATCGCCACCGGGGTGCGGCGCAGCGCGGCACCCCGCTGTGCCCACGGGGAGGGGACCCCGGACCGCCCTGAAGGAGCGGGCAGTGCGTCCGGCCCGTCCGAGACGCGGGCGGACCCCGCACGCGCAGGCGTCGCGGAACTGTCCATGGGGCTACTCCTCGTTGTCTCTTGCAGGCGGCGCACCGCGCCGCCTTCCCGGCTCGACCCCTTGGACACGCGCCGCGCGGTTCCGTCACGCGATTGCGGGCGGAAAGTAATCTTCCCCTTCCCGTCGCCCGTGGGTTAAAGCGGGTCTGCGCACGTCAACCGTTAGCGGAAGTTGCCGTTCTATGACATCCCGGACAGGGCTGTGACGCGGGTGAGGGCAACGGGTGCAGGGTGTCGCGGGTCGTACGTGGTGTGGGAGTCAGCAACAGGCAAGCTGGCCGCACCGAAACGGGGAGTTGACGATCATGAGCGTTCGTATGAGCCGAGGACTGTGTGTTCTGGGGGCCGCGGTGGCCGTGGCGGGTGTCGTGGCCAGTACGGGTCCGGCGGCAGCCGCCGGCTCGCCGCGGTTCCTTGCTCCGTCCGAACTGCCGCCGCACGCGTCCTCGGCGTGGACCGCGGGGCCGGTGACCGCGGGGCAGCCCGACCCGCTGCCGATGTGCGTGGGGGAGGCGCTGCCCTCGACCTCCGTGCACCGCGCCTACCGCACGGACCTCGACACCGGCGCCCTCCAGGTGACGGTCGTCGAGCGCAGCGAGCAGCGCGCCAAGGACTTCGCGGCCCTGCTGCGCAAGAACCTCGACGGCTGCGCGGAGAAACTGCAGCAGGATCCCGAGATCACCGCGAAGCAGAAGTACTACGGGAAGCTGAATGTCGAGGAGGGTGCGCACGTGTACGGCGTCCACACCGAGGCCTCGTGGGGAGCCAACGACATCAACATGTTCTCGGTCGGCCGGGACGGCACCACGGTGACGCTCGTCCAGTGGGGGCAGATGGGCAACTTCGCCAACGCGCAGGTGGCCGACTTCAAGGCCACGACCGTCAAGGCGGTCAACAAGCTGTACTGACACCGCACTTCATTGGTGCCGTCCATCGATTCCTTCGGTGGGCGGCACCGTTGCGCAGGGGGTTCCTCCGGCCGTGGGTCCTGTGGTGTCACTCGCGTGCTTCGCCCGGATTCTGACCCCCTACTTCCAGCCAGACTAAGGCTAGGCTAACCTTCACGCCGTGAGATCAGGTGAACGCGCAGGTAGCGCTACACGTCCGCGCGGTCACGAATTGTCCGCCGAGCACATGACCGTGTCGTACGACGGCGTCGACGTCGTCCATGACGCGGCCATCCAGCTCAGGCCCGGCGAAGTGACCGCTCTCGTCGGCCCGAACGGAAGCGGCAAGTCGACGCTGCTGCGCACCGTCGCCCGACTGCAGGGCGCCCGGCACGGCACGCTGACCCTCGATTCCGGTACGGACGATGCCGCCGACGGCTTCGACCTCACCGCCCGCCAGTTCGCCCGTCATGTCGCGCTCCTGACCCAAGGCCGCCCCACGCCCGGCGGTCTGACCGTCCGTGACGTCGTGGAGTTCGGCCGCTACCCCTACCGGGGCCGCTGGGGACAGGCTGATCCCGGCGGCGCCGACGTGGTGGACCGGGTGCTCGTCATGACCGGCGTCGACGGCTTCGCCGACCGTGCCGTCGACCAGCTCTCCGGCGGGCAGTTGCAGCGGGTGTGGCTCGCCAGCTGCCTGGCCCAGGAGACCGGCGTGCTCCTGCTCGACGAGCCGACCACCTACCTCGACCTGCGCTACCAGATCGAACTCCTCGACCTGATGCGCGACCTCGCGGACGACGGCGGCATCGCCGTCGGCGTCGTCCTGCACGACCTCGACCAGGCGGCCGCCGTCGCCGACCGCATCGCGCTCCTGGACTCCGGGCGCATCGTCGCCGACGGCGCCCCCGAGGACGTACTGCGGCCCGAGCGGCTTTCCCAGACGTACGGCATCCGCATCGAGGTCGACACAGACCCCCTCACCGGCCGGCTGCGCACCCGCGCGATAGGCCGCCACCACAGCAGAAGCGAAAGGCTCCACACCTCCTCATGAGACGCACCCTCGTCGCCGCGGCCGCCGCCGCGGCCGCAGCCCTCGTTCTGTCCGGTTGCGGCACCTCCGAGCCCGCCGAGACCAGCTCGGAGAAGAAGTCCGAACCGATCACTCTCACCGACGCGGGCGGCGCGCAGGTGAAGCTCGACGGCCCGGCCAAGAAGGTCGTCGGCACCGAGTGGAACGTCGTCGAGTCCCTGGTCACGCTCGGTGTGGACCCCGTCGGCGTCGCCGACGTCAAGGGCTACAAGGCGTGGGACTCCGCCGTCCCGCTCAAGAACGACCCCAAGGACATCGGCACCCGCGGCGAGCCGAGCATGGACACCCTCGCCGGCCTCACCCCCGACCTCATCGTCACCACCACCGACATGTCGGCCTCCGCGGTGAAGCAGATGAAGAAGGTCGGCCCCGTCCTCCAGGTCAAGGCCGCCGACGGCGCCGACCAGGTCGGCCAGATGTTTGACACGCTCGACGTCATCGCCAAGGCCACCGGCACGACCGACGAGGCCAAGAAGGCCAAGGAGTCCTACGAGGCCAAGGTCGCCGAGGGCAAGAAGGCGCTGAAGGAGGCCAAGCTCGACGGTTCGAAGATCGCCTTCGCCGACGGCTACGCCGCCTCCAACCAGGTCTCCGTGCGCGGCTACACGAGCAACTCCCTGCTCGGCGCCGTCAACGAGGACCTCGGTCTGAAGAACGACTGGAAGATCAAGGGCGACAAGGACTACGGGCTCGCCACCACCGACGTCGAGGGCCTCACGAAGCTCGGCCAGGACGTGAAGTTCGTCTACATCGGCAACAAGGACGACGGCAGCTCCGACGTGTTCACCGACGAACTCGCCGACAACGCCGTGTGGAAGTCGCTGCCGTTCGTCAAGGACGACGAGGTCCACCGGCTGCCCGACGGCATCTGGATGTTCGGCGGCCCGCAGGCGATGGAGGCGTACATCGACGCCCTCGTCGACACCCTGAAGAAGTAGGAGACCGTGGCCGTCACCGCAACGCCCTCCACCACGCCCGAGCGCGCGGTCGCATCCCCCACGGGCGCGGTCGCGGTGACGGCCGGTCTTGTACTTCTGGTCGCCGTCCTCGCCGTCATCGACATCACGCAGGGCACCGCGTCCGTCGGCCCCGGCCAGGTGTGGAACGCCCTGACCGGTCAGGCCGAGGCGGGCGACTCCTCCGTGGTCATCGCCTCGCGCATGCCGCGCATGGTCGCCGGGATACTCGTCGGCGTCGCGCTCGGCGCGGCGGGCGCCGCCCTGCAGGCCGTCAGCCGCAATGTGCTCGCCGCACCGGACACCCTTGCCGTCAACGCCGGTTCGTACCTTGCCCTGACCGCTCTGGTCGCCAGCGGTGCGACGGCTCCGCTGCTCGCCTCCTCGGGAGTGGCGTTCGTCGGCGGCCTAGCGGCTGCCGCCGTCGTCCTCACCCTCGCGGGACGGAGCGCCGGAACGGTTCGCCTCGTCCTGGCCGGCAGCGCGCTCGCCCTCGGCCTCAACGCCGTCACCGATGCGTTGTTGCTGCTGTATCCCGAACGGACCGAAGGCCTCTACCAGTGGGGCCAGGGGAGCATCAGCCAGAACGGGTTCGACGGCGTGGCCCAGATGGCGCCCGTCATCGTGGCCGCCCTCGTGGGCCTCCTGCTGATCGCCCGCCGCATCGACGCACTGGCCCTCGGCGACGACGCGGCGCACGGGCTCGGCATCCCGGTCCGCGGCACGCGCGTCACCTCCGTCGTCCTGGCCTCGCTGCTCGCCGCCGCGACGGTGACCCTGGCGGGACCGATCGCCTTCGTGGGCCTGTGCGCACCGGCCCTGGTACGTCCCCTGGCCGGCCGCTTCCGTGCGCTGGTGCGCCACCGCACCCGTATCCCCGTCGCGGGTCTCGTGGGCGCGGCCCTCGTCCTTGGTTCGGACGTACTCCTGCGTGCCGTCACGTCCTCCCAGACCGCGGTCACCGTGCCCACCGGCGTCATCACGAGCGTCGTCGGCGCCGTGTTCCTGGTCGTCATGGCGATGCGCACCCGCGACAGCGGCAATGCCGCCGCGCCGGACCGGCTGCGCATCCCCGGCAGGACGGCCTACCTCGTCACCCTGGTGCTGTTCGTGGGCGCGCTGATCGGCGTCACGATCGCCGCGGTGCTCGTCGGGGACAGCACCTTCCTGCTCGGCGACGTCGTCAACTGGGTGCGGGGCCAGTCGGGTCAGGCCATCACCTTCGTCCTGGACACCCGCGTGCCGCGCGTGGCCGCCGCGCTGTGTGCGGGCGCCGCGCTCGCCCTGTCCGGCACCCTCGTGCAGTCCGTGACCCGCAATCCGCTCGCGGAACCCGGTGTCCTCGGCGTCTCCGGCGGGGCGGCGCTCGGCGCCATCATCCTCGTCACCTCCGCGCCGGGTGCCGGAGCGTGGAGCATCACGGGCGCGGCGTTCGCCGGCGCCGCCGTCAGCTCCGTGGTCGTCTTCGGGCTCGCGGCGAAGGGCGGCTTCCAGAACAGTAGGCTCGTCCTCGTCGGCATCGGCGTGTCCTCGGGGACGATGGCGCTCATCAGCCTGCTCATCGTGCTCACCGACCGGTTCAGCGCGACCAAGGCGCTGATCTGGCTCTCGGGTTCCACCTACGGGCGGTCCTTCACCGACATCCTGCCGGTCGCGGCCGTGCTCGTGGTCGCGACCGTCGTGGCCGTCGCCCGCCGCAAGGAACTCGACCTCGTGTCGCTCGACGAGGACACCCCCCGCCTCCTGGGCCTGAACCTGGCTCGCGGACGCCTCGGCTTCCTTGTCGTGGCCGTGCTGCTCAGCGCCACCGCGGTGGCCGCGGCGGGCACGATCGGCTTCGTGGGTCTCGTGGCGCCGCACGCGGCCCGCGCGCTGGTGGGGCGTCGGCACGGGCGGGTCGTCCCGGTCGCGCTGCTCCTCGGCGCGACCCTGGTCTGCCTCGCTGACCTGCTGGGCCGCACCGTGATCGCCCCGGCCCAGATGGGCGCGGGGCTCATGACGGCCGTCGTCGGGACGCCCTACTTCGTGTACTTGCTGGTGCGCAGCCGCCGGTAGCCAGCGGCTGCTGTCTGCCCGGCTACGCCGCCATGGCTCCGCGCTGCCGGAGCAGCGGCAGCACGTGGTTCCTGACCGCGGGAGCGAGCCGCACATCCTGTTCGTGTCCCGATACCCACCGCAGGGCGGCAAGCTCCGCGGCGGGCTCGGGCACCTGGCTGATGCGTGCCTCGAAGACCGCCAGCTTCATGGGCGACCGCTCCAGGGCCGCCATGGCCTCGACATCGGCCAGGAACCGCGGCTCCAGGGGCTCCACGCCGAGTTCTTCGTCCAGTTCGCGGACCAGGGTCTCCAGCTGGGCCTCACCCGCGTCCGGCTTACCGCCCGGCAGATAGAAGACATCGGGAGCCGCCTGCTTGCTGACCACCAGCAGGCGCCCCTCCTGAACGATCGCGGCGGCCACCACGGCCAGCGGGCTCTGCTCGTCGAGGTCGTGGGCGGTGTGCGTTCCCCTGTCGTCTCTCATGCGGACCATGTTCCCGGGAACACCGGCAGCATCCTTCTCGTACGAGGGTGGCGGGAGCGCAGACGGCCCCGCCGCGACGGGGGGACGCGGCGGGGCCAATTAAGCGAGTGCCCGGCGAACCGGGGTTCACGCCTGCTGCGGCCGATCGATTTCGGCGGCGTACGAAAACACCGCGCCGCCTGCCACCGGGGCGGGTGGCAGGTGGCGCGGCGGGTCATGAAGGGGCGGCTGGTGTCAGCGCCGCATCGGTGCCTCCGCGGTCTTCTCGACGCCGGAGCCGTCCTCCGGGAACGTCTTCATCCGCACGGCTTCCGTGCCGCTGTCGTTGTGGCGCAGCGCCCAGTTCTCCAGGGTCGTACGGCAGGCGTGGTCCAGGTGGCGCACCGCGGTCAGATCCAGCTCGATGGGCCGGTCCTTGGGCAGGGCCTCCAGCGTCTCCAGGATGCGCGGAAGGCGCAGGAACGTGGCGTTGCCGGTGAGGGTGACGACCATCCGGCCGCCCGTCAGTTCGCGTACGTCCAGGTTCACGTGGGAGGTGTCCCAGGCGGACTTGACCACCGCGAGCACCAGGCCGAGCACCACGCCCTCGAACATGTTGGTCACCACGATGGCGATCGCGGTGGTGGCCAGGACCAGGGCCTCGCCCCGGTGGGCGCGGGCCAGCGGGACGATCGCCTTGACGGGGATCAGCTTGAAGCCCGCGTGGACCAGGACACCGGCGAGCGCCGCCAGCGGGATGATGCCGAGGGCGGCCGGAAGCAGCACGGCGAACAGGAGCAGCCACGCGCCGTGCAGGATGCGCGAGAGCGGGGTGCGGGCGCCGGCCTCGACGTTGGCCGAACTGCGCACGATGACCGCCGTCATGGGCAGCGCGCCCAGCACGCCGCACACCGTGTTGCCGACGCCCTGGGCGACGAGTTCCTTGTCGTACTGCGTGCGCGGTCCGTCGTGCATGCGGTCCACGGCTGCGGCGCTGAACAGCGATTCGGCGGAGGCGATCAGGGTGAACGCCAGGACGGTGCCGAGTACGGCCACGCTGCCGAGGTTGGCCAGGTCGCCGAATCCCGGCGGCTGGATGGCGTCGAACAGACCGCTCACCGTCACGTTCGCCACGTCCAGGCTCAGCCCGGCGGACACGGCGGTGGCCAGCGCCACGGCGGCCAGCGGGGCGGGCACCACGCGGACGGACGCGGGAAGCTTCGGCCACAGGACGAGCACGGCGACGGTGCCGAGGCCCACGGCCGCAGCGGTCAGGGCCGCGGTGTCGCCGAGGACGTCGACCAGGAGGCCGGGAAGTCCGGTGATCTTCTCTATCCCGGAGCGCGGCTGTTCGGCCCCGGCCATGGTGTAGAGCTGGCCGAGGATCAGTACGAGTCCGATGCCCGCGAGCATGCCCTGGACGACGGAGACGGAGATGGCGCGGAACCACCGGCCGCAGCGCAGAAGCCCGAGGATGATCTGCAGGGCGCCGGTGAGCAGCACGATGGCGCCGAGCATGCCGAGCCCGAACTCCTGCACGGCCTCGAAGACGAGCACGGTGAGTCCGGCGGCGGGCCCGCTGACCTGCAGGGCGCTGCCCGGCAGGATGCCGACGACCAGACCGCCGACGATGCCGGTGACAAGGCCGAGTTCGGCGGGTACGCCGGAGGCGACCGCCACGCCGACGCACAGCGGCAGGGCGACCAGGAAGACGACGAGTGAGGCGAGGAAGTCCTTGCGCTTGACGCCGGGTTCACGCAGCGGGCGGAAGGGGGAGCGGAGTGTGGAGAGGATGTCGGACATGAGGGTGGGGGGTCCTGTCGTGAGAGCGGGCCGGTCGGTGGGGCGCGGCGGTTCTCACAACGGACCGAACGCCGGCCGGTCGTCGAAGGACGATTGCTGGGCGGTGACGTTGCCGGTGTGCACTTCGTAGTACCAGGCGTGCAGGGTCAGTGACCCGTCGGCGATCCGCTCTCTGACGCAGGGGTAGGCGCGCAGCCGCTCCACCTGCGCGAGCACGTGCGTCTGCACGGCTTCCGCGACGTCCGGGGAGGCCGGGACGAGGGAGCGCAGGGCGGCGTCCGGGGCGACGGAGTGGTCGAGCCAGTCGCGCACGGCCGGTACGGCCGACAGGTCTTCGCCCCGTACCAGGGCGCCCACGGCGCCGCAGTGCGAGTGTCCGCAGACGACGATGTCGCGGACTCCGAGCACGCACACCGCGTACTCGATGGTGGCCGCCTCGCTCACGGGACGGCCGTCCCGGCTGACGTCGTCGGCGTCGTCCGCGTCGTCGCGGGAGGGGTAGTGCGGTACGACGTTGCCCGCCGTACGGAGTTCGAAGAGTTCACCGGGGCGTGCGCCGGTGATCAGGGCCGGTACGACGCGTGAGTCGGAGCACGTGACGAACAGGGCCTGTGGCGCTTGCCCGGCCTCCAGGGCCTGGAAGGCCGCGGCGTTCTCGGGGGCCGCGACGTGCGTCGCGGCGAAGGAACGAGCGTTGTCGATAAGGGACTTCATGCTGGCCTGCCTCCTGCGTCTCTGTGGCTGAGCCTGGACGCGGTGTGGTCGGGTCGATGGTGACAGTGAGGCGCGCGGGCCGCTGAGTGCACAGCGGGGACCGTGTCGCCCCAGAGACAGCCTGTATGGCAGCTGTGACTCTCACTTTGCCATCGCATTAACCTTTGATGACAGAGCAAAAATTTGCCAAAGATTGAGTAATAAACGCCCCTGAACAGGGAGTTGGTCGAACTCTCAACCGTTGGGCAAGGGTTCATGTGGAGATCATGTGGAGCCCATGGGGGCGTTACGTTTACGCCACCTTGCAGTCGCGACGTTTCGGACGGTTGCAGGGGGAGGGGGCGGAGGGGCGGCGCGCTCGGGAGCCGGTCTCACGCGCACGCGCTCGGCGCCGGGCTCAAACCGCTGCCGCGCCAGCCCGCACGCCGCTACCGTGCAGCCGTGATCGGTTCTGCGCAGCCCCTTCTCTTCCTCGACGTCGACGGGCCCCTCATCCCCTTCGGAGCGACCCGCGAGCAACTCCCGGACGGCTACCCGACCTACGAGACCGGCCGCACGCCACCGGAACCCGACGCCAACCCGCTGATCACCCGCATCAACCCCGCCCACGGGCCCCGGCTGATGGCGCTGCCCTGTGATCTGGTGTGGGCCACGACCTGGATGTCCGATGCCAACGAATGCGTCGCGCCGTGGCTCGGCCTGCCGCGGCTGCCCCTGGTGGCGTGGCCGGAATCAGCCGACGAGGACGAGAGATACGGCCTGCACTGGAAGACCCGCCCGCTCATCAGCTGGGCCGCCGGGCGCCCGTTCGCCTGGGTCGACGACGAGATCACCGACACGGACGGTGCCTGGGCGGAGGCGCATCACCCGGGACCGGCCCTGCTGTGCCGCGTCGATCCCCGGCGGGGCATCACGGACGAGGACTATGCCTCGCTCGGCACCTGGCTGCGGATGCAGCACGGGCGCACCTGATCACGCGTCGGACGCCCGGCCGGTGATCGGCTGGTCCTGCGGCGCCTCTCCCCGTCCGTGCCCTTGCGCCGCCCGCCGGTTGGCCTGGACGAAAGCGCCGGCCGTGAAGCCGACCGTGCTCGCGAAGGACGCCGCGAGGGCAGGGTTGAGCCAGGAAGGAACGACCGGGGCGGCAAACGCCCCGCCGTCGGTGGTACGGCACATCACGTGCAGCGGCAGCAATCGCACTTCATGCTTCGACACCTGTGCGCCGGACGGAAGATGAGTCGTATCGAGGCACTCGCGCAGGGTCGTGGAATCCGCACCCTCCCCAACCTCGCTGACGGCCAGCCCGACGGCCGCGAGGCCAAGGAGGTAAAGGGCGGCGGTGGCGATCGCGGAAAAGATCGCCATGCCCCGCACGAACGTCGAGTCGGAGCCGGTGCCACCGGAAGATTCACCCATGGGGCAAACCTATCGGTGCAGTTCGGCGATGGGGCGCGGGCTGTCGGTGCCGGGCGCCTAGGCCGCCGCGGCCGGACGGAGGACCTCCCGGCACCACTGGCGGAAGCCGGTGGGCGCGGTCTCGGGAGTGCTGGGTGCGGTGGCGCCGTAGAAGCCCTGGGTGTTCAGGGCCTGCGCCATGTCGGCAAGTCCCTGTGCCCAGGCCTCGCTCGCCCCGAAGCGCAGCATCGTCGCCTTGTACTGCGCGCAGTTGGTCCGTTGCACGCGCACCGGGCGGTCGAGGACCTCGGAGATGACCTGTGCCATGCCCTCGGGGGAGAGGTCGTCGGGGCCGACCAGCGGGACCTCCTGCTGCCCGCTCCAAGAGCCGTCCAGGAGCAGCCGGGCCGCCGTGGCGGCGATGTCGCCGGTCGCGCAGGTGCGCAGAACGCGGTCATCCGCCAGCGCAAGGGAGAACGCGCCCGCCTCGCGCATCGACTCGGCCTGGCCCAGCAAGTTCTCCATCAGGAAGGGCGGACACAGCGCCCGGTAGTGCACCTCCATGTCCGCGATCGCCTCGTCCATGGCCAGTGACGCCGAGATCTGCCCGGCGTTCTTCGCCACGGAGCGGCCCAGCGAGGAGACGCCGACGAGCCGCCGGATGCCCTGGTCGCCGACCACCGCGCGCAGCGGCTCGGTGAAGTCGCGGAAATGGCCCTCGACGCTCTCGGCCCGAGGGGACGGCGGCACCAGCCAGAACAGGCGGTCGGCGCCCTCGCACGCCTCCTTCAGAACGGCGGGATCGGCGTGCGATCCCCGTACGACCTCGACCTGTGCGCGCACCCGCTCGGACAGGCGGGCCGGATCGCGGACGATCACCCGGATCCCGGTCCGGGCAGCGGCGTCCGGGGTATCGAGGAGGTGGTCGAGGACTTCCCGGCCGATCTGGCCGGTGGGGGTGGTGACGACGATCATGAATAACTCCCGGAAGGTATCTGTCGGATGCCGTCGAGCCTGCTGCGCCGCGCGCCCGAACTGAAGGATCGATCCGCTCCCGCTTGTTACCCTCAGGGCAATACCGCGGAGAACCGGGAAGAGCGGGAAGAGAAGGGCAGGAGCGGAGTGGAAAGCCTGGAGTCCCGCCCGTTGCGCTACTTCCTCGCCGTCGCCGAGGAACTCAACTTCGCCCGCGCCGCCGAGCGACTCGGCATCTCCCCGCCGCCGCTGTCCCGCGCGATCCGCGCGCTGGAGACGGAACTCGGCGTCACCCTCTTCGAGCGCACCACCCACAGCGTGGCGCTGACCCCGGCCGGAACGGTGCTCCGCGCGGAGGCGAGGATCGCCCTGGACGCTCTGCGGGCCGCCGGCCGGCGGGCCCAGCGCGCGGCCGCCGCCGATCCCAAGCTGGTCCTTGCGGTGAAGGCCGACGGGGACGCGGGACTTCTCGAGCCGATCCTGGCGCGCTTCGCGGCGGAGCCGGCCGCCCTGCCGGTGACCGTCCGGCTGTGCGGCTGGCGCGAACAGCCGCGGCTGCTGCTCCTGGGCGAAGCGGATGCGGCCCTGGTCCACGAGCCGTTCGACCGCACCGGCCTGGACACCGAGACGCTGATCACCGAACCGCGCGTCGCGGCCGTGGCCGCCGCCCACCGGCTCGCCGCCCGGGACCACATCTCCCTCGCCGACCTCGACCTGCGCCCCGGCGACCTGGACCGCTACCTCGACGACATCGGCGGCGAGAGCCGCGACCTGGCCCAACTCCTCACGCACGTCGGCCTCGAAGGCGTGATCCCGCTGCTGCCCGCCTCCGTCGCCGCCCGCTATCCGCGCCCGGGCGTCGTCTACCGGCCGGTCCCGGACGCACCGCCCGTGGTCCTCGCCGTCGCCTGGCCGCAGCAGTCCCGTTCGACGGCCACGGCGGCCCTGGTCCGCGCCGCCGCGTCGGTGGCCGAGGAAGTACGCGACCATGCCCCTTGAGGTGCGCCCGGCCTCGGTCTTCGAGGATGTCCGCGCCGTGGTCGGCCCCAAGTCGCCCGGTGCCAACGTCTGCTGGTGCCTGAGCTACCGGATCCCTTCCAAGCTCAACAACGAACTCCGCGGACCGGCCCGCGGAGAGTACGTCGCCGAGTTGTGCCGCGCGGACCCCCCTCCGGGGGTGCTCGCCTACGACGGCGGCGAGCCGGTGGGCTGGGCAGCCGTGGCGCCGCGCTCGCAGACGTCCTTCGCACGCAACCGGAAGATCCCGCACGTGGACGATTCTCCGGTCTGGTCCCTGTGGTGCGTCCGCGTACGCCCCGGCCACCGCAAGCAGGGCATCTCGCACGCCCTGATCGCCGGCGCGGTGGAGTTCGCCCGCTCCCACGGCGCACCGGCGATCGAGGCGTACCCGCTCGACAACGGCGACGCCGGAGTCGACCTGACGATGGCCTACGCCGGGATCCGCAAGAACTTCGAACGCGCGGGATTCACCCACGCCGCCGACACGACCTCCGTGCTTGCCGGTCATCCCCGGATCCTGATGCGGCTAGACCTCCGCTGAGCCCGGGACGGCCAGGTCAGCGCGCGTCGTCGGAGTCCTCGTCGATGAGGTGCACCGCGGCCTCCTCGGCGGAGGCCGCCCCGCCGTCGATGCCCATGTCCTCGCCGATCATGTCCTGTTCGGCGTCGTCCTCCGCGTCCCCGTTGGCGCCGTCGTCCGGGGCGAACAGGCGCCCGGCACGGGCGTCACCCACCTCGGCCTCGTCGATCGGTTCGCCGTCGGTGTCGGTCGTGTCGCCGATGCCGTCGTCGTCATCGGCGGCACCCGGAACTTCGAGCGCGGGGTCGGGCCGCTCCTCGGAGAGCCGCTCGGTCAGGCTCTCGCCGTCCTGCTGCTCCCGGGCGGTGGTGCCGGTGTGAGCCACTCCGAGGGGCCGCTCGGGAGGCGACCAGCCCTCGTCGTAGGGATCCGCCCCACGGTCGTTGAGCGTGTCCTCCGCGTCGAGGATGCCTTCGTCCTCGCGGACCTCCTCCGCGTCGGGCTGGTAGACCTCGTCGCCCATGACCTCGTCGTTTCCCACGGTGCTCGTCCTCCTTCATGCGCGACTGATGCTGGTTTCCTGCCGTGTATCCACCCTGATCCAGAACACACGTTCCGGCATGCCGGGGCGGGGATATGGCGGCGGGCCGGCGGGTCACCGTGCCTTGGGCGGGCGCCACTCCAGGAGCAACAGCGTCGCGTCGTCGCGCAGTTGGTTGTCCTGCCGGTCGAGGATGGAGTGAATGAGCTGGCGCAACGCCTCCGGCGCGAGTTCGCCCGCGGCGGTGGCGCGGATGATGCTGTCCGTGAAGCGCTCAAGTCCGAACTCCGCGCCGCCGCCGGTCCGCAGCTCGGTGACGCCGTCGGTGTACATCAGCACCCGGTCGCCCGGCTCCAGCGCCTCCTCGTGGACCTCCCACGTCACGTCGGCCAGCGAGGCGGGCGTGCCCATGGGCGGCTGGGCCGGGCGCTCGAGGGCACGGTCGAGGACGCGGTGATCCCGGATCAGCAGGGGCGGCGGATGGCCGCAGTTGCACCACCGCAGGACCCCCTCGGCCAGGTCGAGCTGGGCGAGGATCCCCGTGCAGAACTGCTCGGGCAGCCATCCGGCCAGCGCATGCTGAATGGTCTCGACGAGCTGGGGCAGCTCGGCCTCGGCCCGCCGGGCGTTGCGGCAGCCGGCCATGGCCACGGCGGTCGTCAGACCCGACGCGAGGTTGTGGCCCATGGCGTCCAGGATCGCCACGTGCAGGGTCGAAGGGGTCAGGGAGTGGTCGAAGGCGTCGCCGCCGATCTCGTACGCCGGTTCGAGCACGGCGGTGGAGATCACATCGGAGTTGCCGATCGTCCGGGGCGGCAGGAAGGCCCGCAGCATCTCGGCGGGCAGCTGCATGTTCTCGCACCGCGTCCGGCGCGCGAAACTGTCGCTCGACGCCCGCTTCGAGGTGATCGTCATGGCCAGGACGGAGGCCAGCATGCGGCAGCGCCGCAGCAGCGCGACATCGATGACCGAGGCCGTGGCACCGATCACGCCCAGGCGCTCGGCGCCGTCGATCAGCGGCAGCCAGGCGACGATCCTGCCGTGGACCAGCTCCTCGACGCGCAGCGCGTGCGCCCGGTAGGCCGAACCGGCGACGGTGGTGTCCACATCCAGGGTGAGCGGCCCGTCCGCCAGCGGCACCAGCAGCCGCTGCTGGAGGTCCACGAGGTACACGTCGATCCGGTCGAGCCCGACCGCGTCGGCGAACCGCTGCGCCAGGTCGGGAAGCTCCATCGGTGCCGCCGCGTGCGCCGAGGCGAGCAGCTGCTCGAACAGCTGTTCGCCGGGGCCCGGCTGCCGGGGTCCCGGCTTGCCGGGACGGGGGCTCCCGGGTCCGGCCCGTTCGCGGCCGGGCTCCCTGGGGTGGCTCGACATTCTGTGATCACCGCCTCATCAGCAGTCTCACATCGGGGCCAGGATCCCGCCCGGCCTCGGGCGTGCGGGGCGCGCATTTCGCCTACAGCCGCCGGAATCCCGGTGTACGCGGGCTCTCGCCGGTACACCCGGTCGGCCGTCTCAGCCGTTGACCCCGGCCCCCGGAGGCCCGCGAGCACAGCGTAAGGTCGCGGACCGGCCGCATGCGGCCGAACCGATCCATACAGTCAGCCGAACAAGGAGCCGCTGGTCATGCCAGCCAATGACGCCGCTCAGGCGCCGATCTACGACACCCTCGTCCAGGAGCACGGCGACGTCCTCGCGACAGCACGCCAGGCCGCCGAGGAGACCCAGCAGAGAGCCGAGGCGGTGCTGGACTTCAGGGGGCCGATCACGGTCGTTCCGGACGCCCCGGTCGCCGAGTCCGCCTAGGCGACACCGGCGGGCCCGCGATCCCTTCGCGTGCCCCGCGGCCCGTGATGGGCGACGCTGGAAGCACACGTACGCCGTCACAGTCCGACGGCCGGAGGTGCCGATGGAGCCCGTGGAGGCGCTGGAACGGATCGCCTTTCTGCTGGAGCGCGGCCGCGCCCCGACCTACCGGGTGCGCGCCTTTCGCACCGCGGCCGCGGTGGTCGGCGAACTGGCCGACGGCGAGACCGCGCGGCGCGTCGCCGACGGATCCCTGGAGTCCCTCAAGGGCATCGGTCCCAAGACCGCAGGAGTGATCCGCGAGGCGCTGGCCGGGGACGTGCCGGGATATCTGGAGCGGCTGGAGGGCGAAGCCGACGCACCGCTCGCCGAGGGCGGAAGCAAGTTGCGGGCGCTGCTGCGCGGCGACTGCCACGTGCACTCCGACTGGTCCGACGGCGGCAGCCCGATCGAGGAGATGGGCCGCGCGGCCCGCGACATCGGCCATGAGTGGGCCGTGCTCACCGACCACTCGCCGCGGCTGACCATCGCGCGCGGCCTGTCGCCGGAGCGGCTGCGCGAGCAGCTGGCGGTGGTGGCCGATCTCAACGAGCGATGGGCGCCCTTCCGGCTGCTCACCGGCATCGAGTGCGACATCCTCGACGACGGGTCGCTCGACCAGGAGCCCGAGCTCCTCGACCGGCTCGACGTGGTGGTCGTCTCCGTGCACTCCAAGCTGCGCATGGACGCCGCCGCCATGACCCGCCGCATGGTCGCCGCCGTCAGCAATCCGCGGGCCGACGTGCTCGGTCACTGCACCGGCCGGCTGGTCACCGGGCGCGGCAGGCCCGAATCGCAGTTCGACGCCGACGCGGTGTTCGCCGCGTGCGCGGCCGCGGGCACGGCGGTGGAGATCAACAGCAGGCCGGAGCGGCTCGACCCGCCGCGCAGACTCCTGCGCAAGGCCGTGGACGCCGGAGTGCTCTTCTCCGTGGACACCGACGCGCACGCGCCGGGGCAGCTGGACTGGCAGGTGATCGGGTGCGCGCGGGCCGAGGAGTGCGGGGTGCCCGCCGAGCGGGTGGTGACGACCTGGACGGCGGAGAAGCTGCTGGCCTGGACGCGGGAGAGCCGGGCCGCTGCTTGACGACGACACGGCCGTCCGGAAGGTTCAGAGACCGCCCGTCAGGACCCGGTCCGGCGTGAGGGGCAGCTCGCGCAGCCTGCGTCCCGTCGCGTGGTGCACGGCGTTGCCGATGGCCGCGGCCGTCCCGACGATGCCGATCTCTCCGATGCCCTTGCTGCCCATGGGGTTGAGGTGGGGGTCGTCCTCGTCGATCCAGTGCGCCTCGATCGCGGGTACGTCCGCGTGCGCCGGTACGTGGTAGGCGGCGAGGTCGGCCTCCGTGAAGTCGCCGAAGGCCGCGTCCATCGTGCTGCCCTCGGTCAGCGCCATGCCCAGGCCCATCGTCATCGCGCCGATGAACTGCGAGCGCGCCGTGCGGGAGTTGAGGATGCGCCCGGCGGCGTAGACGCCGAGCAGCCGGCGCACCCGGACCTCGCCGGATACGGTGTCGACGCCGACCTCGGCGAAGTGGGCGCCGAAGGCGTGGCGGGCGTAGTCGCTGTCCGCGTCGGCCTTGCCCTTCGTGTCGGCCGTGGCGCCGACGCCCTCGGGGGGCAGCTGCTGGCCCTGCTGTCCCGCCAGGCGCGAGGCCAGTTGCGTACAGGCCTCGTGGACGGCCCAGCCCCAGGAGGCGGTCCCGGAGGAGCCGCCCGCCAGCGGTGCGTTGGGCAGGTCGCTGCTGCCGATGTCGGTGCGCACGGACTCCAGGGGGACGCCGAGCGCGTCGGCGGCGACCTGGGCGAGCACGGTGCGGGCACCCTGGCCGATGTCGGTGGCGTTGATCCGGACCACGAAGCTGCCGTCCGGGTAGGCGTGGGCGCTCGCCCGGGACGGCGCGACGACCACCGGGTACGTCGCCGACGCGACCCCGCTGCCCACCAGTACGGGCCCCTCGGAGCGTGAGCGGGGGCGCGGGTCGCGCTCGGACCAGCCGAAGAGCCGGGCGCCCTCGCGCAGGCACTCGACGAGGTGGCGGCTGCTGAAGGGCTTGGAGCTGTCGGGCTCCGTGCCGGTGTCGTTGCGCAGCCGCAACTCGACGGGGTCGATGCCCAGGGTCACGGCGAGTTCGTCCATCGCCGACTCCAGGGCGTACATGCCGGGCGCCTCACCCGGTGCCCGCATCCAGGAGGGGCTGGGCACGTCGAGCGGGACCACCCGGTGGGTGGTGCGGGCGTGCGGCGAGGGATACATGACGCGCGTGGCGGCGGCGGCCGTCTCGACGAACTCCTTGACGCGCGAGGTGTGCGCGGTCACCTCGTGGATCACGGAGGTCAGCGTGCCGTCCTCCTTGGCTCCGAGCCGCACCCGGTGCAGGGTCGGCGAGCGGTGGCCCACCACGGCCGGCAACTGGCGCCGCGGAAGGACGAGCTTGACGGGCCGCCCGGCCATACGGGCGGCCATCGCGGCGAGCACCACCTGCGGCCGGGGCGTGCCCTTGGAGCCGAAGCCGCCGCCGACGTGCTCGGAGACGACCGTGACCTGCTCCTTGGGCAGCGAGAACAGGCCCGCCAGGACGTCGCGGACGGTGGTGGCGCCCTGGCTGCTGTCATGGACGGTCAGATGGTCGTCCTGCCAGTGGGCGGTCGCCGCGTGCGGCTCCATGGGGTGGTTGTGCAGCGGCGGCACCCGGTAGGCGACATCGACGCGGGCGGGCGCGGCGGCGAAGGCGTCCTCCGCGTCGCCGCGCGTGTGCTCGCCCGAGGTGCCGTCCTCGTCCTGTGGCACATAGGCGTCGGGGTGATCGGCCTTCAGGGTGACGTCGTGCCGTTCCCCGGCGTAGGTGACCTCGACGGCCGCGGCGCCTTCGCGTGCCGCCTCCAGACTCTCGGCGACGACGAGCGCGACGTACCAGCCCCGGTGCGGAACGCGCGCGTCCTGCAGCACGGCGAGCGTCCCGTCGTCCGGCTTCTCCAGGCGCGGCGCGTTCAGATGGGTGAGGACTTCGAGCACGCCGGGCAGTTCCAGGGCCGCGGTGGCGTCGACGGCGCTGACCGTGCCGCGGGCGATTGTGGCGGGGACCGGCCAGGCGTAGGCGCACCCCTCGGGAGTGTGCTCGGCGGCGTATCGGGCGGTCCCGGTCACCTTCTGGGGACCCTCCCTGCGCTCGGCGGGCGCTCCGATGGCGCTGGCGGTGTCCGGCATGGGGTTCTCCCTGGAGGCGGGGACAGCGGTGGGGTCAGGAGGCGGGGCCGGCGAGGCGCCGCAGGACGTCGCACGCCAGATTGCGGGCGAGACGCACCTTGAACGAGTTGTCGCGCAGCGGCTCGGCCGCGGCGAGCTCGGCGTCCATGGCCTGCAGGAACGCCTCGTCGCTCGGCGCACCGCCCTGCAGCGCACGCTCGGCGTGCCGGGCGCGCCAGGGGCGGTGGGCCAGTCCGCCGAACGCGATACGCGCCTGGCGTACGACGGAGTCCTCGACGTCCAGGACCACGGCCACCGAGGCGAGGGCGAAGGCGTACGAGGCGCGGTCGCGGGCCTTGCGGTAGGCCGATGGCAGCCCCGCGGCCGAGGGCGGCAGCAGCACACCGGTGATGAGTTCGCCGGGTTCGATCTCGGTGTCCACGTCCGGCCGGTCGCCCGGCAGACGGTGGAACTCGGTGACGGGCAGGGTGCGCTGTCCCCGCACCCCCTGCAGCTCGACCCGGGCGTCGAGCGCGGCGAGCGCGACAGCCATGTCGGAGGGGTGCGTGGCGATGCACAGCCGCGAGTGGCCGAGGATCGCGTGGTCACGGTGGACGCCGTCGCGTGCGCCGCACCCGGTGCCGGGCTCCCGCTTGTTGCACGGCTTGCTCAGGTCCTGGAAGTAGGGGCAGCGGGTGCGCTGGAGCAGGTTGCCACCGGTGGTGGCCACGTTGCGCAGCTGGCCCGATGCCCCCGCGAGCAGTGCCTGGGCCAGGACGGGGTAGCGGTCGCGCACCAGCGGGTGGGCGGCCAGGTCGCTGTTGCGCACGGTCGCGCCCGCGCGCACGGATCCGTCGGGCAGCTCTTCCACCTCGTCCAGCGGCAGTCTGCTGACGTCGATGAGCCGTCCGGGGCGCTCCACGCCCAGTTTCATCAGGTCGACGAGATTGGTGCCGCCGCCCAGGTATCGGGAGCTCGCGCGGCCGGCGTGGGCCGCGGTCGCCTCTTCGACGCTGTAGGCGCGTACATACCGGAAGGGCTTCACCGGGTCACGTCCTCGACGGCCTCGACGATGTGCGGATAGGCGCCGCAGCGGCACAGGTTGCCGCTGAGCCGCTCACGGATCTCTTCCCTGGTCAGCTCCACGGGGGCGCCGGTGTCGGCGTCCGGGTCCGTCACGTGCGAGGCGTTGCCCGCCGCGGCTTCGGCAAGGGCGCCGACCGTCGAGCAGATCTGGCCCGGGGTGCAGTAGCCGCACTGGAAGGCGTCGCGTTCCAGGAAGGCCCGCTGTACGGGATGCAGCTCCACGCCGTCGTCGGCGTGCAGCCCCTCGACGGTCGTGATCTCGCATCCCTCGTGGGCGACGGCCAGGAGCAGGCAGCTGTTCGCGCGGCGCCCGTCCACCAGCACGGTGCAGGCACCGCACTGACCGTGATCACAGCCCTTCTTGGCGCCGGTGAGTCCCATCTGTTCGCGCAGGACGTCAAGCAGCGTGGAACGGTGGTCGACGGTGGGGCGGCAGGGATTGCCGTTCACCGTCAGGGGCACTTCCGAGCGGAACACATCGGTTCCCATGGCGCTCTGCTCCCTCGTCGAAGCGTGGTCTGCGGTGTGACCGCGTAACCAGACTGAGCCAGGACACACATTCCGGCATGCCGGGCGCGTGCAGGCGGCGCATCGGCTCACCTGGGCGGGCGGTCCCGCCGGGCGCGCCGGATAGCCTTTCGACCGTGCCCGCCGATGACCGACAGTTCCCCCGTGCACTCGCCGCTGCCGTGGCGGCCCTTGACCCGCCCGGACCGGGCGCCGGCGGACCAGCCCGTGGTCTTCCTCGGGTCCGAGGGCGAGACCGGGGTGATCGCGCGCGACCTGGACGACTTCTTGTGGCTCCTGGCCGGGGGACTCGGCCCTCGGGAAGCCGCCACCTCACACACGAGTGGCCAGGTCCCGCACCCTCATGAGCAGCTGACGGCCGTCGCGGAACGCTGCGCGCCCGGCCGCCGCCGACCTGCCGCTGATGTGGCTAGGCTGGCCGCGCACGAGTTCCCCGACTTCGAGGGCACGATCACGGAGCTCTGCCGCTGAATCGGCCCCGGCGGCGGACGCACGCGGTGGACGCACACGGTGACTCACGCCGTGGACCATGAGCGCGAGGCCCCGCCCCCGCCCCCGCCCGCCTTTGCTCAGCCGAGTGCGTCCATCAGGGCGGTGACATAGGCATCCAGCCGCTCCTCCACGGCGCGCGTCGTCAGTTCGGGCCTCCCCGCCTCCCGCCATGGCTTGGCCACCCACTGCAGTTCTTCCGAGCTCGCCAGCGCGTCCCGCACCTGCCAGTACAGCCGCTCGCCCGTGGCCGCGGCCAGCACCCCGCCGGCTTCCTCGTACGCCTTGGTGAACCGCAGGCCCCACGCCGGGCCGTGCAGCAGCGCGAGAGTGGTGGAGCAGTGCGACACATCGAGATCCGCGGGGCCACGGGAGGCCCCCGCCCAGTCGACGACGCCGGTGATCCGGGTGCCGTCCGGCCCTTCGGGCGGCACGTCGAACAGCACGTTGCCGGGTTGGAAGTCCCGGTGCAGGAAGCGCCCTTCATAGGGCGGTGCGGGCTTGCGGATCACCTCGATCGCCGCGGCCCATGCTGCCGCGTCGGCCCCCTTCGGGGTCACGACGGTGTCGGCGGTGGTCAACGCCACATACTCCGGGGGCCGTTCGGCGGGGCGCAGCGCGTGGATCGTCACGAGCTGCCGGGCCAGCAGCGGAACGCGCGTCTCCAACCCCTCGTCGGCGATGACCGTCCGGCCCGCAAGATGGGTCATCAGGAGCGACGGATACTCGCAGTGCGCGGCGGTCGGATCGACCGCGATCAGGCCGGGAGCCGAAACGCCGGTCTCCGTGAGCAGGGCCAGCGCGCCGGCCTCCCGCTTCAGCGAGTCCTCGGCCTGCTCCACATAGAACGGGTCGACGAAGCTGCGCAGCACCAGTTCGCGGGTGCCTCCGCCGCGCGCGGCGATGGTCAGTCTCCGCATTTCGGCGGAGATGCCGCCGTGCAGAGCCCTGGTCCTGACGATCCGTTCACCGACATCCAGGTGCCGGTTCACCCAGGCCAGGGTCAACGGTCTGACAGCCGCCGCTTCATCACGATTGGTCACCGCGCCACCTCATCATTGCGGGGGCGGCAGGCGCGAAGTCTTTTTGCCCCCGCCGAACGTCGTCAGCATGATGACGCCTGCCGCTGTCGCGCCGAGAGCCGGGCCGTCTTTCCCGGCCCCTGCCGTCGCCTCGTCATCGGGACGGGCGGGCACGTGATCGGGATGCGGCGCCTCCTGGCGCGAATCCGCCGCCGGTCCGAGTAGCGCGTGCTTACGGCTTACGGCTTACGGCTTGCGGGCGAGGCCGCCGTGTTCGCCGATGGGTTCCGCGGTGGGGGAGTCGGGGGACGGGCGCCAGAAGGGGACCGAGACGACTCCGGGGTCCAGGAGCTCCAGGCCGTCGAAGAACGCGGCGATCTGGTCGACGGGGCGCAGGAAGTAGGGGACGGCGCCGGTTTCGTTGTAGGCGTCCTGGGCCTGTTCGTAGTCGGTGTCGGTGCCCCGTGAGCCGTCGTTGATCGAGAGGTAGCTGCCGGAGGGCAGGCCCTCCATCAGGCGGCTGACGATGGTGCGCGCCTGTTCGTAGTCGCCGATGTGGCCCAGGATGTTGCTGAGGATCAGGGCGGTGGGCCGGGTGAGGTCGAGCGTCTCGGCCGCGGCCGCCAGGATGCGGTCGGGGTCGGACAGATCGGCGTCGACGTACGCGGTCGCTCCCTCCGGGGTGGAGGTGAGCAGGGCGCGGGCGTGCGCGAGGACCATCGGGTCGTGGTCGACGTACACGATCCTGGTACGGGGATCGAGCCGCTGGGCGACCTCGTGGGTGTTGTCCACGGTCGGCAGGCCGGTGCCGATGTCCAGGAACTGGTCGATGCCCGCCTCGTTGACCAGGTAGGTGATGTTGCGGCGCAGGAAGGCGCGGCTGCTGCGGGCGATGGTGACGATGCCGGGGAAGACGGCGCTGTAGGCGTCGCCTGCCCCCTCGTCGACGGGGTAGTTGTCCTTCCCGCCCAGCCAGTAGTTCCAGATCCGGGCCGAGTGCGGCACCGAGGTGTCGATGTGCTGCTGCGCCGCGGAGTCGGGCGTCGTCGCGGGGTCGGTCATGGGTAGCGTCCGTCTTTCCACCGGGGGCGAACCGTTCAACGCACAACCTACGTCCCAACGGTACTGACGCGTAGACCAGTTCACCGTTCGGCGGGTTGGAGCGGTCGGCGGCATGTGGCGCAGGGTTCGACGGTATGGCGGGACGGGGCGTGCTCCGCGAGGATGACCCCCTTCGCGCGGGGCGTCCGGCGGGATCGGTGGGGCGCGTGCGGCCGGGAGGAAGGGCATCGCGATGGGATCACACGCGGCGGCGAGACGGCGCAGACCGTTCGTGCTCGCGGCGCTCGGCACCACACTGCTCGCCGCACTGCTCTCCATTCCGCGTGCCGGGGGAGCGCCGCAGTCGGCCGATGCCTGCGGCGACGTGGGCACCGAGCTGCCGCGCGGCGACTGCGGGCCGTTCTGGCAGGTCGTGGCCGAGGACTTCAACGGCGACCGGGTGCCGCTGGGCGCGTTCAGCGACTGCGACCATCACGCCGACACGTCCGCCGCGTACTGCGGCGGCCTCGAAGGCGACTACCGCGCCAACTGGTGGGCCTACCCGACCGGTTGGCGCGACACGGCCAACGACCGGGGCCGTGACGTCGTGGGTGTCTACCACCCGGAGGACACCGTGAGTGTCGGTCCTGCGCAGAACGGCGACGGCCGTATGCGTGTGCGGATGTGGCGGCCCGACGACGGAGGCCCGGTCCATGCCGCTGCCGTCGTACCGCGTGCCGTCATGCAGATGAAGTACGGCAAGTACAGCGCCCGCATCAAAGTGACCAAGCCGGCCCCCGGATACAAGTCGGCCTGGCTGCACTACGGCGGCGGCTGCGAGATGGACCATCCCGAGGGCAACTGGGCCGGCTCGCTCACCGCCTTCCACCATCCGTGCGGCGGCGGCGAACAGGGCACCTTCGAGGGCGCCGACGAGTGGACCGAATGGCACACGGTGTCGACCGAATGGACCCCCGGACGCGTGCGGTTCTTCGTGGACGGCCAGGAGACGGGAGAGGACACCCGCGGCGTTCCCGACCAGCCGCTGTCCTGGGTCATGCAGAACGAGAGCGCTCTTGAGGGGCCGACTGCGGCGCCCGGCAGCAGCGCGCAGCTGGAGATCACCTGGGTCGCCGCGTACGCGTACGACTGGAAGTAGGGCCGGAGGGGACTCGAATAGCCGCGTGGCGCATGGGCAGCAGCCTGCTGTGCCCGCTGCGGGGGATGTTTCAGCGGGGGCAGTTCGGCAAACCGTACCAATATGGTTCAAATCGGCTATACGATGATGACCGAGCAGGCGGGTCCCCGTGCCCTCGTCGACGATCTGGTCGCGGCGGAGCAGGCCGGGTTCGACTTCTCGGTCACCTCTGACCACTACTTCCCCTGGCTCGAGTCGCAGGGGCACGCGCCCTACGCGTGGAGCGTGCTCGGCGCGGCGGCGCAGGCGACCTCACGGATCCCGCTCATGACGTACGTGACCTGCCCGACGGTGCGCTATCACCCCGCCGTGGTGGCGCAGAAGGCCGCGACGATGCAGTTGCTCTCCGAGGGGCGCTTCAGGCTCGGCCTCGGCTCGGGCGAGAGCCTCAACGAGCACGTGGTCGGTGCGGGCTGGCCGTCGCCGCAGGTCCGCCTGGAGATGCTCGAGGAAGCGGTCGACGTCATCCGCGCGCTGTTCACCGGCGACAACGTCAACCACCAGGGCACCCACTTCGACGTGGCCAATGCTCGCCTGTGGGACGTGCCCGACGAGCTGCCCCCCATTGGAGTGGCGGTCTCCGGCGGCCGCTCCTGCGCCCTTGCCGGGCGTGTCGCCGACCTGGTCATCGCGACGGAACCCAAGGCCAAGCTGATCGAGTCCTTCGACCGGCACGGCGGCAGCGGCAAGCCGCGCGTCGGCCAGCTGCCCGTCTGCTACGACACCGACAAGGACGCGGCCGTCGCCCGCGCGCACGACCAGTTCCGCTGGTTCGCCGGCGGCTGGCCCGTCAACTCCGAGTTGCCCGGGCCTTCCGGCTTCGCGGGCGCCACGCAGTTCGTCACCCGGCAGGACGTCGCCGAGCAGATCCCGTGCGGCGACGACGTCGATGCCTTCGTCGAGGCCGTGCGCCCCTACGCCGACGCGGGCTTCACGGAGATCGCCCTCGTCCAGGTCGGCGGCGAGCACCAACGCCCCTTCATCGACTGGGCCGAGAAGAAACTGCTGCCCGCCCTGCGCGAGCTCTGAGCCCGCCGGACACCGCTGCCGGTCATCGCGGCAGGTGCCGGCCGCCCCATCAGATACCTGCCCTCACATCGGGTACCCGTGATCACACATCAGGTACCCGCAACCCTCTGGAGCACAGCGTGAACGACACACCCGACCCGGCTGCCCCCATCGCGCAGTCCGACTCCCCGGACCTGGTGCAGGTGGTACTCGGCGAATGCTCGGCGGCCGACGCGGACGCCGTCTTCGGCGTGCTGCGCACCCACTTCCCCTCCGACCGCGGCGACGAGGCCCCGCACCGCACGGAGCAGTCCCGGCCCGCGGTCTGGACCGGCGGCTTCCTCGCCTCCGCGAGCCCGGGACCCGTGCGGGGCGTACTCCTCGCAGGTTCGGTCACCGCCGACCTGCAGGGCAGCCCGGTAGCCGTGGACAGGCTGCGGGACACCCTCGATTCGGCGTTCGTCGTCTCGACCACCGGCACCGAATCAGGCGACCAGGAAGTGCAGATGCAGCTGCGCCTGACGGGTGCCGAGCACGGGGAGCCGCCGCTCCCCGGCCACTGAACGGCCGCCCGCCCCGCCGTCCGTGGTCCGCGAAACGGACCGGGCGGCGGGGCGAGCCGTCTGCTGCCGACCCTCTGCCGACCCTCTGTCGGCCCTCGGAGTCCGGCCGTCAGCCCTCAGCCCTCGGAGTCCGGGTCCGACGGGCCGTACCAGACCGTCGTGGCGTTGCAGAACTCACGGATACCGTGCCCCGCCAGCTCACGTCCGTAGCCGGAGCGCTTGACGCCGCCGAAGGGCAGGCCCGGGTGCGAGGCGGTCATGCCGTTGAAGAAGACACCGCCCGCCTGCAGATCCAGTACGCAGCGCTCGACGTCCGCGTCATCGCGCGTCCACACGTTCGAGCTCAGCCCGAACGGCGTGTCGTTGGCCAGGGCCACGGCCTCGTCCAGGTCCGCCACGCGGTAGAGCGTGGCCACCGGTCCGAACGCCTCCTCCTTGTGGATGCGCATCTGCGGGGTGACGTCGGCCAGGACGGTGGGGGAGTAGTACCAGCCCCGCTCCTGCTCCTTGGGACGCTGGCCGCCGCACAGCGCGGTGGCACCGTGGGCGAGCGCGTCGTCGACCAGTTCCTCCAGATCGGTGCGGCCCTGTTCGGTGGAGAGCGGGCCGACGTCGGTGTCCTCGCTCGCCGGGTCGCCGACGGTCAACTCCCGCATGCCCGCGACGAATCGCTCGCGGAAGGCGTCGTAGACGTCGGCGTGCACGATGAAGCGCTTGGCGGCGATGCAGGACTGCCCGTTGTTCTGCACCCGGGCGGTCACCGCGGTCGCGGCGGCACGTTCGACGTCGGCACTGGGCAGTACGAGATACGGGTCGCTGCCGCCCAGTTCCAGGACGGTCTTCTTGATCTCGTCGCCGGCGGTGGAGGCCACCGAGCGTCCTGCCGGTTCGCTGCCGGTGAGCGTCGCCGCGGCCACCCGCTCGTCGCGCAGGATGCCCTCGACGGCGCCCGAGCCGACGAGCAGCGTCTGGAAGCAGCCCTCGGGGAACCCGGCACGCTTGAAGAGGTCCTCCAGATAGAGGGCGGTCTGGGGCACGTTCGAGGCGTGCTTGAGCAGACCGACGTTGCCCGCCATGAGGGCGGGGGCCGCGAACCTGACGACCTGCCAGAGCGGGAAGTTCCACGGCATCACGGCAAGCACGACGCCGAGCGGACGGTAGCGGACGATCGCCCTGCCCGCGCCGGAGTCCTCCACGTCGGCCTGCGCGGGGTGCTCGTCCGCCAGCAGGCCCTCGGCCCGCTCGGCGTACCAGCGCATGGCCTTGACGCACTTGGCCGCCTCGGCCCTGGCCGCCTTGACGGGCTTTCCCATCTCCGCGGTCATGGTCTTGGCGATGGCAGCGTTGTCCTCCTCCAGGAGGTCGGCGGCCCGGTTCAGGAGCCGGGCCCGCTCGCTGAAGGTGCTGGTGCGGTGCCGGCCGAACGCGGTGTGGGCGGCCGCGAGGCGGCGTTCCACTTCCGCGTCGTCGAGCGGCTCGAAGGTCTTGAGCGTCTCGCCGGTGGCGGGATCGACCGTGGCGATGGGCATGCCGTTCCTCCTCGGAACGCCTGGCGCGACTTGGGAGGCTCCTTCTCGGGGCTTCCCGGGAATCCGCGCGCGGCTGGGGCTCCTGTGGTGGGTTGGGGCGTCGGGCGGCTTGTCGCCGTCCGAAGTGGTGTCTCCTGGAGGGCTCAAAGCCTGTGGCTCCGGGCGTTGCGGGCCCCGGGATTCACCCTAGAGCGACATGCTGGGGGAAGCATGCGCAGCGACGTGACGGGTGCCCGGACATGCGGAGCGCACACTTCCGATGCCGGTCGGATCCCTCGGGAAGGTCTCTCGGGACGGTCTCCCGGGCGGAGCCCTTCAGAGGATCTCCAGGGGCTCCTTGCGGACCGGCGCGGGGAAGGCGGCATCCAGCGCCTTGAGATCCTCGTCGGTCAGGCTGAGGTCGAGGGCGGCGTGGTTCTGCTCCACGTGCGCCGCGGTGGAGGCCTTGGGAATGGCGATGACGTCGTCGTGCCGCAGCACCCAGGCGAGCGCCACCTGGAGCGGGCTGCTCCCGTGCGCCGCCGCCACCGACTCCAGGGCCTGGTGGCCGAGCAGCCGCCCCTGCTCCAGCGGGGAGTAGGCCATCAGAGGCACCGCGCGTTCGCGGCACCAGGGGAACAGGTCGTACTCGGGGCCGCGGCGGGTGAGGTTGTAGAGCACCTGGTCGGTCTGCGGGACGGCGCCCTCGGGGAGTTCGGCCAGATCGTCGACATCGAGGTTGCTCACGCCCCAGGCGCCGATGCTGCCGCTGCTCACCAGACCCTCGAGAGCCTCGACGGTCTCGGCGAGCGGCACACCGCCGCGCCAGTGCAGCAGGTACAGATCGATCCGGTCGGTGCCCAGGCGGCGCAGGCTGGCGTGACAGGCCTCTACGGTGCCGCGCGCGTCGGCGTTGGACGGCAGCACCTTGCTCACCAGGAACACGTCGTCGCGGTGCCCGCGGATCGCCTCGCCGACCAGCTCTTCCGAGGCGCCGCTGCCGTACATCTCCGCCGTGTCGATCAGCGTCATGCCCAGCTCGACGCCCCTGCGGAGGGCGGCGATCTCTTCGGAGCGGCGCGAGGAATCGTCGCCCATGCGCCAGGTGCCCTGGCCCAGGGCGGGCACGCTCACACCGGAGGGGAAGGTCACTGTCCGAGCCGCTGCCATCGCGAGTCCCTTCTCGTATCTCTGTATGCGCAGGTTCTCTGTATGCGCAGGCTCTGTGTCCTGCGTTCCGCACGACAGCGCAGGTGCCCGGGTTCACCCGGCTCCATGCCCGGCCGTCAGGCCAAGAACATCACAACTGATCACCACCAGTACGCGGGATAGCGCGGCGCGCAGGGACGTGCGCACGAGGCGGCCCAGCCCGCCAGTACGACCACCAGGACGGCCCCGGCGAGCAGGGGTACGAAGGTCAGGGGCCGGGGCTGGTGCAGGACGATGACCACGGCGGTGGCACAGGCCGGTGAGTGCGGGGTGCGTGCCGCGGTCATCACGGCAAGGCCGACGCCCGCGGCCAGCGCCGCGGCCCAGGGGGCGCTGCCCAGGGCGGCGAGGACCGCGTACCCGACTCCGGCACAGAGCAGATGGCCCGCGATCACGCTGCGCGGCTGGGCCAGCGGCAGCCGGGGGACGCTGTGCACGATCGCGGCGGACGCCGCCAGCGGGGGTATGAGGACCGGCTCGTGAAGGACGGATCCGAGGGCGACCAGGGCCAGCAGAACGGCGGTGACGGCACTGATGTTGTGCAGGGCGGTGCCCGCGGGCGGCGGGGCGGGGGCCCGGCCCGCGAGGCGCGGCAGGATGCGCGGACGCGTGCGCGTCGGCGTTTCGGGCGTGAAGGGACGCGGGTGGGCAGGCGCGGACGGCGCCTCGATGATTTCGTCGGTGCTCAAGAGAAGGACGTTCCGGACTTCAGCCGGCGGGAAACCCGGCCGGCGGGGTGACAAAGGGCAGGAGTCGCCGCGGCCGCCCCTGCGGTCGGCAGGGGGCGCGGCAGCATCGGCGGCCCTGGGTCGGGGCGTCCGCATACTCACCCAAGATCTTACGAAGCCCTGTCGCGCGACCTGCGGCCAGGTCCGACGAACCACCCTGTTGACCAGGCCCGATAAGGCGAGCAGGCTTCTGATCGCCGCCATGCTGGGCGGCGGCGACGCCTGGCTCAGGAGGTGGTGGCGGCGCGTACGGCGGTCGTGGCCAGGGTGGTGTAGTGCATCGTGAAGCGTCCCCCGAGGGAGTCGATGGCGCCCCCGACGGCATCCAGTACCTCGGCCAGCTGATCCGGACGGAGTCGGGTGAGACCGCCGGTGGTGGGCAGCAGGTCCAGCCACTGGTCGCGGGTGTAGGACTGCTCCCAGTCGAAGCGCCACTGCTCGGGAGCATCGAACTGCCCGGTCTCGCGGATCTGGTCGGCGAATTTCGCGTATGCCGCCTGGTAGAGGCCGAGCGGACGTCGGGCCGGCTGTCCGCTGAGCGGGGAGTCGGGTGCCGCGCGCCGGAAGGCGGCGGCGAACGGTTCGGCCACCTCGGGCGGCGGCTCGTACGCGTGCCCGAAGATCGCAAGGCGTCCCCCGGGACGCAGGACACGTGCCGCCTTCGCGGCGCCGGCGGCCGGATCCACCCAGTGCCACGACTGGGCGGCGATGACCGCGTCGAACGTCCGGTCGGCCGGCTCCCAGGTCTCGAAGGTCGCCACCTCCACCCGCAGGCCACGGGCTCGCGCGAAGTCGGCCATCCGCGCATCGGGCTCGACGCCGAGCACGGCGCAGCCCGCGGCCTGGAACTGGCGGGCCGCGATGCCGGTGCCGCAGCCGGCGTCGAGCACATCGGGCCCGGGGCTTCCGGCGGCGATCCGCGACACCAGCGCATCGGGGTAGCCGGGCCGGGCCTGGTCGTAGCGTTCTGCGTCCGCGCCGAACGACTCGGCCATCCGCCGGGCCTCATGGGACGTCACAGGGGTCTGTTCCGGCTGCTCTCGCGGTAAGGTGGGCATGCGCCCACCTTAGTGGGCGCATGCCCACTCGACAATGGATGCCGAGCGGGCCGATGCACGAGAGGACTTGCGGATGCCGACCGGGGTGCACCTTCGCGACGCGCGGCAGCAACTGTTCGACGCCGCCGAACGCGTGCTGCTGCGGGACGGACCGAACGGCCTGACCAGCCGCGCCGTCACCGACGAGGCGGGCTGCGCCAAGGGCGTCCTGCACCGGCACTTCTCCGACTTCGACGCCTTCCTCGCCGACCTCGTACTCGACCGGGCCGCGCAACTCGAGACGCAGGCCGGTGCGCTGCGCGAGTCCGCGGGCACCGGCACCGTGGCCGACAACCTCACCGGCGCGCTGACCGCCTTGTTCGGACCGGTTCCGGTGGCGATCATCCCGCTCATCACCTTCCGGGACGAGCTGCGCGCACGGCTGCGGCAGGCCAGGGCCGGAGGCGGCATCGCGATCCTGGCCCAGGTCACGACCGCGGTTTCCGCCTATCTGGCCGAGGAGCGTGAACTGGGCCGTATCGCGGCCGACGCCGACATCGACTCGCTCACCCTCTCCCTGGTCGGTGGCGGGCATCTGCTGTTCGCGGACCGCGACCCCGGCCCGCCGACCACGGCAGTCGTCAGCAAGCTCGTGACGGCGGTCATCGCCGACGCCGTGCAACGACGTCCGGTCTAGAGGCCTCTGACTGCCGGTTGTGCGGGGGCAGGTCCGGGAAGTGGCGGCGCGGCCGGGGGCGTGGTGCTTCCTGCTCCTCGGAGCCGGACGACGGAGAAGAGGCCCGCCGCGGCCATCACGATCGCCGCGCCCAGCGCGGCGAAGCCCATCCCGTGGGTGAAGGCCTCCCGCGCGGCCGTCAGCACGGTGTCCGCCGTACGGGAGGGGAGTTGCGCGGCCACTGTTGTCGCGCCGCCCAGCGTTTCGCGTACCGCGTCGGCGTGCGGAACGCCTGCCGGGAGGGCGTCGGCCATGTCGCGGCTGTAGACCGCCGCGCCGATCGAGCCGAGGATCGCCATGCCGAGTGCCCCGCCCAGCTCCTGGCCCGACTCCAGGACGGCCGCGGCCGAGCCCGCGCGCTCCGGCGGCGCGGCTCCGATGGCCAGTTCGTTCGCGAGCGTCATGGCGGCGATCAGACCGCCCGCATAGACCGCACCGGCGGTCAGCGTGGTCCACAGGGCCGAGTCGGTGTGCACCTGGGTCAGCCAGAGGAAGCCGAGGGCGGAGAGGAGGAATCCCCCGCCCATGACATACGCCCGGTCGATGCGCTGGGCGAGCACCGCTGAGGCCGGTGCCATGACGATCAGGCTCGCTCCCGGCACCAGACTCCACAGGGCGGCCTCGAACGGGCTCTTGCCGAGGACGGACTGCAGGTACTGGGTGAGGAAGACCGCCATGCCCACGGTGGCGAACATGGCGAGCATATTGGCGAACAGGGGGCCACCGAAGGTGCGTTGGCGCAGCAGGCCGAGGTCGGTCATCGGGTGCGCCGAGCGCTTCTGGCGGCGTACGAAGGCGTAGCCGAGCACCAGTCCCGAGGTGATGCCGAGTGCGGGCAGTGGTTCGTAACCGTGCTGGGCCAGTTCCTTGATTCCGTAGATGACCGGGAGCAGGGCGGCGAGGGAGAGTGCCGCGCTCAGCAGGTCGAAGCGGCCCTGCTGGGGTGCCTTGAAGTCCGGGACCAGGAAAGGGACCAGGGCGAGCAGCAGCACCATCGCGGGCAGATTGATCAGGAAGACCGAACCCCACCAGAAGTGTTCCAGGAGCAGACCGCTGACCACCGGGCCGAGGGAGATCCCCGCGGTCATCACGGTCGTCCACACGGTCACGGCCTTGGCGCGCTGCTTCGCGTCGAGGAAGAGGTTGCGGATCAGGGCGAGCGTCGAGGGCATCAGGGCTGCGCCGCCGAGTCCCAGCAACGCCCGTACGGCGATGAGCAGTTCGGCCGAGTGCGCGTACGCGGCGGCGACCGAGGCCGCGCCGAAGACCGTGGCACCCGCGAGCACCATCGTGCGCCGGCCGATCCGGTCGCCGAGTGCGCCCATGGTGATGAGCAGGCCGGCCAGGACGAAGCCGTACATGTCGAGGATCCACAGCTGCTGCGTGGCGCTCGGTGCAAGGTCCTGGCTGATGTAGGGGATGGCGAAGTAGAGGACCGAGACGTCCATCGAGACGAGCATCAGGGGCAACATCAGGACGCAGAGGGCGGACCATTCCTTGCGGCCCGCGCGGGGGCCGGGTGTGTTCTCCATGCCCGGTACGGAACCGGGTTCGGAGCGTACGCCGCAAACACAGAGCTAGTGCACCCTCCCATGTGTGCGCTGTGAACTGCAGATTCAGGGGAACAGTGCACTAGTACACTGGGTCCATGGCTGCAGATCCGCCCTACCTCCGTATCGCGGGGGACATCCGCCGCCGGATCGACTCCGGCGATCTCGCCCCCGGCGACGCGGTGCCCTCGACCAGGCGCATCACGCAGGAGTGGGGCGTCGCGATGGCGACCGCGACCAAGGCGCTGGCCGCGCTGAACCAGGAGGGTCTTGTGCGTGCCGTGCCCGGTGTCGGCACGGTGGTCGCGGAGCCGGGCCGGGAGCGGCGGGTGGCTCCCGGCCAGGGCCTGACCCGCGAGCGCATCATCCGCACCGCGATCGCGTTCGCGGACGAGGAGGGCCTTGCGGCACTGTCCATGCGGCGCCTGGCGGCCGAATTCGGCACGTCGACCATGGCCCTGTACCGACATGTGCCGAGCAAGGGCGAACTCGTACGGCTGATGTCGGAGGTGGTGTTCAGCGAGGAGCCGCCGGGGCCCCGGCAGCGCGGCTGGCGCGGTCAACTGGCCCATGAGGCACGCTGGTTGTGGCGTCTGTACGAGCGTCATCCCTGGCTGGGGCGGGCCATGGCCGGATTGACCCGGCCGATGGCCTCGCCCCATGCGATGCGGTACACGGAGCGGGTGCTTGCCGCCCTGAACGGCCTGGGGCTCACGCCGTACCAGATGATCCATGTCCACCTCGCGGTCCTCGGCTATGCCCAGGGCGTCGCCCTGGCCATCGAGCTGGAGTCCAGGGCGCGGCAGGACACCGGCATGACGCCCGAGGAGTGGATGGCGTCCAACGAGCCGCGCATGGACGCCATCCAGACCGCCGGGGCGTATCCCGTCCTGTCCACGCTCTTCGGCGACGAGGACTTCGACCTCGAACTCGGCACGCTCTTCGAGTTCGGCCTCGAACGGTTCCTGGACGGTGTCGAGACCCTCATCGAGAGCCCGCGGAAAGCTCCCCGGCCGTCCGCGGCCGGAAGCACTCCGGCAGCAGATCGCTGACCCGCCGCGGACTCTCGCGTGGCGTCAACGGACCAGGCAGGGGCGCTTGTTGTCGAACTGCCAGTCGGGGATCAGGTAGCGCATGCCGGTGGCGTCGTCGCGTGCGCCCAGGGCCTTCTCCTTGTAGAGCTCGTGCGCCGCGAGGAGGCGGTCCGTGTCGAGTTCGATGCCCAGGCCGGGGGCATCGGGCACGGCGATCTCGCCGTCGACGATGCGCGGCGGGGCAGTGGTGAGGCGCTCCAGGCCCTCCTGCCAGATCCAGTGCGTGTCCAGGGCGTTGTAGTCGCCCGGGGCCGCGGCTCCGCAGTGGGTGACCATGGCCAGGGAGATGTCGAAGTGGTTGTTGGAGTGACACCCCCAGGTGAGCCCCATCGCGTTGCACAGCTGCGCCACACGTACGGAACCCTGCATGGTCCAGAAGTGCGGGTCCGCGAGGGGGATGGAGACCGACTGCAGGGCCAGGGCGTGGGTCATCTGCCGCCAGTCGGTGGCGACCATGTTGGTGGCGGTCGGCAGTCCCGTGGCCCGGCGGAACTCGGCAAGGACCTCGCGGCCCGAGTAGCCGTCCTCTGCGCCGCAGGGGTCCTCGGCGTAGGCCAGGACGTCGGTCAGCGGCGTGCACAGTTCGATCGCCTCGCGCAGGGACCAGGCGCCGTTGGGGTCGAGGGTGATGCGGGCCTGCGGGAAGCGGTCCTTCAGTGCTCGTACGGCCGCTACTTCTTCCGCGCCCCGAAGGACGCCGCCCTTGAGCTTGAAGTCCCGGAATCCGTAGCGGTCGTAGGCGGCTTCGGCCTGGCGGACGATCGCTTCGGGCGACAGGGCCTGCTCGTGCCGGATGCGATGCCAGTCGACGGGCGATTCGGGCTCGCGGACGTAGTCGAGATCGGTGCGGTCGGGGTCGCCGACGTAGAAGAGGTAGCCGAGGACGCGCACGGAGTCGCGCTGCTGTCCGTCGCCCAGGAGCGCCGCGACGGGTATCTCCAGGTGCTGGCCCAGCAGGTCGAGCAGCGCAGATTCGACGGCGGTGACGGCGTGTACCGCGGTGCGCAGGTCGAAGGTCTGGGCGCCGCGTCCGCCGGAGTCACGGTCGGCGAAACGGTCGCCGATCTCGCGCAGGACGCGCTTGTAGTCACCGACGCGGGCCCCGACGACGAGGGACTCGGCGTCGCGCAGGGTCTGGGTGATCTTTTCGCCGCCCGGTACCTCGCCCAGGCCCGTGCGGCCCTCGGAGTCCTTCAGGACCACGATGTTGCGGGTGAAGTAGGGGCCGTGGGCGCCGGAGAGGTTCAGCTCCATGCAGTCCCGGCCCGCGACCGGGTAGACGCTGAAAGCGGTGACGGTCGGCTGCCTGTTCATGATCAAGAAATACCTCGGGGTGTGGGATGCGGGCAGGGGAGACGGCGGGTCAGAGGCTGAGGACGTCCAGGGCCCACTCGACCGCCAGGACGCCGCCGAGGCCGAGGATCGCGAGCACCGTCGTATAGGTGGTGCGGACCTTGATCGCCTCGATGACGGAGAGGTTGAAGTACTCCTTGAACAGCCAGAATCCGGGGTCGTTGACGTGCGAGAAGGCGATCGATCCGCAGGAGACGGCGAGGACGAGCATCTCGGGGTGGACGCCGCTGCCCGCCAGGAGCGGCAGCACGACGCCGGAGGCGGTGACGACGGCGACGGTGGCGGAGCCGAGGGCGATGCGCAGGATCACCGCGATGAGCCACGCGAGGATGAGCGGCGAGATGGCCCAGCCGTGGGTGGTGTCCTTGATGTGGTCGGAGATGCCTCCTTCGACCAGGACGTTCTTGAAGGCGCCGCCCGCGCCGATCACAAGCAGGATCATGGCCATGGCCTGCGCCGCCGACGTACAGGAAGCGCTGACGTCGGCCAGGCTGCGTCCGATGCGCGGGCCGAACGCCCAGATTGCCAGCAGGAGGGTCAGGAGCAGCGCGATCGGTGCCGAGCCGATGAAGGTGACGAAGTGGAGGAAGGGGCTCTCGCCGGAGGCGGCCATCTCGGTCACCGATGCACCGGCGATCAGTACGACGGGGAAGAGCGCCACGGCCAGTGCCCAGCCCAGGCCCGGCATCTCCTCGTCGGTGAACTCGCGCTCGCTGACCAGGCCCTTGGGGATGGAGGGGTTCATCGCCCTGATGAACGGAAGCCGCGGCCACACGAGGGCGATCAGCGCGCCGGCGGGTATCGCTATGAACAGGCCGTAGACCAGGGTCAGTCCGACGGAGGCGTCGAAGGTCGCGGCCACGGCGGTGGGGCCGGGGTGCGGCGGCAGGAAGCTGTGCATCGTGGAGAGCGTGATGGACATCGGCAGGCCGATCCACAGCAGCTTCGCCCCCGTGACGCGTACCAGCGTGAACGCGATGGGCACGATGATGATGAAGGCGACCTCGTAGAACATGGTGACGCCGATGAGCATCGACGTGACCACCATGGCCACTTGGACCCACCGCGGCCCGAAGGCGTCGAGCATCTTGTTCGCGATGCGCTGTGCGGCGCCGGAGTCCCCCATGACGCGGCCGACCATGGCGCCGAGCCCGATGACCAGCATCGTGTCGCCGATCTGGCCGCCGATGCCCTCCGAGAGGACGTCCGGGATGGTGGCCACCGGTATCCCCTGGACGAGTGCGACGCCGACCGCGACGAACAGGAGGGCGGCGAAACCGTTCAGTTTCAACCGGGTCATGAGGAACAGCAGGATCAGGACGCTGACCCCGACTACGACGAGCGGCATTTCAGTTCCCCTTTGAACTGTGGATCAAGTCGCGTGCAGACGGCGGTGTGGGGAGGGGCGGGGTGTCGGGACAGGAAGGTGCGGGGGATCAGGCCCCGGGCCGCCGTGCGGCCGAGACCAGTTCAAGACCTGCGTCGAGGACCTTCTCCAGGTCGGCGACGTCGTCCGGGCCGGGATCGGTGAGCGGCGCGCGTACCGGGCCGACCGGCAGGCCGCGCAGCCGGGCGGCGGCCTTGACCAGCGAGACGGCGTATCCCGGTGCCCGGTCGCGCAGTTCGACCAGCGGGATGTAGAACTCCCGGAGCAGCCGGTCCACCGCGGTGTCGTCCTGCTCCCGCAGCGCGCCGAAGAAGGCGTCGGCGATCTCGGGGGCGAAGGCGTGCACGGCGGAGGAGTAGGCCGGGACGCCGACGGTGGCGTAGGCGCGGGCCTGGATCTCCGCGGTGGCGGCGCCGTTGAAGAAGAGGAAACCGTCGGGGGCGGCGAGGGTGAGGCGCTGGAGCCGGTCGAGGTCGCTGTGCCCGTCCTTGAGGCCGATGAGGGTGGGGATCCCGGCGATCCTGCGCAGGGCCGCGGCGTCGAAGGTGACCTGACCGCGCTGGTAGGCGATGAGGGGCAGCCCGGTCCCCGCCGAGATGCGGCGCAGCTGTTCCACCAGGCCGTCCTGTGAGGCCTCGACCAGGTAGTGGGGCAGCACGAGGAGGGCGTCGGCGCCCTCCTCCTCCGCGATCCGGGCGAACCGCAGCGACTGGGCCCAGCCGTATCCGGTGCCCGCCACCACCGGCATACGGCCGTCGGCGACCTCGACGGTGACCTTGACGACCGCGCGGTACTCCTCCTCGTCGAGCGAGAAGAACTCGCCGGTTCCGCATGCGGGGAACACCGCGCCGGGTCGCGTGTCCAACTGGGCGGTCAGATAGGAGCGGTAGGACTCCAGGTCCAGGCTGCCGTCGCTGCCCATGCTGGTGAGGGGGAAGGACAGCACGCCGCGCGCCATGCCTTCCCGCAGCCGCCGGACCACGTCCCGGTGCGTCGCACTGAGCTTGCTGTTCATGCTGAGCGTGTTCACGAATCTCATCTCTATATGCAGATGGCGTCCACGTATGAGAATGGAGGCTAGAGTCATGAACGATCGGGGTCAATGGCCGGACACCGCGGATCTACGATGTCCGCATGGCGGAAAGCAGAGCGGGCCGCGGGGCCGGTCCGGGCCCGGGTGTCCGCGGGGTGAAGTCGGCGCTGCGCACCGTGGCGGTGCTCGAACTGCTCGCCGAGCGCGCCGACCGGCCGGCCCGCCTCGATGAACTCGCCGAAGAGCTGGGCGTACCGCGCAGCAGCATGTACCAACTGCTGCAGACGCTGGTCGACTGCGGCTGGGTGCGCACGGACACCACCGGATCCCTCTACGGCATCGGGATCCGCACGCTGCTCACCGGCACGAGCTACCTCGACAGCGACGAGCGGGTGCGCGCCATCCGCCCCTACCTCGACGAGGCCTCGGAAGCCCTGGGCGAGACGATCCACCTGGCGCGGCTCGACGGCCCGCACGTCGTGTACCTCGCGACCCGCGAGTCCCACGAGTACCTGCGCACCATCAGCCGGGTCGGCCGCCGCGTCCCCGCGCATGCCGGAGCCCTCGGCAAGGCGCTGCTCGCCGAGCGCCCCGACGCCGAACTCCCGCTCCCCGAGGGTCCGTTGACCGCCTTCACGGAGAGTACGCACACCGACCGTGCCGCCCTGCTCGCCGACCTCGGACGGGTGCGTGAGCGCGGCTATGCCATCGACCGCGAGGAGACGGTGACCGGCATCGCGGGCTTCGGCTTCGCCCTGCGCTACGGCGTGCCGGCCGTCGACGCCATCAGCTGCTCGGTGCCCGTGGCCCGGCTCACCGACGAACACCAGAGCCGCGTCGTGTCCGTGATGCGGGAGATCCAGACAAAGATCGAGAGCCTTCTGTCGCTCGTCTCGGGCGCTCCCGACTGGCGCTGACGGCCGGGCGCGGGGCGGGCCCGCGCCGAGGCGTCGCGGTGGTGGAGCATCCCCGCTTGATAGGTAAGCCGCGACTTGCCTATGGTGGGAGGCATGGCGGAAGATGTTTTCAAGGCGCTGGCCGACCCCACCCGTCGGCACATCCTTGACGAGCTGGTGGAACGGGACGGCCAGACCCTGTTCGAGATATGCGCCAGGCTGATGAACAAGCACGGCCTCGGACTGTCCCGCCAGGCGATCAGCCAGCACCTGGCCGTGCTGGAATCCGCCGGCCTGGTCCATTCGCGGCGCGAGGGCCGCTACAAGTTCCACGACCTGAACACCGAACCTCTTGAGCTCATCGCGACCCGATGGCTCAGGCCCCAAGCACCGGAGAACACCCCATGAAGATCCACCTGACCAGCGTCTTCGTCGACGACCAGGAGAAGGCCGCCCGGTTCTACACCGATGTACTCGGCTTCGTGAAGAAGCACGACATCTCGATGGGCGAGGGCGAGGACCGGTGGCTGACCGTCGTCTCCCCGGAAGACCCCGACGGCCCCGAACTGCTCCTTGAGCCCTCCGGCCACCCCGCCGTGCAGCCGTACAAGACGGCGCTCGTCGAGGACGGCATCCCGGCCACCGCCTTCGCCGTGAACGACGTGGAGGCCGAGTTCAAGCGACTGCGCGAGCTCGGGGTGTTCTTCACCCAGGAGCCGCTGGAGATGGGCCCGGTCACCACCGCGGTCCTGGACGACACCTGCGGCAACCTGATCCAGATCGAGCACACCAAGTGAGCGGGTACGACGAGTAGGGGTCCGGCGCGAAAAGTGGGTAGCGCGCAAGGTCGCCACCGGCGACCATGGCGCCCATGAGCGACCAACCTGATCGATGGAGCCGGGCCACCACCTACCCCGACATGTGGGCCGACCCGGACGACGACCCCCGCAACAGCGACGGCGTCAGTCCGGACGGCGAACTGGCGACGCTGCAGGACTTCCTGACCAACTACCGCCTGACCCTGCGCATGAAGTGCGAGGGCCTGGACGCGGAGCAACTGGCCCGCCGCTCGGTACCGCCGTCGACGATGTCGCTGCTCGGCCTGCTCCGGCACCTCGCCGAGGTGGAGCGCGACTGGCGCAACTGGATCGGCGACGGCGACCCGCTGCCCAAGCTGTACGGCAAGCGCGACGCGGACTTCGACGGAGCCGTCGGCGAGCAGGCCGTGGTCGATGCCGCCTACGCCGATCTGGCGCGCGAGCAGGCCGCGACGGATGCCGCGCTGGCCGACCACCCCGACCTGGGGGAACGTCTGGGCAAGGACGGGTTCGCCGTACGGGAGCTGCTGGTGCACCGCATCGAGGAGTACGCCCGGCACTGCGGGCAGGCCGACCTGTTGCGCGAGTGCATCGACGGCCGCGTGGGCCAGTAGCGAAAGCGGGGGGTGATTGCTTCCGCCGCCGGAGGGGCATGCAGTATTGAGGTGGACGCCCCTGCGGCTCGAACCCCGCGATAGGTTCGCTACCGAGCGATGTGCGCATTGTGCGAAGATCCGGAGACCGTCACACGGCGCTGCGGGCAGACTCGCCGTAGCGGCCGTCTTTCGGCAACGGCCGAACGGCCAGGCGGACTTACCGGGTGGGGAAGGCGGGAGCAGAACGGTGGCGTCACAGCCATGGACTTCCGGCATGCGTTCAGCCGCCGACAGCGACACCGCCGCGGCCCGGCAGCTGTCGCAGCCGTCGGTGCTGCTGGTCGAGGACGACCCCGGCGACGCGCTCCTGGTCGAGGAGCTTGTCGCCGACAGTGCGTTGAAGATGCGTCTGCAGTGGGTGCGGTCCATGTCCGAGGCGCGTGAGGCACTGGCCCGCGAAATGCCGGACTGCGTGCTGCTCGACCTGCATCTGCCCGACGCGCACGGGCTGGAAGCCGTCTCCATGGTCCGCTCCCTGGCCGACCGGGTCGCGGTCGTCGTGCTCACCGGCCTGGCCGAGGAGGAGACCGGCCTGGCCGCCGTGACAGCGGGGGCCCAGGACTACCTCGTCAAGGGCCGCGTCGAACCGGAGCTGTTCGGCCGGGCCGTGCGCTACGCGATCCAGCGCAAGCAGGCCGAGCAGGCGGCCGTCGCCCTGCAGGCCAGCCGCTTGCAGGCACAGGAGAACGCCCGCCTGGAGCGGGGACTGCTGCCCCGGCCGCTGCTCAGCGACGCGGGCGTGGACGTCGTGGCCCGCTACCGGCCCGGCCGCGCCCAGGCCCTGTTGGGCGGCGACTTCTACGACATCGTCCAGAGCGCGGACGGCACCGTGCACGCGCTGATAGGCGACGTATCGGGCCATGGTCCCGACGAGGCGGCCCTGGGCGTGGCCCTGCGCATCGCCTGGCGCACACTGGTGCTCAGCGGCGTCACCGGCCCCGAACAGGTGGGCAGGCTCGAGGAGATCATGCTCGCCGAGCGGGTCAAGCCCTACGTCTTCGCCACCCTGACAAGTCTCTCGGTCCCGGCGGGGGCACGGCATGCGCGGCTGACGCGCGCCGGCCATCCCGGGATCCTGCTGCGCACCGCGAGCGGCGGTGTCGAATGGGTGGAGGTTGCCGGCGGGCCGGCCCTGGGCGTCGCGCCGGGCGGGCGGCTCTGGCCGGTCGAGGAGGTGCCCCTCCAGGCGGGCTCGGCACTGGTGCTCTTCACCGACGGCCTCTTCGAAGGGCATGTCGGCAACGGCCGCGAGCGTCTCGGTGAACAGGGACTGCTGGCCCTGGCCCGCGAGATGGGCGCCCTGAGGCCGGCGGCATTCGTCGACACGCTGATCCAGCGGGCCGAGGATCTCGCCGAGGAGCAGGGCGGCCTGGCCGACGACGTGGCCGTGGTGCACCTGCACTGGCGGGGAGACGAAGGAAGAGACGGGGACCAAGCAGTGACAGAGGGCGAATCGGCCAGTGCCGCGGCCGGAGGCCGCCACCGGAGCAGCATCGGAGAGCAACGCCGTGGTTGAGACGCCGAGCAGTGTGCCGAGCAGTGCGAGGATCGGCGGCCGGCTGACGGTGCAGGGCTGGATCCAGCTGGTGCTGGCTCTGATGGTGCTCCTGGTCCTGGCGGGCGCCGTGGTCGGTGCCCGCCTCCTCGGCCAGACCGCGGACGTGACCGACCAGTTGACCGACCGCCTGCAGCCCGCGCAGACGCAGACATACCGCCTCCAGGCCGCCCTGGTGAACCAGGAGACCGGCGTCCGGGGCTACGCCATCACCGCCGACCGCCAGTTCCTTGATCCCTACACCCGGGGCAAGAAGGACGAGGCCCGCGCCGCCGCCCGGCTGCGCGACCTCATCGGGGACCGGCCCCAGCTGATGGCGGACCTCAAGGCGGTCCAGCGGGAGGCCGCGGACTGGCGGCGGGCGTACGCCGAACCCCTGGTGTCCAAGGTCACTCCCGGTGAGCCGAGCGCCGTCGCCGAGACGAACGCCGAGCGCGGCAAGGAGGTCTTCGACCAGATCCGTACGGTGTGGGCCGCACAGAACACCGACCTGACCCGTGCCGTCGAGGACGGCAAGGCCGAGTTGGACAGCTCCCGTACGGTGCGCACGGTGATCCTGGGGTCCCTGGTCGGGGTCTTCCTGCTGGCCGGAATCGCCTTGGCTTTCCTGGTGCGCAGGCTGGTGGCCCGGCCCCTGGACGCGCTGCGCGTCTCGTCGCGGCAGGTGGCGCGCGGCGATTTCGACCACGTCATCACGATCGACGGCCCCGCGGACCTCCGAGCGGTGGCGAAAGACGTGGAAGACATGCGCCAGCAGATCGTGGAGGAACTGGGAGCCTCCCGCCGCCGGCGGGACGCGCTGACCCAGCAGGCGGCCGAACTGGACGCCCAGGCGGTGGAACTGCGGCGCTCCAACGCCGAACTGGAGCAGTTCGCCTACGTCGCCTCCCACGACCTTCAGGAGCCCCTGCGCAAGGTCGCCTCCTTCTGCCAGCTCCTGGAGAAGCGGTACGGAGACACGCTCGACGACCGTGGCAAGCAGTACATCGACTTCGCTGTCGACGGCGCCAAGCGCATGCAGATCCTCATCAACGACCTGCTCACCTTCTCCCGCGTCGGGCGGCTCAACGACGCACAGGTACCCGTCGATCTCGACCAGGCACTCACCAAGGCGCTTGCCAACCTGGACACCTCGGTCCGGGACACCGACGCGCTCATCGAACGCCCCGGGCACCTGCCCGAGATCGTCGGCGACCCGACGCTCCTGACCATGCTCTGGCAGAATCTCGTCGGCAACGCCGTCAAGTTCCACCACCCCGAACGCACCCCGCGGATCGAGATCACCTGCGAGGAGGACGAGAGTTCCGGCGCCTGGAACTTCTGCGTCACCGACAACGGCATCGGCATCCCCGAGGAGTTCGCGGAGAAGGTCTTCGTCATCTTCCAGCGGCTGCACGGCCGTGACGCCTACGGCGGCACCGGCATCGGCCTTGCCCTGTGCAAGAAGATCGTCGAGCATCACGGCGGTCACATCTGGATCGACAGCGGGCACACCGACGGAACCCGCATCTGCTTCACCCTGCCCTCCGACGCCGGCCCCGCGGAGGACACCGAAACCCGCACCGAGGAAGAGGCCCTGACATGACCACCCCTTCTCCCGCGCCCGTCGACGTGCTCCTCGTGGAGGACGACCCGGGCGACGAGCTGATGACGCGCGAGGCGTTCGAGGACAACAAGATCCGCAACAACCTGCACGTGGTCCGGGACGGCGAGGAGGCCCTCGACTTCCTCTACCGGCGCGGTGAGCACGTAGGAGTGCCGCGCCCCGACCTCATCCTGCTCGACCTCAACCTGCCCAAGTACGACGGACGCCAGGTCCTGGAGAAGATCAAGTCGGACCCGGACCTGCAGGACATCCCGGTGGTGGTGCTCACCACGTCGGCAGCGGAGGAGGACATCCTGCGCAGCTACAAACTGCACGCGAACGCCTACGTCACCAAGCCGGTCGACCTCGACCAGTTCATCGCCGCGGTACGCCAGATCGACGACTTCTTCGTCCAGGTGGTACGCCTGCCGCGCCGCCAGGCCTGATCCCCGGAACTCCACATTCCGCAACCCCTCTTGGCCCCCTCTTGGTGTGAACACACAATTTCGCGCGCCGATGGATAGCCGCGGGCGCCCCGTCACGTCGTGAGGGTTGCCAAGAAGGGGAGGGTCGATGGAGGCCTCAAATCACGACGAGTTCCGCGAGTTCGTAGCGATGCGCTCCACCGCGCTGCTGCGACTCGCGGTACTGCTGACCGGCGGTGACCGGCACGCGGCGGAGGATCTGCTGCAGATCGCGCTGATGAAGGCCTACGGACGCTGGGCGCGCATCGAGCAGCCCGAGGCGTACGTCCGCCAGATCATGTACCGCCAGCAGGTCAACCGCTGGCGGCTGCGCAGACATCGCGCCGAGACGACGGTGCCCGTACTGCCCGAGACCGGCGTGCGGGGCGCCGAGGCGGATTCCGAGCTGAGGATCTCGCTGTGGGCGGCGCTCGGCCGTCTCACGAAGCGGCAGCGGGCCGTGGTCGTGCTGCGCTATTTCGAGGATCTGCCGGAGGCCGAGGTCGCGGCGCTGCTGAGATGCCCGGTCGGCACGGTGCGCAGTACGGCGCACCGGTCGCTCGCCAAGCTCCGGGCCCTGGTCCCCGAGCTCGGGCCCGAAGGCCCAGCGGGACAGGTGCAGCCGCTCAGCTACTCGCCGAAGGAGATGCAGGGATGACGACGGAGCGCGTGGAGGAGAAGGTCCGCGAGACGCTGCACGCGGTCGCCCTGGACCGGGTGCGGGCGCCGGGAGATCTGGCCGAGCAGGTGGTACGGCGGCGCAGCCGACGCCGTTTCTCGCAAGCCGCCGGGGCGGTTGTGGCCGTTGCCGCGATCACCGTGGGTGCGGTGTTCGGCCTCGGGGGCGGCGGTGGGGACGGGCAGGACCGGCCCGTGCGCCCCGCGGTATCGCCGAACGGCTGGAAGCCTTGGCAGAACAGCGCCGCGGGCGCCACCGAGCGGGGCTGCATGGCGGACGGTTCCGCGCTGTACTGCGCCGGGTCCAAGTACGACGCCGCGAAGTTCGACGCCAATACGGGCGAGCGGCTGTGGACCGTCAAGGTCAATCGCGAAGGCGACGGGATGGACCACCCGTTCGCCGTGCGCGACGGCGTGATCTACGCCTACCGCAACCACACCGCGAAGAACCTGCCGGACGGGGACTATATGGCAGGTACCGATCTGATGGCGGTGGACGCCGACAGCGGCGACGTGCTGTGGAAGAAGAAGATGCCGCAGGACGACCGTACCGACCAGGCCGCCATGCCCATCAACGGCGCGGTCTTCGCGAACACTCCGTCACTCCGCACGATGTCGGCCCTCGACCCGCGGACCGGCGAGGAGAAGTGGCACTACACCTGGGACAAGGGCATCGCGTGCCAGCGCGCGGTGCTGAGCGGCGTGCCCCATCTGCTGTGCACGAAGGACACGGAGAAGCCGCACGACACCAACGTCTTCCGTCTCAACGCCGCTACCGGAGCCGCCGAGAAGGTCACGACCCTCCCCGGCAGGCAGCAGCTCATCGGGACGACGGGGGACCGGATGGTCCTGACGGACCAGAAGGCACCGACGGACAAGGACCTGCGGCTGACCACCGTCAACGGCTCCGGAGGACAGACCTCGCACTCCTACCGGGGCCCGGACAAGGTGGCCAGCACGGATGTCGTCGGAGACCGGCTGATCTCCGTGACGTGGGAGGGCAAGGTCTCGGCCTACTCCCTGACCACGGGGAAGCCCCTGTGGACCGCCCCTGTCGGCGTCAAGATGCCCGACCAACAGAGGCCCGGGGGCCTCACGTCCCCCGTGGTGTCGGAGAGGCAGGGAGTCGTGTACTTCCTCAGCCGGACCGGAGAACTGTCCGGCCTCGACCTGCGCACCGGCAAGAAGGTCTGGCACGACCGCATCGACATCGCCAAACCGGGCAAGAGGCCCGACTGGGCATCCGATCCCCGGCTCCTGCTCTACGAGGATGTGCTGGTCGCCATGAAGGGAAGCAAGACGGTCTCCCTCCTGCCGCGCATCGGTGGCTGACCCGGCATCGGTGACTGACCCCAAGGAACGCGGGCCGGGGCGGGTGGCATTCCCGCCCCGGCTTGCCCCTGCTGCCTGCCCGGCCGGTACGCCGGGTTCATCAGCAGCTCAGGAGAGGCCCTGAACGGCGTACAGCGCGCCGAGGACGGCAGCAAGGGTGCCGAGCAGCAGCCGGAGCGCGGTCTCGGGCACATGTGGCTGGAGCCGTGCGCCGAGGTAGCCGCCGATCAGGCCGCCGAGACCACAGGCCAGGCCAAGACCCCAGTCGGGCGCCACGGGCCCCTCGCTCGCCGTGGCAAGCACCGCGTACGCGGCGGCCCCGGCGAGCGAGGTGGTGAAGGTCGCGGCGAGCGTGGCGGGCGCGATGCGGGCCATGGGCATGCCGCGCGCGGCGAGGACGGGCCCCAGGAGGGAGCCGCCGCCGATCCCGTAGATCCCGCCCACCACCCCGACGGTCAGGGCCAGGGCGGCCAGCGCGGGCGCCGACGGCTCGGCCGCGTCGGATCGTTGCGGGGACGGGCGCAGGGTGCGCAGGCACAGCCAGGTGCCGAGCGGCAGCAACAGGGCGGCGACCAGGATCCGGAAGACGCCGGGGCCGGGCAGGGCGAAGACACGGATGGCGGCACCCGCGATCACGCCGGGCAGCGTCCAGGTGACCAGGCGCCGGGCCAGGCCGCCGCGCAGAGCGCCGTCGCGGCGGTAACGCCACAGGGCGCCCGGCCCGGCCACCACGTTGAACAACAGGTTCGTCGGCGTGACGGCGGGGCTCGGCACACCAAGAACACTGAGCTGCACCGGAAGGAGAAAGACCGCCCCGGACACGCCCACCGGCGCGGTCACCGTCGCGATCAGCAGCCCGGCCGCGAACCCCGCCCAGATCGTCCACTCCACCGCTGCCCCGCCGTTTCTCGATCGTCCGGTGCCGGTCAGTATCCGTGGACCGGGCTGCGCGCCGAGCGTGCGGGTCGCGGCGATAATCAACTCGCCCCCCGCCGGGTGCTGTCCTTATCCTCACCGGAGCGGGATCGCGCGGTCCCGCAGGTTGCGGTGCCGTGGCAGAGCGGCCCATTGCGATCGGCGTGCGGGAAGCCCCTCGCACGCCGACTGACGGGAGCCGGGCGGGCCTTGCCCTTCCCTGTCCGCGGGTTCGAATCCCGCCGGCGCCGCAGCCGACCGGCACGACAGCCGTACGTCGCCGCCCGTCCGCACCGACTGGAGTTCGCATGAACGCCCCCGCCCCCGCCGCTCCGGTGTTCGTCGGACCGGAACAGACCGCAGCCGTCGGGCGAGGCCAGGTCAGTGTCTTGTGGTCGCTCGGCGACCGTACGAGGGATCTGGACGCCGACGTCGTCCGGCTCGCTCCGGGCGCGAGCACCGGCGAGCACACGGAGGAGGAGTTCGGCGTCCTGCTCACCGTGCTGACCGGCTCCGGTGAACTCCGCACCCCGGACGTGACCTGGCAGCTCGTGCCCGGCGCCCTCGCCTGGCTCCCCGCGGGCCCGGGCCGCTGCGTGGACGCGGGGGAGGAGGGTCTTGTCTATACGACCGCCCACCGCCGTCGCCCGGCCCCCGGCACCGATCCGCACGGCTGCCCGGACGCCGGTGAGCCGGTCTGCCTGCTCGATCGCGTCTGCCCCGAGTGCGGCGGTTTCGCCGCCGAACGGGACGCCCGCTACTGCGCCCGCTGCGGAACACCCCTGGCCGACTGACCGGCAACAGCTCTCCAGCGGCATTCAGCCGGCGATTCCCGGCGTACGACAGGAGTTACTCACGATGTCCGACACGAATGCGGCCCGTCCCGGCGGCGCGCAGGACGTGCTCTCCGGTGACCACCGCTCCGCGCACCTCCTCGCCGAGAACGTGCACTGCGTGCTCGGAGACCGCCTCGTGCTGCGTGATGTCTCGCTGAAGGTGTCACGGGGCGAGCGGGTCGGTCTGATCGGCGAGAACGGGCGGGGCAAGTCGACGTTGCTGCGCGCCCTCGCCGGTGAACTGCCGCTGCAACGGGGTCAGGTCGTACGGGCGGTCGCGGGCCAGGTCGGCTTCCTGCCGCAGGAGCCCGGCTTCCCTGCCGGTGCGACCATCGAGACCGTACTGGCGCGGGCGACGGCCGAGTTCGGTGAAATGGCCGAACGCATGCGTGCCGCCGAGGAGTTGATGTCGTCCGGCAAAGAAGACCTGAGCGAGGTGCTCGGTGAGTACGGGCGGCTCCAGGACGAGTTCGCCCGGCGCGGCGGCTGGGAACTCGACGCCCGCATCGGCGAGGTACTGGACGTCTTCAGTCTCGGGGGCCTGGATCGGCTTCGGCCGACCAAGACCCTCTCGGGCGGCGAGCGCTCCCGCCTGGCGCTCGCCGAACTGGTCCTCGCCGAACCCGCCGGGCTGCTCCTCGACGAACCGACGAACCACCTCGACGACCGTGCGGTGGACTGGCTCGTCCCGTGGCTGGCCCGGTATCAGGGCCCGTGCCTCATCGCCTCGCACGACCGGGTGCTCCTTGACACCGCCGTCACCGCCATCGTCGACCTGGACGGCTCCCGCGGCACCACCGTGCGCTACGGCGGCGGCTACCGCGACTACCTCGACGAACGCGCCGCGGCACAAGCACGCTGGTGGCAGCAGTACCGCGACTGGCGCCAGGAACTGGCCGAGACCCGGCGGCGGCTCGACAGGGCGGCCAGATCCGGCCGCACCTTCGGCGCGAGGGGGGACGGCGACAAACTCTCCTACAACCTCAACGGAGGCGCCGCCCAGGCCGCCGCCGCCCGCGCGACGCGTGCGGCCAGGCAGCAACTGGGGCGGCTGCTCGACGAGGAGGTGCACCGCCCGCCGGAGCCGCTGGCCTTCCAGGCACCGGAGATCGCCTCGGAGAGCAGCGAGAGTGCGGAACGGCCCGGCGGCGAGGTGTTGCTCCGGGCCGATGGCCTGGTCGTGGGCGACGTGCTGCGGGGCGTGGACCTTGAGCTCGCCCCGGGTTCGCTGTACGTGATCACCGGGCCGAACGGCGCGGGCAAGTCCACGCTCCTGTCCGTCTTGGCGGGCCTCAGGACACCCGACGCAGGAGGGGTCGTAGGTGAACCAGGGCTGCGCATCGGTTACTTGCCGCAGGAGAGCCACTTCGCCAGGGAGCAGCGCGGCGTCCTGGAGACCTTCGCCGCACACCGCGCGGCCTACATCGACGACGCGGCACGCGAGTTGACCCGATTCGGCCTGTTCGCGAGCGCCGACTTCGACGTTCCGGTGAACCGCCTCTCGGTGGGGCAGCTGCGGCGCCTCGAACTCGCGCTGCTGTTCTCGCGGCGCCCGAACCTGCTGCTGCTCGACGAGCCGAGCAATCACCTCAGCCTGGCGCTGGTCGAGCAACTACAGTCCGCAGTCGAGCAGTTCACCGGCCCGGTCGTGATGGTCACCCACGACCGGGCCCTGCGCGAACACCACCGCGACAGCTTGCTTGAGCTGGTCGACGGACGGCTGGTGCGGCCGGTCTAGTTGTCCACGTCTCCGTACGTCGTGCCGACCTTGAGCCCGTCGATCCAGTTGATGACCCGCTTGTCCTTGACCTCGGAGCCGTAGGAGCCGAACCGGGTGTCGTTGCCCAGGTCGTCCCAGGTGCGGCCGGAGAACTCGGCGACCTTGGTGCCGTTGTAGAAGGCCGAGACCCACCCGGCGGAGGCGTCGGACGAGGTGTGGATGCCGAGCACGATGCGCTTGTAGGTGCTGGTCGTGACGGGCGTCGACCACTTCAGGGTCCACTTCTCGCCGGCCTCGATGTGGAACAGCTTGAGCTCGCCGCCCTCGACCTTCATCAGCACCGGGTAGTTCTGCTGGTGCTGGTCGTTGGTGCCGTACGACTTCCACTGGAAGATCGTGCCCGCGTCCGGGGTGTTGGTGGAGGTGTCCCAGCCGATCCAGTACGTCGAGTTGTTCTTGAACGTGTACCGCGAGCCGCCGACGCTGATCCCGTGGGCCTCGCAACGCTCCAGGCCGAGCGGCTTGTTGAACTTGAAGACCTGGCCGCGGCCGTCGCCGTTGTCCTGCGCGGTGACGCTGCCGGGGCTGTCGCAGAGGGTGGAGGAGAAGACTCCGGTGCCTGCGGAGGCGTCGCCGTTCCAGATGACGGAGGCGTCGGCGGGTGCCGCGGTGAGCAGGATCAGTGAAGAAGCGGCGGCCGTGAGGGTGCCGGTTCGCTTGCGCATGGGGGCTCCTTGCGAGTGGGGGGATGGGGTCGCGTGACGTAGACCATCCGTGCGCCGGGTGGAAAGTAACCGGTTTCTAGCATGGGTATGGGTGAACACTCAATGGACAGGCGTCAGTTGCGCGTCTCCGGATAGAAAACGGTATCTGCCGCAACCTGGTCCGTCGGGGGTGGTGACGCCACGCCTTCGCGCCCTTAACATCCGATGTACGCGCCCCCATGCCTCCCTCGTGACACGTAGCGCATCTGTATGGGCTCCTAACATCGGATGACTCGACGACCTTGGGACAGTTGTAGAGGAGATTCGCGATGCGCAAGGTGCTCGGCGTCATGCTCGCGCTCCTGCTCGCCGTCGGAGCAGCAGTGGCAAGCCCTCCCGCAGCCGTCGCCACGCAGGCCGACCGGGCCGGAGGACCCCGCACGCAAGGCATCCCCGGCGAGATCGGGACCAGCGACGACAAGGACCTCGCGGCCTGGCAGCGGCTCCAGTTCGGGATGTTCATCCACTGGGGGCTGTTCTCCGAACTGGGCGGCGTGTGGAAGGGGAAGCCGGTCACCGAGGGCTACAGCGAACAGATCCAGATGTGGGCCGACATCTCCGAGGAGGAGTACCTCGAAGTCGCCCGGCGGTTCAAGCCCGACCGGTTCGACCCCGCGGAGATCTGTTCCCTCGCCAAGCGGGCGGGGATGCGGTACGTGGTCATCACCGGCAAGCACCACGACGGCTTCTCCATGTTCGACACCGACACCACCGGCTACGACGTCGTCGACGCGACCCCGTACAAGAAGGACCCGCTCAAGGCGCTCGCGGACGAATGCCGCAGCCAGGGGCTGAAGTTCGGCTTCTACTTCTCGCTGGTCGACTGGCACCAGGGCCATGACTTCGACGGCAACAACAACAATCCGATCCCCGCGTCGATGGAGCCGGTCATCGAGGGGCAGCTGCGCGAACTGATGACGAACTACGGGGACATCGCCGAGGTGTGGTTCGACATGTCATCGCCCACCGCCGAGCAGAGCCGCACATTCGCCGGGATCGTCCGCGAACTCCAGCCGAAGGCGGCGATCAACAGCCGGGTGTGGAACAACCAGGGCGACTTCCGTACCCTCGGCGACAACGAGATTCCCGCGGTGGCGCTCGACGGGGCCTGGCAGACTCCCGCGTCGATCTACCACGAGACCTGGGGCTACCGCAGCTGGCAGAAGCGGGAAGACCTGCCCGGCAAGATCAAGGATCTCGTGGGCGGCCTCACCGGCGTGCGGGCCCGCGGCGGCAACTACCTGCTCAACATCGGCCCGCGCGGCGACGGCTCGGTCGTGGATTTCGAGGCCGACGTCCTGCGCGGCATGGGCGACTGGCTGAACCGTCACCCCGGCGCCGTGCTCGGCGCCTCGGCCACCCGCTTCGGCGGCCGTCCCTGGGGCGAGGTCACCGTCAACGACCGTGACCTGTTCCTGCACGTGACCCAGTGGCCCGAGTCCGGTGAACTCCGGCTGCCGGGCCTGGCCACCTCCGTACGCAACGTCCGCGAGGACGGCTCGAAGGACCGGCTCGACTGGCGCTGGGACGGCGACGACCTCATCGTGACGCTGCCCGAGCGGCCGCGTGACCAGGTGCTGCCCGTCGTGAAGGTCGAACTCGGCGGCAAGCTCCGGATCATCCCGCAGCACACGGTCGCCCTCGGTCCGGACAAGACCGCCGTCCTGGAGGGCGCCGACATCGAGCACGGCTACAGCTACGCCGACGACGGCAGCTACTACAGCACGAAGCGGACCACGGTGCGCCACACCGCCCACATCACCGCCGACCGACCCGCGAAGCTGTCGGTGGCGGTCCGCGGGAAGGCGCGGGCGGATGCGCTCTACCGGGTGCAGGTCGGCAAGCACTCCCGGCTCGTGACAGGCGCGGACCTCACCCGGGGCGCCGTCGGCTCCTTCTCCGTACCGCGCGGGAAGGTGACCCCCGTGACGATCACTCTCGCGGCGCCGGAGCACGCAGGGGAGGAACTGGGCCTGAGCCTTGACTCGTTGCGGGTCGCACCCGCCGGAAAGCTCGCGGTCAGGGGGCGGCCGGGTGTCAGTTGAGGACGAAGGGGAGTTTCGCCGCCAGCTCGCCCAGTTCGGCCTGCTCCGCATCGGTCGGCGCCCGCCGACCGGTGCCGATCAGGAGGGCCTCCGTGTCGGAGAACGTCTTGGGGAACGCGGTTCCGGCGATCTCCTCCAGCATCTCGCGGCTGCGGGCGAGCCCCTCATCGGGCGGTCCGGCCACGTGCGGGAGGTGGGCGATCAGGTCGAGGTGGTGCAGGGTCCATTCCATGACGTACGTCATGAGGTAGTCGCCCACGGTGAGGACCTCGTCGCGGGTGCCCACCCGGCTTTCGGGGTCGGCGAGTTCGGCGGCGCGACCGGCGGCCGAGCCGACGTCATCGAGGTGGAACTTGAGGAGCCAGGGCTCTCCGTAGGCAGCCGCGAGGCGGACGGTCAGCGCATCGAGGGGGTCCTCGCCGTTCGGCGGCGCCGAGGTGACGTCCCAGTAGGAGAGCGCGTCGTGGGTCGGTTCCGCTTCGGCCGGGGTCACGAGGGTGATCAGGACGTCCTGGGCATCGACGATCAGATGGCAGGCCAGGTCCCGCACGAGCCAGCCGGTGCAGCCGGAGGGACGCGCGAAATCCTCGTCCGGGAGATCGGCGACGGCCGCGCGCAATGCTGCCCAGGAGTTCGAGAAGAGATCCACGGCGCAAAGGTAGTGCTGTGCCGCAAAGCCGGACAAGCGTATTCGGGTGGTCGGCACATGCCCGTGGCACGGGACGGAGCTGGGCGCCCGGTGGCCGAGCGCCCAGCTCCGTCCCGTGTCGGGCGCGAGTGTTCAGCGCCGGGCGATGGCCTGCGCCAGCCACGTCTCCAGGCCTCGCTGCGCGCCCCGTAGCACCTCGCCCCGGGACAGCTCGTCGGCGCGCTCGACCACGGCGAGCCTCCACCCTTCGCGGCGGACCGCGCCGAGTGTCACCGCACGCTCGCGCAGCAGGTACCGCGCCGCCGACGCGACGTCGGTCACCGGAGGGGTCACCTCGTAGCGGGAGAGCTTGGCGACGTACCAGTCGAGCCAGCCCTCGCCTTCCCTCGTCGCGGCGCGGGGCAGCGCGGTCCCGGCGTTCCCGTCGAGGAAGACCATGACCGGGCTGACGGGCGCGAGCACCTTGGTGAGGTCGGCCATGAACGAGTCGATCGTTTCCGTGTCGTGTCCCATGGCAAGCAGTGTCGGCACGAACGGCACCAGGGCATCGGCGATCACCACGTCGTCGCCGCTCGCCACGACCGCGTCGACGAACTCCGCGGTGGCCGCCAGCAACGTCTCCGGGCCGACCCGGCCGCTCGTCCCGAACTCCTCCGCCACCGCGGCGAACTGGGGCCGGGTCAGGATCTCCTCCTCGCGGAAATGATCCACCCGCAGTCCCGCATCATCGGCCAGCCACCGGCTCAGTCCACCGCACAGCGTCGACTTGCCCACGCCCGGGGACGCCCCGCACACCGTGATCAGTACCGTCATGCCCGCCGAGCCTACGCCGACGGTCCCGTAGGCCCCCGGGAGCCACCTGGCCGGTGGCCGGAAGCGGCCGGACAGTAGAGTTCGGGTGCGCCAGCCCCCGAGCACCGAGGTACCGTCCGTGACCCCCGCATCCGCCGCACACCCCCTCCCGCCTGCAGTGTTGCCTCCTGCCGTGAGCGTGGTGGGTATCGGGGCCGACGGGTGGGGCGGACTTCCTGACGCGGCGCGTACGGCACTCGGCGAGGCGCAGGTGCTGATCGGCGGGCAGCGTCAGCTGGACCTGCTGCCGCCGGAGTGCGCGGGGCTGCGCGTGCCGTGGCCCTCGCCGTTGCGGCCGGCCGTGCCCGGTCTGCTCGCCGCGCACGCGGGGAACAGGATCGCCGTCCTGGCCAGCGGGGACCCGATGTTCTACGGCATCGGCCGGGCGCTCACCGAGGTCCTTGGCTCCGACGGGCTGCGCATCCTGCCCCACCCGTCGTCCGTCTCCTATGCCTGCGCCCGCGTCGGCTGGCCGCTGGAGGACACCGAAGTCGTCACCCTGGTCGGGCGGCCGGCTGCCCGCCTTGCCGCCCCCCTGCACGACGGGCGCCGGGTCCTTGTGCTCAGCGCGGACGCCACCACGCCCGCCGTGGTCGCCGCGCTGCTGCGGGAGCAGGGCTTCGGGCCGAGCCCCGTCCGCGTCCTCGAACAGCTCGGCGGGGAGGCCGAGTCGTGTGTCGAGGGAATCGCGGACACCTGGGCGCACCCGCCGGGCGACCCGCTGAACGTCATAGCGATCGAATGCCGGCGCGACCCCGACGCGCTGCGTCTCGGCGCCGTCCCCGGACTGCCCGACGCGGCCTACGAACACGACGGCCAGCTCACCAAGCGCCACGTCCGCGCCGCCACCCTCGGAGTGCTCGCGCCCGCCCCCGGCGAGCTGCTGTGGGACATCGGCGGCGGCTCGGGGTCCGTGGCGATCGAGTGGATGCGCACCCACCCCTCCTGCCGGGCGATCACCGTGGAGCGCGATCCGGTACGGGCGCAGCGCATCGAGCGCAACGCCGCACACCTGGGCGTGCCCGCCCTGCGTGTGATCACCGGCCGGGCCCCCGACAGCCTGAGCGAACTGCCCGCGCCCGACGCCGTGTTCATCGGGGGCGGGCTGACCGTGCCCGGCCTGCTCGATGCCTGCTGGGATGCGCTGCCCGCGGGCGGCCGCCTGGTCGCCAACACGGTCACGCTGGAGTCCGAGGCGCTGCTCACCGAGCGATACCGCAGGCACGGCGGTGAGCTCGTCCGCCTCTCCGTCGCGCACGCCGTGCCCGTCGGCGGCTTCACCGGCTGGCGCCAGGCGATGCCGGTCACTCAGTGGTCCGTGCGCAAACCTTCCTCGACCCCCGTTGCGGAACCCTCAGCAGAAGCTCCCGCAGAAGCCCCCGCAAAACCCTCGGCAGAACCCTCAGGAGACAACCAATGACCGTGTACTTCATCGGCGCGGGGCCCGGTGCGGCCGACCTGATCACGGTGCGCGGCGCGCGCACGCTCGCCGCCTGCGGGGTGTGCCTGTACGCGGGCAGTCTGGTGCCCCGTGAACTGCTCGCCGAGTGTCCAAAGGACGCCCGTCTGATCGACACCGCGCAGCTGGACATCGACCAGATCACCGCCGAACTCGTCGCCGCCCACCAGCAGGGGCACGACGTGGCACGCCTGCACTCGGGCGACCCGTCCGTCTTCAGCGCCGTCAACGAGCAGATGCGGCGCCTGGACGAGGCGGGCGTGCCCTACGAGGTGGTGCCGGGCGTGCCCGCGTTCGCTGCCGCGGCTGCGGCGCTCAAGCGGGAGCTGACCGTCCCGACCGTCGGCCAGACCGTCATCCTCACCCGGATCGCCAACCGGGCCACCGCGATGCCCGAGGGCGAGGACCTGGCCACGCTGGGCCGCAGCGGCGCCCTGATCGTGCTCCACCTGGCCGCCAAGTACGTGGACCGTGTGGTCGAGGAACTCCTGCCGCACTACGGAGCCGACTGCCCCACGGCCGTCGTGGCACTGGCCTCACGCCCGGACGAACTCATCCTGCGCGGCCCCCTCGACGAGATCGCGGCGCAGGTGAAGGCGGCGGGCGTGATCCGTACCGCCGTCATCATGGTGGGCCGCACCCTGGGCGCCGAACAGTTCCGCGACAGCCACCTCTACTCACCGGAACGCGACCGGCACGTCTGCTGAGAGCCGTTCGGGGGCGGTCGGCCTGATTTATTCCGGTGCCGACGTCAGGGCGGCCCGATAGCTTCCTGGTATGTCTGAGCCGCCTTTCGTCCCCGTCGACTTCGCCGTTCCGCTGAGTCTTGCCGCCGAAGAGTTCCGTCTGGAGCCCCTCGGACCGCAGCACAACGACGCCGATCACGACGCCTGGATGTCGAGCATCGAACACATCCGTGCCACAGCGGATTTTCACGGGCGGGGGTGGCCGCCTCCCGCCGGAATGAGCCGGGCCGACAATCTGCGGGACCTGGAAAGCCACGCGAGCGACTTCGAGAAGCGCGTCGGTTTCACGTACACGGTTCTCGACGACGCCGCCGATGGGGTCATCGGGTGTGTCTACATCTATCCCTCGCCTGCGACCGCACACGTGGCAGAGGTGCGCTCGTGGGTACGCGCGTCCCGTGCTGATCTGGACGGTCCGCTGCACGAGGCGGTGGCCGGCTGGCTTGCGTCGGACTGGCCGTTCGGGGAGGTCCGGTACCGGACAGGTGCGTAGGAGGGCTCCCGTGCGGTCTCTCAGCGAACGCTGCTGCGGCCCACGACCGTGCCCGCCCGGTCGATGCAGATGACGTCCACGGCCACCGGCGCGCCCCGCAGGACCGACAGCGCCTCGTCGCGTGCCGCCACGGCCACCAGGTCGCCGAGGGGGACGCCCCGTGCCTGGCACAACTGCAGTGCGGCCAGGCCCGTGTTGGCGACTTCCACCTCGGCCGCCAGTGCTTCGTCCGCGCCGCCCTGGCGGGCCAGTGCGGCAAGGAAGGGCTTGTCGACCTGGGAGCGGGCGGAGTGCAGGTCCAGGTGGCCCGCAGCGAGCTTCGAGAGTTTGGCGAATCCGCCGCAGATCGTGAGGCGGTCCACGGGGTGCCGGCGCACGTACTTGAGCACCGCGCCCGCGAAGTCCCCCATGTCGAGGAGGGCGATCTCGGGCAGGCCGTACTCGGCGACCACCGTCTTCTCCGAGGTCGAGCCCGTACAGCCCGCCACGTGCGTGTGTCCCGCGGCGCGTGCCACGTCCACGCCGCGGCGGATCGAGTCGATCCACGCCGAGCAGGAGTAGGGCACCACGATGCCGGTCGTGCCCAGGATCGACAGGCCGCCCAGGATGCCCAGGCGGGGGTTCCAGGTGGAGCGGGCGATCTCCTCGCCGTGGTCCACGGAGACCGTGATCTCGACGTCCCCCGAGCCCCGGTGCTCGGCGGCGACCCGGGCGATGTGGTCGCGGATCATCTGGCGCGGCACGGGATTGACCGCGGGCTCACCGACGTCGAGCGGCAGGCCGGGCAGCGTGACCGTGCCCACGCCGGGCCCCGCCTTGAAGACCACACCCGAGCCCGGCGGCAGCCGCCGCGCGGTGGCCCGTACGAGCGCGCCGTGCGTCACGTCGGGGTCGTCGCCGGCGTCCTTGACCACTCCCGCCGTCGCCCGCCCCTCGGTCAGTTCCTCGACGGCCAGGGCGAAGGCCGGTGTCTGGCCCTTGGGCAGGGTGATGGTCACCGGATCGGGGAAGTCGCCGCTGAGGAGGGCCGTGTAGGCGGCCGTGGCCGCCGCCGTGGCGCAGGCACCGGTCGTCCAGCCGGGCCGCAGGCCGGTGTGCTTGAGTTGGGCGCTGCGCCCGCCTTTCGCCTCACCCATGGATGGATCCGATGCACGTTTTGGTACTGGGGGGGACGACGGAGGCCCGCCGCCTCGCGGGGATGCTGGTGGAGACGCTGCCCGCCGAAGCGCGGGTGACCAGCTCGTTGGCCGGACGGGTGGCGAGCCCGAAGCTGCCGCCGGGCGAGGTGCGTGTGGGCGGCTTCGGCGGAGCCGAAGGAATGGCCGCATGGCTGCGGACGCACCGGGTGAGCGCGCTCATCGATGCCACCCATCCTTTCGCCGAGACGATCAGTTTCAACGCGGCCGCTGCCGCCGCTGCCGCCCATGTTCCCCTGCTCGCGCTGCGCCGGCCCGGCTGGGTGCCGGGCCGGGGCGACACCTGGCACCCGGTCGGCTCCCTGGCGGAAGCGGCCGATGCGCTGCCCGCCCTGGGCGAGCGTGTCTTCCTCACCACGGGGCGCATGGGACTTGCCGCCTTCGCCGGTCTGGACCGGCTGTGGTTCCTGATGCGTTCGGTGGACGCTCCGGACGCACCGCACCCCGCGCGGATGGAGGTGCTGCTCGACCGCGGCCCGTTCACCTTGGAGGGGGAGCGCGAGCTGATCCGCCGCCATCGCATCGACGTCGTCGTCACGAAGGACAGCGGCGGCGCCGCCACCGCCCCCAAACTGACCGCGGCCCGCGAGGCAGGCATCCCGGTGGTCGTGGTGCGCCGCCCGCCGGTGCCCGGGGGCGTGAGCGTGGCCGGCACCCCGCAGGAGGCCCTGGCCTGGCTGCGCGCGCTCGGCGGCGGCCAGGCCTAGCAGCACCGCGGGCTCAGTCCTCCGGATAGCGCCGCGGCGTCCACACGATCTGCTGTCCGTCGCCCCGCTGCTCCCAGCGGGTCTGCGAGGACCCGACGAGCAGGATCGTGCGCATGTCCACATCGGCCGGATCGAGATCGGCGAGCCGCACGGTGCGCACGCTCTCGGCCGGTCCGCCGACATCGCGGCCGAGCACCACGGGCGTGTCCGGCGAGCGGTGTTCGAGCAGCAGGTCACGCGCCTTGCCGACCTGCCAGGTCCGGCTGCGGGAGCCGGGGTTGTACAGCGCGAGCACCAGATCGGCCGAGGCCGCGGCGCGCAGCCGCTCCGCGATGACCTCCCACGGCTTGAGCCGGTCGGAGAGCGAGATCGTGGCGTAGTCGTGGCCCAGCGGGGCGCCCGCGCGGGCGGCGGCCGCGTTGGCCGCAGTCACCCCCGGAAGCACCCGTACCGGCAGGTCCGCGTACTGCTTCTGCGAGGCGACCTCGAGGACGGCCGTCGCCATGGCGAAGACGCCCGGATCGCCCCCGGAGACCACGGCCACCCGACGGCCGCGCCGAGCGAGATCCAGGGCGAACTCGGCGCGCTCGGACTCGACCTTGTTGTCGGAGCCGTGGCGCTCCTGCCCCGGATGGACCGGCACCCGGTCCAGGTAGGTGGTGTAGCCGACCACGTCGTCGGCGGCGGCAAGGACCCCGCGGGTCTCGGGCGTCAGCCACAGCGGCCCGGCGGGACCGGTGCCGACCACGGCCACCTCGCCGGAGTCCGGGGCGCGCTCGGGCCGGGGTGCGTCGATCCGGCTGGGCAGGACCGCCACCGCGAAGTACGGCACGGAGTCGGCGTCGACCGCGGCCAGCTTGTCGATGCGCTCACCGGCCATCGTGGCGCGCTCGACGTAGTGGGCCTCGGGCAGCCGCCCGGAGGTCTCGAAGGCGCGGCGCACCGCGGGGAACGTACGGCCCAGCTTCATCACCACCGCGGCGTCGGTGGCGGCCAGACGCGCGGTCAGCTCCTCCTCCGGCAGGGTGCCGGGCAGGATGGTCAGTACCTCTTCGCCCTCGGCGAGCGGGGTGCCGAGCCGGGCCGCGGCCGCGCTGACGGAGGTCACACCGGGGATCACCTCGGTGGCATAGCGGTCGGCGAGCCGCTTGTGCATGTGCATGTACGAGCCGTAGAAGAGCGGGTCGCCCTCCGCGAGGACGGCGACCGTGCGCCCTGCGTCGAGGTGCACCGCCAGGCGGGCCGCCGCTTCGGTGTAGAAGTCCTCCATCGCACCCCGGTAGCCGCCGGGGTGGTCGGTGGTCTCCGTGGTGACGGGGTAGACCAGCGCTTCCTCGATGTGGTCGGCGCGCAGGTGCTTGGCCGCGATGGACCGGGCGATGGACCGTCCGTGCCGGGCGCTGTGATAGGCGATGACATCGGCCTCGCCGATGACTTCCACCGCCCGCAGGGTCATCAGGGACGGATCGCCGGGGCCGAGGCCCACGCCGTACAGACGGCCTGTGTTGTGCTCGCTCACGTGCTCGCTCACGCTCATTCTTCCTCGCTGGCGATCGCGTTGAGTGCGGCGGCCGCGATGGCGCTGCCGCCCCGCCGGCCCCGCACGATCATGTGTTCCAGGCCGGAGGGGTGCGCGGCCAGGGCGTCCTTGGACTCCATGGCGCCGACGAAGCCGACGGGCACACCGATGACGGCGGCGGGGCGCGGGGCGCCCTCCTCGATCATTTCGAGCAGCCGGAACAGGGCCGTGGGTGCGTTGCCGACGGCTATGACCGCGCCTTCCATCCGGTCGCGCCACAGCTCGAGGGCGGCGGCGCTGCGGGTGGTGCCGAGCTTGGCCGCCAGATCGGGCACCGCCGGGTCGGACAGGGTGCACACGACGTCGTTGTCCGCGGGCAGCCGCTTGCGGGTGACACCGCTCGCGACCATGGCCACGTCGCACAGGATGGGGGCGCCGGCGCGCAGGGCCTCGCGGGCGCGGGCCACCACGTCCGGGGTGAAAGCGAGGTCGCGTACGAGGTCGACCATGCCGCAGGCGTGGATCATGCGGACCGCGACCTGGCTCACGTCGGCGGGCAGACCCGCCAGATCCGCCTCCGCGCGGATCGTGGCGAAGGACTGGCGGTAGATCGCCGGTCCGTCCTTCTCGTACTGATGCACAGTGCGTTCGCTCTCTTGATAGGGCATGGAACAGTCAGGTGTCGCGAGGTCGTTCATGTCGGGTCAGCCGCGGGCCGCGGCCACCGTGGCACCGAGCTGGTCGGAACCGCCGGGGACCAGCGCCGGAACGTCTCGTTTCTCCCCGTCCACGCGGGAGATCTCGTACCCCTCGGGGGTGGCGACGACGTCGATCCACTCTCCGTGGGGATGGCCGCACCGGCGTGCGCAGCCCGACCAGTAGACGGGCAGCGCCCCCACGGGACCCAGGGCGGCCGTCGCCGTGGCGCGTACGTCGTCCAGGGACTTGGCGCAGCCGGGGCGGCCGATACAGGCTCCCACGCCGGTCCAGGGGGAGTCGGATGCGGTGATGAGCCCGGCCGCCCGCAGGTTCTCCAGGAGCTCCGCGGCCTTCTGCCGCTCGACTCCCGGCAGGACGATGCCGCGCCAGGGGGTCAGGCGCAACTCGCCGTTGCCGTGGTCGCGTGCGATGTCGGTCAGGGTGTGCCACTGGGGTGCGCTGACGCGTCCCAGGGGCAGGCCGAGGGAGAGCGCGGCCGTGTCGTGCGGGCCGGGCACGATGCCGAGGGAGGGGCCGCCCGCATCCCGGGGGAGCGGGGCGGCTGCGGGGGTGGGGGCGAACCCGGCCTGCCGCAACCGGTCCGCGACCGCGTCGAGGAGCGGTCCTGTGCCGTCGGGCAGATCCGTCACGCGCCAGGCACCCGTGCCGGCCGCCTGGTCAAGGAAGGTCTCGGCCGCGATGAGGGCGGCCTGCGGCGCCTGCGCGAAACGTACGAGAACGGCGTCCTGCGATGGGCCGATCCGCAGCAGTGCCTCGTCGTCGCCGCGCGCCGTCAGGGTCACGTCCCCGCCGAGAGCGCCCACGTCGCCGCGGCCGTCATCGAGGGCGAACAGGAACCGGCCGGACAAATCGGCGGCCCGATCGCTGGTGCACAGCAGTTCGTCCAGGGCGGACAGCCACGGGCGGACGTCCCGCTCTCCTCGGCCGTCGAGTCCCGAGAGCGGGGAGGCCACCACATTGCGCGCACGCTCGTGGCGTTCGGAGGGCAACAGCCCCACGCGGCCCAGGACATGGGCCAGTTCGTTCCCGCAGTCCGTACGCAGCCCGCGCAACTGCACATTGCCGCGGGATGTGAGATGCAACTCGTCGTCTCCGAGGTGCCGGGCCAGCTCCCGCAGCGCATCGGCCTGCCCCGCGGACAGCAGACCGCCCGGAACGCGGACGCGCGCCAGTGCCCCGTCGTCCGCCCGGTGCAGCCGAAGCGTCCCGGGGCAGGCGTCACCACGGCTGCGGGCAGACTCGTCTCCCGAGAGCGCAGGCGAGGGGACCGATGGGGGCATGGCGGCGAGCATACCGACCTATCGCAGCAGGTCCGCCTGCCCCCCGGTAGTTGATCGGCCCTTAGTATTCCTAGCGACGGGCCGGCCGGCCCGTCGTCGCCACAGACGGCGACAAGGGGAGGAAGCCCGGTGCGATTCCGGCGCGGTCCCGCCACTGTGAACCCGGTCCTGGTGCCGGGTGAGTCAGGAACTCCCTTCCCCGAGCTCTCGTCCGCTCGAGCAGGGGAGACGCCATCGACACCACCCGGGGCGTGGACACCCCGAGGAAGGCACGACGCCGCATGATCCTGCTCCTGTCGACGTCCGACACCGACCTGCTCAGCGCCCGCGCCGCAAACGGCCCGGTCACCTACCGCTACGCGAACCCCTCCCGGCTCGCGCTCGAGGACCTTCCGCAGCTCCTGGACGGCACCGATCTGGTCGTCGTACGTCTCCTTGGCGGCGTGCGCGCCTGGCAGGACGGCCTCGACCAAGTCATCGCGACCGGCCGCCCCGTGGTCGTCCTCACCGGTGAACAGGCCCCCGACGCCCAGCTGATGGCCGCCTCGACCGTGCCCATCGGCCTGGCCGCCGAGGCCCACGCCTACCTGGCCCACGGCGGCCCCGACAACCTCGAGCAGCTGGCGAGGTTCCTCTCCGACACCGTCCTGCTCACCGGCCACGGCTTCGAACCGCCCGCCGCGGCGCCCTCGTGGGGCCCGCTGGAGCGCACCGCCCGCGACATCGAGGGACCGACCGTCGCGGTGCTCTACTACCGCGCCCACCACATGAGCGGCAACACCGCCTTCATCGAGGCGCTGTGCCGCGCCGTCGAGGACGCCGGCGCCCGCCCGCTGCCGCTGTACGTCGCCTCGCTGCGTACCCCCGAGGACGAACTCATCGAGGAACTGCGCGCCGCCGACGCGATCGTGACCACGGTCCTCGCGGCGGGCGGCACGCGGCCCGCCGAAGCCTCCGCGGGCGGCGACGACGAGTCCTGGGACGCCGGAGCCCTCAGCGGCCTGGACGTGCCCATCCTCCAGGCGCTCTGCCTCACCAGCTCGCGCACCGACTGGGAGGACAACGACGAGGGCGTATCCCCGCTCGACGCCGCCAGCCAGATCGCCGTTCCCGAGTTCGACGGGCGGCTGATCACGGTGCCGTTCTCCTTCAAGGAGATCGACGAGGACGGTCTGCCCGCCTACGTCGCCGACGCCGAGCGCGCCGCCCGCGTGGCCGGCATCGCCGTACGGCACGCGCGCCTTCGCCACATCCCGGCCGCCGACAAGCGCGTCGCGCTCGTCCTGTCCGCCTACCCGACCAAGCACTCGCGCATCGGCAACGCGGTGGGCCTTGCCACCCCCGCCAGCGCCGTCGCCCTGCTGCGGCGCCTCCAGGAGGAGGGCTACGACTTCGGCACCGAAGAGGTGCCCGGCCTGGTCTCCGGCGACGGCGACGAGCTGATCTACGCGCTGATCGAGGCGGGCGGCCACGACCAGGAGTGGCTCACCGAGGAGCAGCTGGCCCGCAACCCCGTCCGTATCCCGGCGGCCGACTACCGCCGCTGGTTCGCGACGCTCCCCGCCGAGCTGCGCGAGTCCGTGGAGGAGCACTGGGGTCCCGCGCCCGGCGAGATGTTCGTGGACCGGTCGCAGAACCCGGAGGGCGACATCGTCCTGGCCGCGCTGCGCCGCGGCAACCTGCTCATCCTCATCCAGCCGCCGCGCGGCTTCGGCGAGAACCCGATCGCGATCTACCACGACCCCGATCTGCCGCCCTCGCACCACTACTTGGCCGCCTACCGCTGGATCGCCGCCTCCGCCGACGACAATGGTTTCGGCGCCGACGCGATGATCCACCTGGGCAAGCACGGCAACCTGGAGTGGCTGCCCGGCAAGAACGCGGGCCTGTCCGCCGCCTGCGGCCCCGACGCGGCCCTGGGCGATCTGCCCCTGATCTACCCGTTCCTGGTCAACGACCCGGGCGAGGGCACGCAGGCCAAGCGGCGCGTACACGCCACCCTGGTGGACCATCTCGTACCGCCGATGGCCCGCGCCGACAGCTACGGCGACATCGCCCGCCTCGAACAACTCTTGGACGAGCACGCCCAGATCGCGTCGATGGACCCGGCGAAGCTGCCCGCGATCCGCGCCCAGATCTGGACCCTGATCCAGGCCGCCAAGCTCGATCACGACCTGGGGCTCGAAGGCCGCCCCGAGGACGAGGGCTTCGACGAGTTCATCATGCATCTCGACGGCTGGCTCTGCGAGATCAAGGACGTCCAGATCCGCGACGGCCTGCACGTCCTGGGCGGCGCCCCGGCCGGCGCCGACCGCGTCAACCTGGTCCTGGCGATCCTGCGCGCCCGCCAGATCTGGGGCGGCACCGCCTCGCTCCCCGGCCTGCGCGAGGCGCTTGGCCTGGACGAGTCGGCGGCCACCCGCACCCGCGCCGACGAGGTCGAGGAGCAGGCGCGCGCCCTGGTCCAGGCGATGGAGGACGCGGACTGGGCCCCGGAGGCCGTCGCCACGGTCGCGGCGGGCCACCCGCAGCCGGTCGCCGACATCCTCGACTTCGCCGTGCGCGAGGTCGTCCCGCGCCTGGCCGCCACCACGGACGAACTGGACCACACCGTCCACGCGTTGGAGGGCGGCTTCGTCCCCGCGGGCCCCTCGGGCTCCCCGCTGCGCGGCCTGGTCAACGTCCTGCCGACCGGCCGCAACTTCTACTCAGTCGACCCCAAGGCGGTGCCCTCGCGCCTGGCCTGGGAGACCGGCCAGGCCCTGGCCGACTCGCTCCTGGAGCGCTACCGCACGGACAACGGCGACTGGCCGACCTCGGTGGGCCTGTCCCTGTGGGGTACGAGTGCCATGCGCACCGCCGGTGACGACGTCGCCGAGGCCTTGGCGCTGCTCGGCGTTTGCCCCGTCTGGGACGACGCATCGCGCCGCGTCACGGGACTCGAGGCGATCCCCGCGGAGGAGCTTGGCCGCCCGCGCATCGACGTCACCCTGCGCATCAGCGGCTTCTTCCGCGACGCCTTCCCGCACACCATCGGTCTCCTGGACGACGCGGTCCGCCTGGCCGCCTCCCTCGAGGAGCCTGACGAGGCGAACTACGTGCGCGCCCACGCGCAGGCCGACCTGGCCGCCCACGGCGACGAACGCCGCGCCACCACCCGTATCTTCGGCTCCCGTCCCGGTACCTACGGCGCGGGCCTGCTGCAGCTGATCGACTCCCGCGACTGGCGCACCGACGCCGACCTCGCCGAGGTCTACACGGTGTGGGGCGGCTACGCCTACGGCCGTGAGCTGGACGGGCGTCCGGCGCGCGAGGAGATGGAGACGGCGTACAAGCGCATCGAGGTCGCGGCGAAGAACACCGACACCCGCGAGCACGACATCGCCGACTCGGACGACTACTTCCAGTACCACGGCGGCATGGTGGCCACGGTCCGCGCGCTGAAGGGCAGCGCCCCGGAGGCGTACATCGGCGACTCCACCCGGCCCGAGACGGTCCGCACGCGCACCCTGGTCGAGGAGACATCGCGGGTCTTCCGTGCCCGCGTGGTCAACCCCAAGTGGATCGAGGCGATGCGCCGCCACGGCTACAAGGGTGCCTTCGAACTCGCCGCCACGGTCGACTACCTCTTCGGCTACGACGCGACGACCGGCGTGGTCGCCGACTGGATGTACGACAAGCTCACCGAGACGTACGTCCTGGACCCGACCAACCGTGAATTCCTCCAACAGGCCAACCCCTGGGCCCTGCACGGCATCGCCGAGCGACTCCTGGAGGCCGAGTCCCGCGGCATGTGGGCCAAGCCCGACCCCGCGGTGCTCGAGGCCCTGCGCCAGGCCTACCTGGAGACGGAAGGCGACCTGGAGGGCGAGGACTGAGCACCGGCCTCCGGCCTTGTGAACGAGGGGAGGGCCCCCATCCCGACAGCGGGACGGGGGCCCTCCCCTCGTTGATGCCGATGCGCGGGTATTACTCCGGGAGCGTGGCCCTGATCGCGGAGATGTCGAACTGCAGCCGGACCTTCTCGCTGACCATGGCGCCGCCCGTCTCCAGGCGCTGGTTGTAGACCAGGCCCCAGTCGGTGCGGTCGATGGTGGTGGTGCCGTCGAAACCGGCCCGCTCGAAGCCGAAGGGGTCCACGACCGAGCCGAGGTAGTCCAGCTGCATCTCGACGGGCCGGGTGACGCCGCGGATGGTCAGCTCCCCGGCCATACGGAAGGTCTCGCCGCCCTCATGGACCGTGGACGTGCTGCGGAACGTCATCTCCGGGTGGCGGCGCGCGTCGAAGAAGTCGGCGCCTATGAGGTGGGTGTCCCGCTGTTCCACACCGGTGTCGACACTGGCGATCCGGATGACGATCTCGGCACGCGACTCGGAGGGCCGGGCCCCGTCGAAGTACAGCGTGCTGTCGTAGTCGGCGAAGGCACCTCGCACCGTCGTGACCATCGCGTGCCGCACGGAGAACCCGATGCGGCTGTGCGGGCGGTCGATGGTCCACTGCCCGGTCAGCGCACGAAGCGCCGGGTCGAGCGCGGCATCGGATGCCGCGGGGAAAGGCGAACCGGCGCCGACGGGCGGCGTCGGTTCGAGGGTCGCGGTCGGGCGACGGCTGAAGATACCCATAATTCGTCGTCTCCTTGGAATTGATCACTCCGTGTTATCACGCCGTCGACAGACGCTGCTCAGCAAGATGGGAGGTCTCGTCCGGGTTCCATGCCACTGACTGCAAAGATGCACAGGATCGGCACGGATGTGGAGGCGCGACCGGGTGGGCCGCCATCACGCATGGTCACCATGCTCCGTGCGGCGCTCGTACCGCGCCTGCACTGCGCCCGGAAGGCGTCAGGGCGGCGACGATGCGCGGATGGCGCCTGCACCGAACAGGCGCATACTTGAATTAATTCTGAGGGTCGGAGGGCCAAATGATCGCACTCGGAATCATCCTGCTCATCATCGGCCTGGTGGCCGGAATCTCCATCCTGTGGTCCATCGGCGTCGCCCTCGTCATCATCGGAGCGGCCCTGTGGATTCTCGGCTCCGTCGGTCACGCGGTGGGCGGTCGAAAGCATTACTGGTAGGCGCTCCGATATGCCGCCCTTGCAAGCTTTGCCGGCCTGCAATTTGCTTCCATGACGTTCCGTCGGGCGTGCCTGAATGCCCCTCGCGGTGCGGGCCCCGCATGCGGACCGCCCCGCCGGGTACCAGGCTGAGCCCGAAGACCTGCTGAACGGAACGGAGTCGGTGCATGGCCGGCGAGGGCGGAGGGCAGCGGACGGAAGCCGCGGCCCCGAAGTGGCTGGACCGTGTCCGGCAATGGTGGCTGCGGGCGCGCGGGACACCGGGCTACGAGCGCCACACCCTGCTCCTTGTCCTCAAGAGCACGCTGGCCGCGACCCTGGCCTGGATCGTCTCCTACTACCTGCTCGATGCGCCCTCCCCGGCGTTCGCCCCGTTCTCCGCGGTGCTGATCATGCAGGTGACGGTGTACCAGTCCCTGCTGCAGTCGCTGCGCTACCTGGGAGCGGTGGCGGCCGGGGTGGCCATGGTCGCGGCCCTGGGGTTCCTCGGCGGCCCCGACCTGCTGACGTTCGTACTGGTCGCACTGGTGGGCCTGTCCATCGGCCGCTGGCCCGCACTCGGCGCCCAGGGACCGCAGGTCGCCACCGCGGCGTTCTTCGCCTTCTCCACCTATGCCTCCGCCACGTCGGCCACGTCCAAGGCCACCCAGCTCGGGCAGATCATCCTGCTGGTCCTGATCGGCTGCGTCATCGGCATCGTCGTCAACGTCACGGTGGCCCCGCCGATGCGCTACCGCAGCGCCGAATACGGAATCCGCTCCCTGTCCACCGCGCTGGGCGACCTCGTGAGCGACATGTATCCGGTGCTGCGCGACGGCGAGTTGGACGAGGAGCGCCTGCGGCAGTGGCGTTGGCGGGCCGAGCAGACCGGAGGGCTGATCACCCAGGCCAAGGACGGCTTCCGCACCGCGCAGGAGAGCCTCTACTTCAATCCCCGCCGACTGCTGCGCAGGCACCGCGGCCGACGCTCCTTCGAGGGGTACGGCGCGGTCCTCGCCGCCCTTGAACGCTCGCTGTACCAAGTGTCGTCCCTGACGCGCAGCCTGCACGAATGGCACGAAGAAGAAGGGGGCCGCTACGACGACCGGGCTTTCCTCCTGGGATACGCCGACTACCTCGAGTCCCTCACGAAGATCTCCCAGGTGCTCGGCGAGCTGGACGAGGACTCCCTCGCCGAGCAGGCCCGGCAGATGTGCCGACTGGCCGACGAGGCCCAGAAATGCCGGCGGAGCGTGGCCGAGGGAGCGAACCGGGCCGGCCTCCCGCTCGCTGATCCGGCTCGCCCCTACGGAGTGCTCGTCGTCGAGTCCACCCGTCTCATGGAGGAGTTCCAACACTGCTGCGACGTGCTCCAGCGGTACGTGGACCGAGACGCGTGATCAGCCATTTCGATCCCTTGCGCACAGTCTGTTGTCTCCTGGTTTTCCCGCTCGCCTTCCCGTGGCCGCTTCCCCGGAATTCGCCGAACCCATGGCCCCGCCGGAATTCCCGTATGGGATTCGGTCATGTGACGGCGGCCCCGGGGCATTCGGTTAGGGATTGATCCGATGGGGCACCCCTCACAGGGCAATGAAGACCCGTCCCCTTCCTGGCCCTCTCGGCCGCTGACGAATGGAGCTCCTCATGCGTGCGCTGTCCCTTGTCTGCACTCTGAATTCTTCGCCCACCGCGTCCAGCAGCGAAGCGCTGTCCGATCAGGTCATGGCCGAATTCGAGAAGCTGGGTATCGGGATCGAGACGGTCCGGGTGGCCGACCACGACGTCCGTCCCGGTGTCGCCGCCGACCTGGGCGACGGCGACGCCTGGCCGGCCCTGCGCGAGAAGGTGCTTGGCGCCGACATCCTGCTGATCGCCACGCCGATCTGGCTTGGCCACCCGTCGAGCGTCTGTCAGCGGGTCCTGGAGCGTCTGAACGCGGACATGTCCGAGACCGACGACGAGGGCCGGCCCCTGATGTACGGCAAGGTCGCGGCGGTGGCCGTGGTCGGCAATGAGGACGGTGCCCACAAGGTGAGCGCGGACGTCTTCCAGGGCCTGAACGACATCGGCTTCACGCTGGCGGCCAACGCGGTCACCTACTGGGTCGGCGAGGCGAAGCACGGCACCGACTACCAGGACCTCGACGAGACGCCCGACTCGGTCTCCTCCGCCACGCACGCCCTCGCGGTCAACGCCCACCACCTGGCCGGGCTGCTCGGCACGAAGCCCTACCCGGCGCCCTGACGTTCCCTCACCGGCCCGCTTCCGCAGGAGAAGCAGGCGGCGGAGCAGGGGACGACCACGAGGACAGGGGCGGTAGATGGAAGTGACGGCCGGAGACATCGGGTATGCCTGCGTGGGGATGGGCGCGCTGCTCGCCGCGGTCCTGCCCAGACTGGTGGCGCGGCAGCCCATGTCCATGCCGATGGTCTTTCTGGCCGTGGGGTTCCTCGTCTATCTGCTGCCTACCGGCCTTCCCGACCTGGACCCCTACCAGCACCGGGCGTGGGTGGAGCACCTCACCGAGGTCATCGTGATCGTGGCCCTGATGGGGGCGGGACTTGCGATCAACAGACCCTTCGGCCGCCGGTCCTGGTCCACCGCGTGGCGCCTGCTGGGCATCACGATGCCGCTGACCGTCGTGGCCACCGCTCTTGTCGCTTGGGGCCTGGTGGGCTGGCCGCCGGCCGTCGCCCTGCTCATGGCAGCGGTGCTGGCACCGACCGACCCCGTGCTCGCGGCGGAGGTACGGGTGGGTGAGCCGACCGAGGGCGAACACGACGAGGACGAGGTGCGCTTCGCCCTCACCGGCGAAGCGGGCATGAACGACGGCCTGGCCTTCCCGTTGGTCCTGGCGGCTCTGGCGATGTTCGCCGCCTCGGAGACGGGCTGGTCCGGCGAGTGGCTGGGCCACTGGCTGTGGAGCGACGTGGCGGTACGCGTCACGGTCGGCGTGGCGGTCGGCCTGCTGGTCGGCCGGCTGCTCGGCTGGATGTTCTTCCGGGCGGGCTGGGAAGCGCTGCGGCTGTCCGAGCACAGGGAAGGGTTCGTCGCCCTCGCGGCGACCTTCCTCTCGTACGGCCTCACGGAAGTGCTGCACGGCTACGGATTCCTCGCCGTATTCACGACGGCCTGCGCGATCCGGTCGGCCGAGCGCGCGCACGGCTACCAGGTGGTGATGCACACCTTCATGGAACAGGTGGAGCGGCTGCTCACCGCCGGTGTGCTGTTCCTCATCGGTGGATTCATCGCCTGCGGCGGTCTGTCCGCCCTGTCCCGGGGCGGCGCGGTGACAGCCGTCCTGCTGCTGCTCGTGATCCGTCCGCTCACGGGCTGGATGGCCCAGCTGCGGGGGAGCACCACGCGCAAGGAGCGCGCGGTGACCTCCTTCTTCGGTGTGCGGGGGATCGGGTCCGTCTTCTACCTGGCGTATGCGCTGGGGCAGGCGGACTTTCGTGCGTTCGAGAAGGAGCTGTGGGCGGTGATGACGTTCGTCGTCCTGCTGTCGGTCGTGCTGCACGGGGCGGCTGCCTCGCCCGTGCTCAGGCGCCTGGACAGGTCCGGCTCCCGCTGACGGTGCGGGACTGCCGGGGCGCCGCGGGACGGCCGGGGCGCCGGTGCCTATCCGTCCGGCCCGGGGGAACCCGGTGGGTGAAAGGACATCAATAAAGGGGCAGACGTGGAGATTTCGGGTCTCGTCAGTGCCGTGTTCATCGGACTCGCCATCGGGATACTGGGACGGTTCGTCGTACCGGGACGGCAGCACATCGGCATTCTCTGGACGCTGGTCGTCGGCATCGCGGCGGCCTTGGTCGGCACGGCCGTGGCCGCAGGCCTGGGGGTGGCGAACACCGATGGCCCCGACTGGGCGGAGTGGCTCATCCAGATCGGCCTCGCGGCACTGGGCGTTGCCGCGTTGAGCAGGATGGACCGGCTCGCCTGAGGCTGGGGGCCCCGGCATGAGAAGGTTCCGCACGCTGTCCCGGTCAGGCATCAACGCCTGCGCCCTCCCAAGGGCTTGGCCCGGTCCCCTCGAACCACGCGTCCAGCTCTTCGCCGTTCACGCACACGATGCCGCACTGCCGCGCGTACTCGAGGGCGGGAGCGGTGAAGTCACTCGTCGTGACCAGCGCCGCGACATCGGCCTCGTGGACGGTGAAACACGTCCCCCCGAAGCGCTGCAGGTCCTGTGAGCCGACCTTGTTGCCGTCGCCGTAGAGCTTGCACTGGATGACGATACGGAGCCCTTCGGAGGTGACCGCCGTGACGTCCGCGCCCAAGTCGCCCGCGCCTCCCACCACTTCGATCTCCCGGCAGGCGTCACGGGCGCAGAGCCCGGCTATCGCATGCTCGAAGCCGTCGGCATCCAACTCGTCCTGCGCCTCGTCCGCCTCGTCCTGCGCCTCGGCCACCCCGGGCGGCGTGTGCTGGTCCGCCGCACCGGTGCCGAGGCTGTCGGAGGCCCGTTCGGCCGCTTCCTCCAGCGCCGCGGCGGCACGGCGCGCGTATCTCGCGGCGGAGAAGCGGCGCCATCGGGACCGGCAGAGCACCGCGACGGCGATGCCCATCACGACGAGATAGGCGGACCACAGCGGACGGCTCTGGAGGATGTTCGCCGCAGTGCGGACCAGGAGCACCAGGCCGCACAGGATGATCGCGAGCAGCGCGAAGAACAAGGCGGTCGTGCGCAGACTGAAGCGCCGTTCGCGGTCCATGCGGCGAACCGGGCGCGTGGGTACGGTCATTGGACTTGGACTCCCTCACGGAGGACGACAGTGAAGATCACTTGTCTCCGTGTGCCCAAGATCAACGCCCTCAAGATCTCCGGCAGGGCGCCGACGGGAGTCGGGTGCAGACGGGAGTCGGGCGCAGGCGCGGTCAGGCGCCGACGCGGTCAGGCGCCGAAACCGTCAGGTGCCGGTGACGACCCGCATGAAGACGACCGGTTCGGCCCCGTCGTTGAGGTAGGCGTACTGCTGGTCGCTGGAGATGACGCCACTCTGCCCCGCGCCCAGCACCGCGTCCCCCGTCTCCAGGGCGAGGGTGAGGCGCCCGGAGAGGACGTGGTGGATCTCCTGCGCGCCGGAGCGGTCGGGCTCGGCGTCGTAGCGCCCCGCGGGGGCCAGGGTCCAGCGCCACAGCTCGGCCCGCGGGTCCTCGGTGGCGCCGAGCAGGAGGGCGTGGCTGCCGTCCGGGGCCTGCCATACGAGGGTCCCCTCGACCTCCGACCGCGCCGCGTCGCCGTCCCCGGGCAGGGCCAGGGCGGCGAAGTCGGTGTCGAGGGCGCGGGCGACGCGGTCGACGGTGGCCAGGCTCGGGTTGGCCCGGCCGAGCTCGATGTCGGTGAGCATCCTGCGGCTGACTTTGGAGGCGTCGGCGAGCTGCTGCACGCCCCAGCCGCGTTGCTTGCGCAGCGCCCTGATACGCCCGCCGATGCGGGTGACGAACTCCTGCGCGGCCTTGCTGTCCGCGGCGACCTCACTGCTCATGGTGAGAACTATAGTGCGCAAACGGTTTGCCACCCCGACGCGTGAGCAATATATTGCCCATCATGCGTGTGATCAGCTCTCCCCACGTCTCCGAGCAGGCCGTACTGGCCGCCCTGCGGGACGCTTTCAAGGCCGCTTCCCCGGATGAGACGCAGGCGCCCGGCCAGTTCGTCGTCGACCTGCCCGGCGGCGGTGACGTCATCCACTACCCGGCGGTCCTGCCCGCCGCCGGGCTGTACGCGATCAAGGTCTCCCCGTACCTGCCGGACCCGGCCGGTCCGCCGGTGGTCACGGCCTGGACGCTGCTCGTGAGCCTGTCCACCGGGCAGCCGGTGGCGCTCCTGGACACCGCGAGCCTGACCGTCGAGCGCACCGCGGCCACCACGGCGCTGGCCGCCGACCTGCTGCTCGCGCCCGGCGCCCGGACCGCGGCCGTCATCGGCTACGGGCGCATCGGCCGCGCGCACGCCCGCTACCTGCGTCACCTGCGCCCCGGCATGACCGTCCGCGCGTTCTCACCGACCGGGGTCGACGAGACCGACGACGGCGTCCAAGCGGTCGCCGACCTCCACGACGCCATCAGGGGCGCGGACCTGGTGATGCTGTGCACCTCCGCGGCCGCCGACGTGCTGGACCCCCGCGTTCTGCCCGCGGGCACCGTCGTCACCTCGATCTCGACCAACGCGCCCGGAGCCCGCGAGATCCCGCCCGCCGCCGTGCCCGAGCTCGATGTGTACGTCGACGCGCACACGAGCCTGCGGGTGGCCACCGAACTCGTGCGAGCCGCCGCCGACGGCTGGGACCCCGCATCCGTGCGCGGCGACCTGGCCGGCCTCGTCGCCGGCCACGCCCCGCGCCCCGGCGGGCAGCGCCCGGTGTACTTCCGCTCCGTGGGCCTCGGCATCGAGGACGCGGCGATCGCCTGGGCCGCCTGCCGGAACACCGACGAGACGACGCACACCGACGAGACGACGAAGGGCCGGCACCAGTGAAGATCCGAGAATTCGCGGTCGAGCAGTGGATGAACGAGTACGAGGAGACCTGCCGCTACAACCTCGCCGAGACCTGCGTCCGCTCACTGACCACCGGCGAGCTCCTCGACCTGTCCGGCCGGCGCGAGCAGGTGCTCGCCGAGCTCGAGGCCACCGCGCTCACCTACGGGCCCATCCCCGGCAGCCCCCGCCTGCGCCGCCTGGTCGCGGAGCTTTACGCGGACCAGGCCCCGGACAACGTCCTGATCACCCACGGGGCGATCGGCGCGAACGCGCTCGTACACGCCACGCTCGTCGAGCCGGGCGACCACATCGTTGCCGTGGTCCCCACCTATCAGCAGCACTACTCCATCCCCGACAGCTACGGCGCCCGCGTCGACCACCTGCCGCTGCGCGAGGAGAACGGGTGGCTGCCCGACCTGGACGAACTCGACCGCCTGGTCACCCCGGACACCAAGCTGATCGCCGTCAACAACCCCAACAACCCCACCGGCGCCCTCATCGACGAGGCAGGCCTGGCCCGCATCGCGAAGATCGCCGACCGGGCCGGGGCCTGGGTGCTGTGCGACGAGGTCTATCGCGGCGTCGACCAGGACGGCGACGGATTCACCGCCTCGATCGCCGACCTATACGAACGCGGCATCTCCACCGGCAGCATGTCCAAGCCCTACTCCCTGGCCGGACTCCGCCTGGGCTGGATCGTCGGCCCGGCCCCCCTCCTCGGGGACGTCGCCACCCACCGGGACTACACCACCATCAGCGTCGGCCGCATCGACGACCTGCTGGCCTGCGTCGCCCTGGAGAACAAGGACGCGATCCTGGCCCGCGCCCGCCACATCACGCGGACCAACCTCGCGATCCTCGACGCGTGGGTCGCCGGCCGCGCTGACATCACCTGCGTCAGGCCGGCCTCGGGCACCACCGCGCTCCTGCCCTACCACGCCCCGGTCGGCTCCTACGAGTTCTGCACCCGCCTCCTCGAGGAGACGGGCGTCATGTTCACCCCCGGAGCCGCCTTCGGCATCGAGCACACCGTGCGCATCGGCTTCGCCGACGACACCGGGACCCTGCGCGCCGGCCTGGACCTGACCGGCCAGTTCCTCGATCAACTGGCCGCCCGGGCATGAACCGTCAGACCATTTCGGGCTGTGGCTCCGGCTGCGGTGTCGGCGTGGCCTTCGGCTCCCACAGCTTGGTGGTCCGCATATAGCCGTAGACCACGGAGATCATTGCCAGAATCAGGAGAGGGCCGAACACCGCGGGGTGCTTGGCCATGTGCATCGGAATATAGCGATACGACACCAGGAGCAGCGCGAAGACGGTGGCCCCATAGGCGACCAGCTGGATTCCCGCCCGGTCCCAGCCGCGGTCGAGCGAGCGCAGCGCCGCGTCGATCGTGAACGCGAACACGACACCGGCGATGATGTCCACGCCGTAGTGGTAGCCGAATCCCAGCGTCGCGCCGAGCGTGGCTATCAGCCAGAAAACGCCCGCATAGCGCAGCAGGCGTGGGCCCTTACGGGAATGGATGAAGATCGTGGTGGCCCACGCCGTGTGCAGACTGGGCATGCAGTTGCGCGGGGTGATCTCGTCGAAGGGCATCGAGTGCGGGGTGGTGATCTGCGGTGTCGTGTGCGGCCAGAGGTCGGCCAGGGCCCACTGCTGGCCGCCGGTGCCGAACGCCCCGTCGCCGTAGGTGAATATCGGTCCGACCACCGGGAAGATCATGTAAATGGCCGGCCCCAGCAGGCCGATCACCAGAAACGTGCGCACCAGATGGTGGCCGGGGAAGCGTCGCTCGGTCGCCACGTTGCGCAGTTGGTACAGCGCGACGATGACCGCGGCCACCGCGAGCTGGATGTAGACGTAGTCGAGAACGTGGGCGCCGACCGAGCCGGTCGCCGAGACCATCCGGCCCACCAGCCACGACGGGTTGCCCAGAGCGTGGTCGGCCGTGGCCACGTACTGGTCGAGGACCGCGGGGCGGGTCTTGGAGGTGATGAGCAACCACGTGTCACCGGTCTTGCGGCCTGCCACCAGGAGCAGGCTAAGGCCGACGCCCTTGAGCAGCAGGACGCGTTCCGCGCCGGTGCGTCGCGTGACGGCGATGACCGCACAGCCCAGGATGACCCACAACGCGCCGTTGCCGAACATCATCTTGGCGTCGACGGCCCAGCGCACCAGGAAGAAGACGACGTCGATGCCTATCGCGACACCCACCGCGATGAACCGCTGCCGCCACGTGAGCACCACCATCATCAACGCCATGCCGGCGTACAGCAGCGGCCCCGATTTCGGGGCGAAGATCACCTCGCGCGCCTGGTTGGCGATCGGCCCCGATACGCCGTAGTGGCGCGCGGCGATCTCCAGTGCGACGAGGAACCCGAGGGCCACCACACTCGCCGCGGTCCACAGCATCGCCCGCGGCTGACGCCACGCGATGAACATTGTTCTGAAGTTTTTTCGCGAAAATACTCGAGATGCTACAGATATCAATGGTTTGGCCGATTTGTTAGGTGTCAGTTATTTGGCTCACTCTTCGTGCTAGATGGCATGGTTTTCTGCTGAAAGGCGGCGATCACGGCACTCGTTGTGAGTTCGATCATGTTAGCGGAGCGGTGTGGGTGGGTTTGGCGGATCCCCGGATGTCAATGTTCACGGGGAGTTCCCGGGGCTGCGGTGGCGGGAGCGCAGTGGTGCGGACGGGGTCTTGCGATTGTGCGGTGAATTCCGAGGCCGCACACTGGTGATCTCGGGGCAGTCACGGAGGTACCGCATGCCCCGCCCCGTCTGGTCCGGCGCGATCTCGTTCGGCCTGGTCACGATCCCGATCAAGGTTCTGCCTGCCACCGAGAACCACTCGATCTCGTTCCGCCAGTACCACCTCGAGGACATGAGCCGGGTCCGCACGCGCAAGGTGTGCGAGATCGACGGCAAACAGCTCACGAACGCCGAGATCGGCAAGGGCTACGAGGTCAGCAAGGACACGATCGTGCCGGTCACCGACGCCGAGCTCGACGAGCTGCCGCTGCCGACCGCCAAGGCCATCGAGATCGCGGCGTTCGTGCCCTACGAGAGCGTGGACCCGATCCGTATAGGGGAGGGCTACTACCTGCAGGCCGACGGCCAGGTCGCCGCCAAGCCCTACACGCTCCTGCGCAAAGCCCTCGAACGGAACAGCAAGGCCGCCGTCGCCAAATTCGCCTGGCACGGCAGGGAGCGGCTCGGACTGCTGCGCGTGCAGGACGGTGTCATCCTGCTGCACGCCATGAAGTGGGACGACGAGGTCCGGGACCCGCAGGAGCTTGCGCCCACGGCCGTCGACGTGAGCGACGAGGAGATCGACAGGGCGGTGCTCCTCATCGACTCCATGACGACCGACGGCATCACCGGCCAGGAGTGGTCCACCGACCGCTACACCCAAGCCCTGGAGCAGGTCATCCAGGCGAAGGCCGGTGGGAAGAAGCCGCCGAAACCGGACGAGGAGGAGGCACCGGCCGGCCAGGTTCTGGACCTGATGGCCGCGCTCCAGGAGTCCGTGTCAAAGGCGCAGGCCTCCCGCGGTGAGAGCGGGGGCAGTGCCGGCAGCGGCAAGGACGCTACCGTCCACGAGATGCCGAAGAAGCGGACCGCCAAGAAGGCGACCGGGAAGAAGACGGCCGCCAAGAAGTCCGCGGCGAAGAAGACGACAGCCGGCAAGAAGACAACAGCGAAGAAGCGCGGGGCGTAGGGGGGGGCGCGTGGGGGCGGCTCCTGGCAGCAGAAACGCATTGCGGTGCCGGGGCGCCGGTCGGCATGCTCGCCGCTGTGAACACTGCCCCGGACTTCACCGACGCCACGATCTCCGTACCCGTCAGAGTGCGTGACCTGCTGCTCCGCGACCTGCCCGCATGCGGCTGGGCGGGCTCGGCCACCCACCTGCGCCACGTAGAAGGGGAGTTGGCGCGCGCGGCGACCGGTGAGGTGGACTACCTGGCTGTGTGCACGCCTGCGGATCTGCCGGTGGCGATCGGCGGCATCGACTATGCCGTCTCCGGGAAAGCCTCCGGGCAGGCCGGAACCCTGTGGCAGCTCGCCGTACTCCCGGCACTCCAGTCCCGCGGCCTGGGAACGCTGTTGATCCGAGCTGCGGAGGAAAGGATCCGCGACCGCGGCCTGCGCAGGGCCGAACTCGCCGTGGAGGAGGGCAACCCCCGGGCGCGCGCCCTCGACGAGCGCCTTGGCTACGTCGCGTACGGCCGCGCGCTCGACGGCTGGGACGTGGAAGGACCTGACGGGGTGCTCCGTCGCCACGAGACGATGTGCGTTCTCCTGCGAAAGAGCCTCTGAGTCACATCTGCGAGCGCGTAGCCGTCGCCGGCCGGTGTCCGCTCCTGCGGACGGTTCGGTTCCGGATCGGCGGGGGGCGCGAGCACGGCGGCCGGATGCCCGGGATAGCGTCCCTCTCCTTTGGACAAGTGAGAGGGACGTTGTGCAGTTTCGGGTACGCAGGTGGGGAGCGGGCCAGTGGGTCACGTTCGGGGCGATCGCGTTCGGGACGTTGTTCCTGGCGATCGGGCTGATCCTGACGGGGGTGTCGGTCTCGTACCTGGCCAATGGCGAGCGTGCCCGCGGAACGGTGGTGTCGATGGAGTGGCGGAGCGATGGCGGCTCCGGCAAACGCCGGGCGAACGACGGGCCCACGGCATACCCGGTCGTCCAGTTCACCGCGGCGGGCGGCAAGTCGCGGACGTTCGAGGGCTCGACGGGGTCCAACCCGCCGGCGTACGACCTGATGGAGAAGGTCGAGGTGCTCTACCGCGCCGATTCCCCGCAGGACGCGCGAATCAACAGCTTCATCTCGCTGTGGCTGCTGCCGCTGATCTTCGGTGGGATCGGGCTGGTGATCGGGGGAATCGGGGTGACCGTTGCGGTGGTGAGGCGCAGGCGGCCCCGGAGGACTGTCCAGCTCACCAAGGACCCGGCGGGGCAGTCGGCATGACTCGGTAGGGCTTGCGAAGCCCGGGCGGCAGGTCCGCCTCTGCCGCCCGCAAGGCCGGAAACCCCGTCCGTCTCGGCCAGTTGACTGCTGGTGTGGGCCGGACCCCTAGCCGTCCCGCCCCCACGGCCGCAGTTTCTCCGGATTGCGGACCGCCCAGATCCGGGTGACGCGACCGTCGGTGACCTCGAACGAGGCCACGGTCATCACGCTGCCGGCACGCCGGGCAACCAGGCCCGGCATGCCGTTGACCGACCGCTCCAGGAGTTCGAGCCCCTGAGCCTTGTCGGCGATCGCGACCATGTACTGCGCGATGCGCGCCCCGCCTTCGATCGGGCGCAGGGCGGCACCGGCCATGCCGCCGCCGTCGGCGGTCATCACGGCGGCCGGGTCGAGGAGGTCGACGAGGGCCGCGATGTTCTTGGACTCCCACGCCTCCTTGACCTGCCGCACCGCGTCGGCCTGGCCGGCCGCCGTCACCGGAGCCCGCGTGACGCGCACCCGCCGCCGGGCGGAGGCCGCGAGTTGCTTGCAGGCAGCGGGGGAGCGGTCGAGGATCCCGGCGATCTCGGCGAAGGGGTAGCGGAAGACGTCGTGCAGGACGAACGCCACCCGCTCGGCGGGTGTCATCGACTCCAGGACCACCAGGAACGCCATGGTCACCGATTCGTCCAGGACCATCTGATCGGCGGGGTCGGTGCCGTGGCCGTGGTCCCGCTCGGCGTGGTCGGGCAGCGGATCGGGCAACCACGCGCCGACGTAGCGTTCACGCCGGGCCCGCGCCGAGCCGAGCACGTCCAGGCAGATGCGTCCGGTCACCGTCGTCAGCCAGGCACCGGGGGAGACGATCTCGTCCTGCCTGCCGCGTGGCAGCGCATACCAGCGCGCATAGGCCTCCTGTACGGCATCCTCGGACTCGGCCAGTGAACCGAGCAACCGATAGGCCACATTCATCAGTTGGCGCCGCTCGCCCGCTATTCCGTCCGTGCTGGTCCCAGCCGTCCCCATGCTTCCGACCGCCCCCTCGCCTTACCTTTCGCAGGCCCGCGTCGTCGGCCTGATGAGACCTTATCGATCTACTGCCTCCGGGGCGGAAAACCTCCGGGGCGGAAAAGGGGACCGCGGCATGGCGACCCAGGCGACGACACAGCGCAGCTTCTCGTTTCTGCAGATCGCGATCACTCTGCAGACCCTGACCATCTTCCTTCAAGCGGTCTCGGCCGGACTGCTGTTGACCTCGGCCTACGGAGAGACGCTGCACAGCGTCGGAGCGCGCGTGATGTACGCGGCGTCGATGCTGTACGTGCTCGCGGCGGTGCTGGCCTGGAAGCCCGGCGGCGGCTCGCCGCGGCCCATCTGGCACGCCTCCGGCTTCCTCGTCCTCGCCTCGGCGCAGGTCGTGCTCGGCATCGCGCACGTACCGTCGGTCCATCTCCCCCTGGGTGTCCTGATGTTCGGGCTGAGTCTGCTGGCGCTGGCGCGGCGCTGAGGGGGATTTGCTCCGCATCCGCATTCTTGTCCGCCTCCACCTCCACCTCCGCCTCCGCACCGGCCCGCCCCGGCGGAAAGGCGCGCCGCCTCCCATCTCCCGGGCATATACAGCTACAGTGCCTTGCCCCCACGGCACCACAAGCTCCCCCCACGACTTGCAGCCCCAACTCCCGTACGCCCGTACGTGGTTCCACCGGAAAGGGAACGCCAGCCGTGTCTCAACGACGCAATCCCAGACCTGCGGCCATCGCCTCCGCGGCCGCTGTCGTCGTCCTCGCCCTCGGTATATCCGGCACCGCCCACGCTGCCGCGCCCACCACGGCCCACAGCTCTGCCGGCCGTGTCAGCGACGACCCGGACCAGCCCGAGAACCCCCTGTACGACGCCCCCGAGAGCTTCCACGTCGTGTCCGGACGTGAGTCCGTCTCCCTCTCCTGGAGTTCGCTCTCCGCTGCCACCGGCTACGAGGTGTACCGGGCCGAGGCCGAGGGGACCGAGCCGGACGAGGTCGGCCCGTACAAGCGGCTCGCCACCGTGCCTGCCAGTACATACGTCGACAGCGACGCCGACCCCGACGTCGAGTACGCCTACAAGGTCCGCGCCCTGGACGACGCCGGTCACGTGTCGCCCTTCACCGATCCCGTCCGCGGCAACCGGGACACGGTCGCGCCCCTCTCGCCGCAGGACCTCACCGTCGTCCGCCAGGACGAGCGCGGTGTGACGCTCACGTGGCGCAGCGGCAACTCGGACTCGGTGAAGTACGTGCTGTACCGCACCTCATCCGACAACTCCGCACGCACCAAAGTCGGTTCGACGACGTCGCTGACCTTCCGCGACACCAAGGGCGACCCGGGCCTCATGTACCTGTACGAGGTGCGGGGTGTCGACGCCGCCGGGAACGAGTCCCAGGGGTCGATCTCGGTGAGGGGCACCAAGACCGTCACCGAGACCAGTGCGCCCGCGGCCCCCGCCATGGGAAACCGTCAGCTCGTCGGCAAGCGGCTGACCCTGTCGTGGTCGCAGAGCCCGTACATCCCCATTTCGTCCTACACGGTCTACCGCTCCAAGACCTCCCCGGTCGACATCACTGACCCTGCCAACCGCGTGGCCACCACGACACGCACCGAGTACATCGGCACGGTGAGCGAGGACGAGGGCGAGCGGGACTACTACTACGCCGTCGTCGCCACGTCCCGGCACGACGTCTCCTCGGCGGCCTCCGCGTCGGTCAAGCCCGACTACACGGAGGCGCATCCGCCGTCGGCCACACAGTTCTACAAGGTCACACCGGGCGCGGGCAGTGTGAGCCTCAACTGGTATTCCGCCTCGTACGGCACGGGTGATGCGCCCGTGACCGGCTACCGGGTCTACCGCTCCACGAAGCCCGGAGTCACCAAGGAGAACGCCGAGTTCAGCCACCTCACGAGCCTCCAGGAGTACGTGGACCGCGGTCTTACGGGCGGCACGGAGTACTTCTACGCCGTTGCCACGGTCAACGAGGACGGCGAGGAGTCCGCCCTCTCCCCTGAGGTGTCGGCCACGCCGACCGACTGACGGACGAGGGGCCTCGTACTGCGGAACGCCCACGCGGCTGATGATGCCGCCGGGGCGTTGCCGCTAGCGGGCGGCCCGGTCCTTGATCCCGGCGAGCACGGTGTCGAGCATCCGGTCGAACTCAGGCAGGGATCCGAAGTCGGCCATGAGGGGGGTGAGGGCGGCCATGGCCGGGAATGCGGTGGCGTCGAACTCGGGTGCGGCGCCGGGCTCTTCGCCGGTACGCGCCAGCAGGTGACCGTTGAGGAAGCTGAACAGCACCATGGGCGCGTCCGCGACCACCTGGTCGGGCAGGGAGGCTTCACGCATCGAGGTGACCAGTCGCTCCAGGGCGGAGATCGCGACCGCCGAGGTCTGGGCGCGCGTCACCAGCAGCGGGAACACCCGCGGGTGCCGGTAGGCCATCTCGCGGTAGCCGTGCGCCGTCCGGCGGGCGACTTCCTCCCAGCCGCGGGATACGTCCTCGTCCGCGGCGACCGCCACCTCGGCGAGTACCGCCTCGGACATCGCGTCGAGGAGCGCCGTCTTGCCCTTGATGTGGTGGTAGATCGACATCGGGTCGACTTCGAGCTCTTGCGCGAGCCGCCGCACCCCGAAGCGCTCCAGGCCGTCGCGGTCGACCAGGGCGACGGCGGCGGTGGCGATGCGCTCGCGGTCGAGCCCCGCTGAGGTACCCCGGGTGCGTCTGGCCATGCCTGATCCTTCCCCTCTCCCTTCCCTCTCTCCTTGCCAAATCTACACCGTAGAAATTATGGTGCGGAACGCAAACCTACGGCGTAGGTTCTGAGCTGCTGGTCCACAAGTCGGGAAAGGGAAGAGCACTCTGATGACCAAGACACGCCATGAGCGATGGGCAATCGGCACGATGTACACGGGCCTTGGACTCACCGTCCTCGCGACGGTCCTCCCGTACGTCGACCGTGCCACCAGCCATCTGCTGGCCGACCACATCCGGGCCGGCTACCCCGCCTACACCGCGACGCAGGTCGACTCAGCCGTCACCACGTACCTGATCCTGCTGTCCGTCCTCGGAGCGCTCGGCGTCACCGCCTGGCTCTGGACGGCCCGGGCCGTCAAGGCGGGTAAGCGGTGGGCCCGCCCCGCGGCCACCGTGATGTTCGTGCTCGGCACCGGCGTCGCCCTGGCCGCACTGCTCACCAAGGACACCTCCGGCGACACCGGCCTGCCGCCGGAACTGGGCTCGGCCATGACGGCGCCCTGCCTGGCGGCCCTCCTGGCACTCACACTCCTGTGGAGGCGACCGCAGCTTTCGAGGGGGCATCAGTGAAGCGCATCGGCATCATCGGAGTCGGCGAGATCGGCCGCGCCCTCGTGACGGGCCTGTACGAAGGGGGCGGCGAGTCACCCGAGGTGTTCCTCTCGCCCCGCGGAGCCCGTACGGCAGCGGAGTTGTCCGCGAGCCACGAGGGTGTACAGGTCTGCGCCGACAATCAGGCGGTGATCGACCGCTCCGAAGTGGTGATCATCGCTGTACGCCGACAGGACCGGCACGCGGCACTGGCCGACCTGCGGGTGGCCGACGACAAGATCGTGGTCAATGTGATGGCCGGCGTAGCCAACGACGACCTGCGCCAAACCCTGGCCACCGAGGCTCCGCTGGTGCGGGCCATCCCCCTGCCCTCCGTACGCGAACGCCGCTCCGTCACGGTGACGTACCCGTCCCACCCGGTGGTGGATTCCCTCTTCGAGGGCCTGGGCGGGGTGCTACCGGTAGCGGACGAGGGGGCCTTCGACGTCTTTTCCGCCCTGACGGGAACGCTGACCACTCATTACTCGTATCTCGCCACCCTCACGTCCTGGGCCGCAGGGCAGGGCATCCCCGCCGACGACGCGGACCGCTACATCCGCAGCCTCTTCCAGGGCGTCGGCCGCGCCCTGAGCGACGAGACCCGCTCCCTGAACCAACTCGCCGCCGACCACGAGACTCCGAAGGGAAACAACGAACGCATCCGCACCACATGGTTCACCCCGGCCAACTCCCAAGCCCTCCAAGAGGCCCTCGACGGCCTTCTCGCCGAACTGAGGTAATCCGGTCGAGGGGAGGGGAGGAGCCGGCCCCGCAACTTCAGTCGAGACAGAACTCGTTGCCCTCGACGTCCTGCATCAGGAGGCACGACTCGTTGTAGCCATCGGCAGGCAACAGCCGCACGCGTATCGCGCCGAGCGGGACCAGCCGAGCGCATTCGGCCTCAAGTGCGGCCACGCGTTCCTCACCCACGAGCCCGGTGCCGGCCCGAACGTCGATGTGCACCCGGTTCTTGACGACCTTGCCTTCGGGAACGCGCTGGAAATACATCCGCGGGCTCACACCTGAGGGATCCATGCAGACAAAATCCGCGCCCCGACGCTCGGGCGGCAGCGAGCGATCGTAGTCGTCCCAAGTGGCGAACCCTTCCGGCGGCGGCGGTACGACGTACCCCAGTACCTCGCACCAGAAGCGCGCGACGCGCTCGGGATCGGCGCAGTCGAAAGTGATCTGGAACTGCTTGATCGATGTCATCGGCACATCGTAGAGGCGGGGTGGCGAGCAGCCGCCCGATGTGTGTCTGTTTCCGATGACTCCGAGCGAGGTCCGGGCTGCCCGCTAACTATTGACGGAACCGGTTAAGTATTCTTCCGGGGCAACGTTGGCATGCCGACGGGCCGGAGGGTCCGTGCCGGAAGGGGTGGGGTCATGTACGCAGCGCTCGATATCGGCGGGACCAAGATCGCGGGGGCTCTGGTCGACACGGAGGGGTGCGTGGTGAGGCGTGTTCAACGCCCCACGCCGGCCGCGGAGTCGGCCGGTGTGCTGATGGCGGCCGTCAATGACGTGCTGGACGGGCTGGCCCGCGATCCCGGCTGGGGTGTCATCCGCGGTCTCGGTATCGCCAGTGCGGGTCCGGTAGACACGGCGTCGGGTGCCGTCGGCCCGGTCAACATTCCCGCGTGGCGCGGCTTTCCGCTGGTGGATGAAGTGCGCGCGCATCCCATGCTGTTCGCGGGCGTCGAACCCGTGCTGATCGGGGATGCCGTGGCGATGACGGCCGCCGAGCACTGGCTGGGTGCGGCCCGCGGCTTCGACCACGCGCTGTGCATGGTCGTCTCCACCGGCGTCGGCGGCGGGCTGGTCCTCAACGGCCGCCTGTATCCCGGCCCTTCGGGCAATGCCGGGCACATCGGTCACATGAGCGTTGACCTGGACGGCGCGGCGTGCCCGTGCGGGGCGCGGGGCTGTGTCGAGGGCATGGCAAGCGGCACGGCGATCGCCCGGCGGGCACTCGCCTCCGGCTGGGTTCCGCCGGCGGGGGAGCCCGCCACCGCCGCCACGGTGGCGCAGGATGCCCGGCAGGGGAACGCCCCGGCGCTGGCCGCCTTCGATCGTGCGGCGCAGGCCCTGGCTGCCGCCATCGCCGCAACCGGCGCCCTCGTCGAGATCGGCGTGGCGGTGATCGGCGGGGGAGTGGCGCAGGCGGGAGATGTGTTGTTCACGCCGCTGCGGCGTCACCTGGACGCTTACGCCGCCCTCGATTTCGTGCGGGGTCTCGAAGTCAGGCCCGCGGCCCTCGCGCAGGACGCGGGGCTCGTCGGCGCCGCCGCCGCGGCCCGTCTGCTCGCTGACGCATCCGTCCCTCGCGGGCGAGTTGACCCTTCGCCGGTGAAGGGGTGGTCCGTCTTGAGCGGCGGTCCGTCCTGAGCGTCGAACCTCTCTCGAACCACCGGTAACTTAACCGGTTCTGCGCAAAGCGTTGTGCCGCGCCTCCACGGCCCCTAATGTCGTGGCCGTCGCCGGGCGGAAGCTCCGGACCGGCTCGCCTGGACCGTATGTACGCGGGCCGAGGGGTGCGCCGAGGGCCCGACTGCCTTCCCGAGTACCGCTCGGGCCCGCCGCCGCCCGGCGTACGAGCCGCGCCACCCGTGCGGCGCCGGCACCACCGCTGACCGCACACCGCACGACCGGCACCGGCGCCCACGGCGTTCCTCCGACGCGGGCGGGCGTCGTGCCTGCACCGCCCCCGCCGGTAAGCCACGCCCCGCCCCCGTGGACCCGCACGCCCCGGGCCGCGGCACCCACCGACCGAACCAGGAGCACTGGATGAGACGAATTCGAGCCGCCGTCGCGACAGGCACCCTGCTCGCCGCCTGCGCTTCCTTCCTCACCGCCGCCCCGGCCGCCCAGGCCGCCGCATCTCCCGGCTTCCACATCCGGGACGGACGGCTGCTGGACGCCAACGACAAGGACTTCGTGCTGAGGGGCGTCAATCACGCCCACGCCTGGTACCCCGACCGGACCGGCCAGGCGCTGAAGGACATCAAGGCCAAGGGCGCCAACTCCGTACGCGTGGTGCTGAGTACGGGCGATCAGTGGACCAAGAACGACACCGCCGACGTGGCCCGCGTGGTGGACGAGTGCAAGAAGAACCGGCTCATCTGCGTCCTTGAGGCCCACGACACCACCGGATACGGCGAGGCGGGTGCCGCGGCCCCGCTGTCCAAGGCCGTCGACTACTGGCTGGACGTCAAGAGCGCCCTCATGGGCCAGGAGAAATACGTCCTGGTCAACATCGGCAACGAGCCCTACGGCAACACCAACTACGCGGCCTGGACCGGCGACACCAAGACCGCCATCGGCCGCCTGCGCGACGGCGGCATCGATCACACCCTGATGGTCGACGCCCCCAACTGGGGCCAGGACTGGTCCTTCACCATGCGGGACAACGCCGCCGGTGTCTTCGCCGCCGACCCGGACAAGAACACCCTCTTCGACATCCACATGTACGGCGTCTACGACACCCCGGCCGAGGTCAGTGACTACCTCAACCGCTTCACCGCGGCCAAACTACCCGTCGTGGTGGGCGAGTTCGGTGACATGCACTCCGACGGCAACCCCGACGAAGACGCCATCATGGCCACCGCCCAGTCGCTGGGCATCGGCTACATGGGCTGGTCCTGGAGCGGCAACGGCGGAGGTGTGGAATACCTGGACCTTGTCCAGAACTTCGACGCGGCCCAGCTCTCCGGCTGGGGCAGGCGCCTGTTCGACGGCGCCAACGGCATCAAGGCCACCGCCAAGGAGGCCAGCGTCTTCGCCGGATCCGACGGAGGTGGCGGGAGCGGCGCCTGCGCCGTCACCTACCGCCTGAGCGACTGGGGCAACTCCTTCAACGCGGAGATCACCGTCCGCAACCCGTCCACGCAGAAGGTCGACGACTGGGGCCTGGACTTCGCCTTCCCCGCCCAGCAGAAGATCAACTCGGTGTGGAACGCCAGGGCGACCCAGGACGGGGCCCGCGTACACGTCACACCCGAGTCCTGGACGAAGACCATCCCGGCGGGCGGGTCGGTGAGCTTCGGCCTCAACGGTTCCTCCACCGGAAACAACGCCGCACCGGACGCCTTCACCCTCAACGGCAAGACCTGCACCAAGTCCTGAACCCCGGTTCAGTGCGCGGATGCGTGCACTTCAGCGGCCGGCCGGTAAGGTCGGCCGCTGAAGTGCGGAACCGGTACAGCAGGAGGGCGCATGAAACGGCCGACTATCGCGGACATCGCCCGCAGCGCGGGAGTCTCGAAGGTCGCGGTGTCCTACGCCCTCAACGACCAGCCCGGTGTCTCCGAGCAGACCCGGGCGAAGATCAAGGCCATCGCGCGGGACGTCGGCTGGCGGCCGAGCAACGCGGCGCGTGCCCTCAACGGCGCGAAGGCCCGCGCGGTGGGCCTGGCCGTCTGCCGTCCCGCCCGCACCCTGAGCGTCGAGCCGTTCTTCATGGAACTGATCAGCGGCATCGAGTCCGAACTCGCGCCGCGGTCCATCGCGCTCATGCTGCAGACCGTCACCAGCCACGACGACGAGATCGAGCTGTATCGCCGCTGGTGGGGCGAGGGCCGGGTGGACGGCGCCCTGCTCGTGGACCTGCACGACGACGACGCGCGCATCCCGGCCTTCGCGGCCATGGACCTGCCCGTGGTGGCCCTCGGCCCGCCCGAGGCGGCCGGCTCCGTGCCCGCCGTATGGTCGGACGACGGCGCGAGCATCCACGAGACCGTCGCCTACCTGGCGGCTCTCGGGCACCGCCACATCGCGCGCGTCGCGGGCCTGCCCGAGCTCGCCCACACGGGCGTGCGCGACGCCGCCTTCGGGGCGGGCTGCCGCGCCGCCGGTCTGCCCGACCCCGAAGTGGTGCACACCGACTACTCGGGCGACGAGGGAGCGCGGGCCACCCGCAAGCTTTTGATCGCCGCGGAACGCCCGTCGGCGATCGTCTACGACAACGACATCATGGCGGTCGCCGGTCTTTCGGTGGCGCAGGAGCTGAACCTCGACGTGCCGCGCGACCTGTCCCTGGTCGCCTGGGACGACTCGCCCTTCACCCAGGTCGTACGCCCCCAACTCACCGCGCTGACAAGGGACATCGCCGAGTACGGCGCCAGCGCGGCGCGGATTCTGCTGGCCGCTGTCGACGAGGAGCCCGTCGAGGACAGCCAGGTCCCGGCCGCCCGGCTGGTTCCCCGGGCGAGCACCAGCGCGCCGCAGCGCGGATAGGCAAACCGCGGGCAGGCGGAGTGGGGGCGTCGCACACCTGGATGTGCGACGCCCCCAC